>NZ_JBHMIS010000025.1:0-74220 GCF_048060415.1 Micromonospora sp. LOL_024
ATCCACCCCAACCGGTCACAACCCGACCAGCCGCACGACCCCGGAACTTGCAAAGGCCCTGGCCGGTGACGCGGTGCCAGAATCGCTCGCCGCCCGGGTGACCGCCCACCGGGGTGACCTGTTCGCCGACCCGTTCCCGCCCGGCGCCGAGGCGGTCCTGTTCAGCCATGTGCTCGAGATCTTCCCGGCCGAGCGGGTGATCGAGCTACTGGCGAAGGCGTTCGAGGCGCTGCCCTACGGCGGCCGGGTCCTGCTGTACGGGTTCAACGTCACCGACGACGAGCAGCGGGGTGTGTTCTCGGCCCGACTGTCGCTTTACCTGAACGCGGTCGCCAGCGGCTCCGGCATGGCCTACCCGGCTTCAGACTACGAGAGCTGGCTGCGTGAGGTCGGCTTCCGCGAGGTGACGACGCTGACCGGCCTCCCGTACGAGCACGGGTTGACCGAAGGCATCAAGCCGTGACCGGACCGGTCGCGCTGCCGACGACCCGGCGCTGCCCGTTCGATCCGCCGCCGAGGCTCGGCGAGCTCCGCGCAGAACAGCCGATCCGGCCGCTCGCCTATCCCGACGGGGCGGTGGGCTGGCTAGTGACGGGCTATCGCCTCGTGCGCACCGTGCTGGCTGATCCCCGGTTCAGCACCCGCGCGGAGCTCAAGCGGGTACCGGTGCACCGGCCCAGCACGGAACCGTTCTACGGGCGGCCCGCGCTGCCCGGCTGGTTCGTGGACATGGATGCGCCCAAGCACACCCGGTTCCGGCGACTGCTGAGCAGCCGGTTCGGTGAGCGCCAGATCGCCAGGCTGCGGCCCCGGATCGAGGAGATCGTCGCCGGTGGGCTCGACGCGCTGGCGGCGGCCGACCGACCGGCCGACCTGGTCGAGATGTTCGCGCTGCCGATTCCGTCGCTGGTGATCTGTGAGCTGCTCGGCGTCCCTTACGCCGAGCGCAGCCGGTTCCAGAAGAACAGCATCACGCTGTTCAGTCTCACTGCGAGCGTCACCGAAACCGAGCAGGCTCTCCAGGGGCTCAACGACCACCTCGGCGACCTGGTCCGGCGGCGGCGCGCGAAACCGGCCGGCGACCTGCTGAGCGTAATGGCGAACGACAGCGACCTGGCCGACGAGGAGATCGTCGGCGCCGGGGTGCTGCTGCTGACGGCCGGGCACGAAACCGTGGCCAGCATGATTGGGCTGGGCACGTTCGCCCTGCTGTCGCATAACGGCCAGCGCCGGAAGCTCGCCGAGGACCTGTCGCTGATCGATACCGCGGTCGAGGAACTGCTGCGCTACCTCACCATTTTCCACTTCGGCGTCCCGCGCACCGCGCTGGTCGACATCGAGTTGGAGGGCGTGCAGATCCGGGTCGGCGAATGCCTCACGCTGTCGCTGCCGGCCGCCAACCGCGACCCGGAGACCTTCGCCGAACCGGACCGGCTCGACATCACCCGCCGCGCCACCGGTCACCTCGCCTTCGGGTACGGGACGCACAAGTGCATCGGGCAGAGCTTGGCGCGGTTGCAGCTGCGCATCGCCTATCCTGCGCTCATCGCGCGGTTTCCGGGTCTGCGCCTGGCGGTGCCAGCGGCAGACGTGCCGATGGCCGACGACATGGGCTTCTACGGCGTTCACCACCTGCCGGTCACATGGTGACCAGCAGCTTCCAGGGAGGGCAACCGGCATGAGCGGACCGCAGTTCCGCGTCACCCTGACCACCACTACCACCTTCGTCCCGTACGTGGCGGCCTCCGTGGCCACCCTGCGCGAGCACAACAGGACCGTGCCGGTGGCCGTGTTCGTCGACGAACCGTCGCCGCTGCTCGACCGGCTGGCCCGCAAGCTCGACTTCGACGTTCACGTCGTCACGGTCGACCCGGCCGAGTGGAGCGCTGTGCCGGCCAGGCAGACCGAGTCGGTCCGGTCTCGCATCGTGAAGATCAGCTCGATGTTCGACGCCCCCACCGCGCAGCATCTCTACCTGGACTCCGACACCCTGGTCCGGACCGACATCGCGCTGATGTCGAAGGAGCTGGGCGACCGCCTGGGTACTGAGGACGACCTCTTCTCCCTGCTCAACCGTCCGGTCGCGCCGACCTTGTGGGGCGACCGGCGGCTCTACTTCACCGACCCGGACATCTCTCGGACGGCCGTGGTCGAGCTGGTGCACGAGACCTTTGGGGTGGCGCTGCCCGATTCGGCGCTGGACGACATGAAGTGCTGGAACAGCGGCATCCTGCTGGGCTCGGCGCCGGCCATGCACGAGCTGGCGACGCGCTGGCTGCGCCACTACCGGGCGATGCTGCCGATGGCTGCGACCGGCCGGATCATACCGCGGGACCAGCTGGGTTTCTGGCTCGCGCTCTGGGAGATGCGGGAGACCTTGCGGGTACGGGAGATGCCGGTCCGCTGGAACTTCATGGTCGGCCACCTCGTGCCCGTTCCGGTCGGCACCGAGTCTGTCGACGAGAGCGCCTACGCCGAGGCAGCGATCCTGCACCTGGCCCAGAACAAGGACGACCCGTGGGCTCTGCGGCTGGTGTCCAACGCGCTGCAACGTACCGGCACGGACCGTCTGATCGCCGACGCCGGTGTCACGGTCGACTGACCGGCACCCGGTATGCCGGCCCGGCCCAGGGCGCACCCGCTTCGGAGAAGGAGACGTCACCTTGGGCCGCAGCCGCGATCACCTCGCCGATACCGTCGACCACGTTGCCGCCGCCTTCGGGATGCGGCCTCAGGTACTTCTCGGCGATCAGGGCCGGCGGCGGCGCGGCCGCGAGCGCGTCCAGGATCACGGTGAACGCCCGGGTCGCGACCAGCGACCCGAGAAGCGGCACACCAGACGGGTCACGCCGGTGGTCCAGCAGGTTCTCCAGCAGACCGACGCGGCCCGGCACGACCCGGTGGCCGGCCTCGCCGGCAAGCCGCAGGCGATCGTTCGTGAAGTCCCAGGACGCCACGTCGTGGTCGCCCCGAACCAGCAGTTCGCCGTGCGTGAACGTGTCGGAAGCCAGGGTTACGGCAAGCCGGATCTCCGTCCCGCCGGCCAGCGTCACGGCCAGCCGCGCGGTGTCCTCGACTTCAATGTCCCGGGTGCGGTACCACTCCAGCCCGATCGCCACCGGGTCGGCCGCGCCGGTCACCCCGGCGGCCAGGGCCAGCGCCTGCTGCAGGGCGTGCGCGAACTGGTTGGCCAGCGCGCCGTCGGCCGCCGGGGCGCCGTCGATCGTGCGCCGGCCGGCCCAGACGGTGCGGGCGAAGTAGCTGTCTGGCCGCCACCAGGCACCAGCGACGCTGATCGTGGTGAGGCCGCTCTCCGCCACCAGGCCGGTCAGGAGCGGCAGGACTGGCGAGCCGAGCGACTGGAACCCGACCTGGCACCGCACGCCGTACTGCTCCACCAGCTCGGCCAGCCGGTCGTGCTCGGCCAGCGTGACCACCGGCGGCTTCTCCAACAGCAGGTCACTGCCGGCCCGCACGGCAGCCTCGGCGATGGCGGCGTGGGTGTGCGGCGGTGTGCAGACGACCGTGATGTGCGGCCGGACGTCGGCGAGCAGGGCGTCCGGGTCCTGGTAGATCGCCACATCGTCGAGTGGAGTGTCGGCGGCCGGCGGCACTGGACGCCTGTTGGCGATTGCCACCAGGCGCAGGCGCCCGCCGAGCTGCAAACGGTGGATCTGAAGATGATGCCGACGGCCGTGGCCCAAGGCTCCGATCAGGGCGACGCGCGGCGGGCCGGTCTGCACCACTGTGGAGCTCCTTCCGTCGGCGCCGACTCTAACGGATAAGGGATAGAGGGATAGATGTCGGACGCGGCTATCGGTGTCTTCGACTCCGGCGTCGGCGGCCTGACCGCGGCCCGGGCCATCATCGACCGGCTCCCCCACGAGCGGCTGCTCTACCTCGCGGACACAGCCAACGTCCCGTACGGCCCCAAGCCCCTGGCCGACATCCGCAAGTACGCGCTGGACTGCCTTGACCGGTTGGTGGACGAGGGCGTGAAGCTACTCGTCATCGCGTGCAACAGCGCGGCGGCCGCCTGCCTGCACGACGCGCGCGAGCGATATCCCGTCCCGATCGTCGAGGCGATCCGGCCGGCGGTGCGCCGGGCGGTGGGCGGAACCCGCAACGGGCACGTCGGCGTCGTCGGGACCCGCGCCACCATCACCAGCCGCGCTTACGACGACGCGTTCGCCGCGGCGCCGCAGATCACCGTGACCAGCGTGGCCTGCCCGCTACTGGTGGAGTTTGTCGAGCGCGGGGTCACCTCCGGCCAGGCGCTGCTCGAAGTCGCGCGCGATTACTTGGCCCCACTGCGCGCCGCCGGGGTGGATACGCTGGTCCTCGGCTGCACGCACTATCCTGTCCTGGCCGACCTGCTCCGCTTCATCATGGGCGAGGACGTCACACTCGTCTCCAGCGCCGACGAGATCGCCACCGACGTGTGCAGGGCCCTCGCCGCGACCGGCACCCTGCGCGAGCCCGGCGCCATCGCGCCAGCGGCCCGGCACCGTTTCCTGGCGACCGACGACCCGGCCGCGTTCGGCCGGTTGGCGGCCTCCTTTTTCGGCTCGGCGGATCGCGTCGAGTTGGTCGGTTCCCTGCTGCCGTAGGCTATGCGGTGTTCCCGCCGTCACAGCGGTGACCACACACCAGACGACGACGGTCGACATGCGAGTCCCATCCACGACGGTCGCCGCTGGGGCAGCCCACCGACACCGAGACCCGTCGACCCTGCGGCGCGCCCCGGTCAGGTGGTCCGCCGACCGGTGCGGCGGGAGCGGGCCAGGGCCAGCCCGCCAAGGGCCACGCCGATCAGCCCCGCCATCAGCGCGATGGTGGTGCCACGCCGCCCGCTGCGGATACCGATGCGACTGTTCGGGCGGCTCAGGGCAACTGGACCCGCCGACCAGGAACACTCAGTGCCGAACATCGATCTCGACCGCCGCCCCGGCCCACACCAGGGGCGCGCCGGGTGCCACCCATTCCCGGTGGACGGCACCCGGTATCTCGTCCGAGCCGTGTACGCGCGGCTCAGGGAGCGGTCTCGATCACGGTGCCGACACCGGGTACCGGTCGGGTGCCGTCGAGTACCGGCATCCCCCTCGCGTCGCCCCGGAGACTGAAGGCATAAAAGGCCCGCAGGTACGTCACGGCGAGCTGTTGCTGCTGTTCGGCGCTCGGACGCTCGGGTGCGGTCGGGCAACGCGTGTCGTCACCATCCCCCGGACCTGGTCCGGAGGTCCAGACGGTGTTGAAGTAGTTGTGGTTGCCCTTCGCCAGCCGGACCAGGAACGCGACGGCCTCCGGGTCCTCCGATGCCAGGTCGAAGTACTCCCGGTCCCGTTGCCCCCAACACTCGCTGGACATCACGGCGATCGGAAGCCGGGTCACCTGAACGTCGAAGAAGCCACTGGCGCCAGGGGACGCCACCGTCACCGCGCCACGGATCCGTACACCCGCCGGCAACTCGGCCCGGTTGGCGTCCGCGGCCTGGTACATCACCCCCTCACCGGCCACAGAGTGCCCCATGGTGCCCACCCGGGTCAGGTCCACCATGCCTCTGAAGTCGGTGCGGACCGGCCGGCCGGTGCCCGGGGCGGTGAATCGACCGGCGAGCGGGCCCCCGCCGGTGTCGTTCAACTGCTGCCACAACTCCAGGTGCCGGTTGATCAGCCGGGCCCGCTGCGGCGCGACACCCATCTGGTGGTTCAGTCCGTTCGCGCTGATGGACACCACGACGAACCCGTCCCGGGCGAGGGCTCGCCCCAGGTAGTCGTACCCCCGGTGACTGGGGTACGGCTGCACTCCCGGCGGGCAAGGCCACTGCCAGTCCTGCTCGTCGGCAGAGTAACAGGACAGCTGTTGACCGTGTAGTAGCATGATCATCGGTGCCGTGCCCCTGAGCCTCGCGGGATGGTGCACCACCGCTTTGATCTCCGACTCGTACGGCCAGTCCGGGGGGTCGGTGAACACATGGTCGTTGCCCAAGTCGTACGCCACGATCGCGATGTCACCGGAGGTGGCATCCACCGGTCCGGGACGGCCGAACACCGCCATTGCGACGACCGTGACGATGATCGCGACGAGTGCGACGCTGAGGCGCACCGGTCTGGCACAGGACATGACGTTTCCCATCGTTCAGCTGGACTCCGTGACAGTCCCGAGGCTAGGTGGCACCTGTGTGGAAATTGTCAAGATCGCACCCGATACCCGTTGGGTTCGCCAGCGGGTCGCCGGAAACCTCGCTACGCAGGAAGAGCCCGAACGATCGGGCGATGCGCTTCCTATCGGCGCGTCGCCAATGAATCGAACCTCGCCGTTCAACATACCGTTGCGTCACGACAGCGAAGACCAAGGGCGCTTCTCCATCTGCGGGGCATTCGACACGTCGTCTTGCCGACGTGTTACGCCGAGGCGGCACCCGCTCATCCCCAGATGGGAAGTCATCTCGTTCGCGTGGGCACCGCGGTCGCTGCCCACGCGCGAACGCGCGGAGGCGTTTCAGGCCATGGCCAGTGGCACATGTTCGGTGGTTGCGCGCAGAGCACCGCAAGTGCGGTACAGGGCGCACTGGCCATCCCTGGACGGTGGGTTGACGACCCGTTACGTTGGCCCCGCACCGACTACGTGATGCTGGCACTGCAAGCTCCCGCCAGGCGGTCACATAGGGTGCCAGAGCGATCACGCGGGCGTACGATCTGCAGATCACTCTTGTTACGGTGTCGGCCACGCCAGGGGCCGCCCGGAAGCGGGCGCTGAGGGTTGCGGAGGATCAGTGACACGAGCTGCCGGCGATACCGTCGACCGGACCGAGCGCCTCTGGCGACGGCAGGCCCCATCGACCCCGCAGGCACCTCGATGACCTTCGAGGCAGACCGGCTGGCGACGGTGCTTCCCGGCACTTGGCACGTTCTCGCGACGACGTTTCCAATGTGGTTGTCCGGTCGACGCCTCGACCCGACTTTCACCTACTCCCGCCTCGGCAAGAATCCACTCGTGCTACGCGACGAGGTCCGGTACCGCACCCGGACCGGCGCCCACCGTGGCATCCACGGCACCGACACCTTCGATCCGCACGCCGGTCGTTTCACCTGGCGAGGGCGACTACTGCTGAGCATGATCACCAGCCGGTGGCGGGTCGTCTGGATCAGCGCCGACCAGAACACCGTCGTCCTCACCTTCGACCGGTCGCTGGTGACACCCGCCGGGATGGACGTGATCGGCCGGGACGCCGAAGCACCCGCCTCGGTTCGTGAACGGATGGCGCAGCAGCTCGCCGAGCCCGACAGGCCCGCGTTCCGCCAGCTGCGCTGGCTCACTGCCACGACCACCCCGGGCCGGACCGATGACTGCTGAGGACACGGCGGTCGCGGCGACACCACCTGCGGTGCCGGGCCTGCCCCTGCTCGGCAACGCCCTACAGATGATGGGTGACGTGCAGGGGTTCCTCGTCGACAACTACCGCCGGATGGGTCCAATCTATCGGGTACGCGCACTGAGTCAGGCCTTCACCGTCCTTGCCGGGTCCGACGCCAACCAGCTCCTACGCGACCACGGCGACGCGCTCTTCAGCAGCGAAGACACCATGGGTGGGCTCGACCGTCAGTTCCAGATGCGGGTCCATGTCCTACGTGGTCGTCCACACCGACACCTCCGTGCAATCCTGGCGACCGGGCTGTCGCGAGGACTGCTGACCGCACGGTGGGACGCGGTCGCCGAATCCACCCGACAGGCTCTCGCGAGCTGGCAAGACCGACCCAACCTCCCCGTGGTGGACGCCTGCCAGCGCCTGGCGGCGGCCCAGCTGTCGATCGCGCTGACCGGAGCCGACTCGGCTGCGCGTTTCGAGACCCTGCGCTGGGCCTTCGAACTCGTCCTCGACGTCGAGGTCACCGGCAAACTGCCGGCACTGGTGCTGCGACGACCCGCGTACCGCCGGGCGCGGACCTCCATAATGGACTTCGCCCGGGCGGCGCTCGACGAGCGCGCCGCCACCGCCCGCAGCGACACCCCTGACCTGATCGACCAGGCGATCGCCGCGGTCGACCAGAACGGTCACCCCTACCCACCCGAGACACGCGCGGGAATGGCACTACAGGGCTACTTCGCCGGCATCAACACCGTCGCCTACCTGTACAGCTTTCTCCTCTACGTCCTGGCACGCCGTCCGGACGTGTTCGCCAGGGTCGCCGATGAGGTAGACGCCGTCCACGACGGCGACCACCTTCCCGTCGAACGAATACGTGATCTTCCCGCGCTGCACGCCACGGTGCTGGAGACGTTGCGGATGTTCCCGCCCGCACCGGGATCGACCCGGGTAGCGGTCGAACCGTTCGAGTTCGCCGGTCACCGGATCGAGCGCGGTACCCGCGTGCTGATCGCCACCTGCGTGCCCCACCGACTTGCGCGGCACTTCGCCGACCCCGACCGGTTCGACATCGACCGGGACTTCGCCGGGGCCCGTCGCGCCGGGGTGTACGCACCCTTCTCGGTGGGCAGCCACACCTGTCTGGGCGCGGGCATGACGGGAGCTCTGTCAGTGGCGACCATGGCCATGCTGGTTCATCGGATGCGACCTCATCTTCGTAGGCCGCAGCGGCCACTGCGCATTCAGGCGACGCCCGGCCCGAACCCCGGCAACCGGTTCACCCTCCGGATGACACCGCGAGGCTGAACACTCAGGCCGGCAACCGCGCCCTGAGCGTCCTGGCCGCTCTTCGGCCTCGCCGACATCGACGAGCCCTGGGCCCGTGCCCTCAGCGGCCCGGCAGTTTCCTCGGCTCGGCAGACACCGGCAGCGGAGCAGCCGCCAGGCCGCCCGCATCGCGAGTGACATCACCACGCCCGAGCTGATCGGGTTGATGGTCGGCACCGCACGGGCCCTGGAGCAGGTCGACCCCGACCAGGAAAGCCAACGGCGGATCCTCAGGGTCCTCCGTAACGGGCTCAAGGGCTGAACAAGACGCTGCCGCCCTCTGCGGAAGCGCAAACCCCGGCGAGGCGCCCCACCGGCCCCCACAGCACCTCGACGCAGCCCCGCCCACCGAGCCGCGCGGCCTCGGCGACGGCCAGCGCGCTCAACACCGGCCCGACCCGCGAGGAACCGCCGAACTGGAAGTCGAGCTGTGTGGTGTAGCAGCGGACGGCACGGATCTTCGCGGCGAGCCGGTCGCCGATGTCGACGGGCTGCTCGACCCCGTCCGGCACAGCCTGCCACGGGGGCTCCTCCAGGGCCCGGCGGACATACGGCACGTCACGCCACCACAGGACACCCGTGGCGCAGCTGACGACCGACTCGGTGACGACCCGGTGGTCGACGTGCCCGCCGAGCGCCTGCGGAGCGAGCACCAGATCCGCGGCGCGCAGCCGGAGGCGCAGGGCCACCGACAACGCGACACCGACGGTGTCGTCCGGGTGGACGCCGGTGAACAGG
Organism: Micromonospora sp. LOL_024; assembly: GCF_048060415.1. Lineage (NCBI taxonomy): Bacteria > Bacillati > Actinomycetota > Actinomycetes > Micromonosporales > Micromonosporaceae > Micromonospora > Micromonospora sp. LOL_024. Next base: position 9,434 of record NZ_JBHMIS010000025.1, read on the forward strand.
TCGGCGGCGCTGTCGTAGCCGCGATGCGGAGCCTCCGGAAGCGGCAGATGCACCGGCACGGCACCGAGAACCCGGCAGGCCGCCATGTCCTCCGCACGGCGCAGCGCCATGTAGTCGGCGTCCGCCGGCAGGCCCTTGTCGAGTTGGGTGGACAGGGCGAACGGCGACGGTTCCGGCACGGAGGCGGTGAAGCAGGTCAGCACCTCGACGTACCATCCGGCGGCAGCGAGCGCGGCCAGGGTGCCGCCGACGGAGAAGGCGGCGTCGTCGAGATGTGGGCTGACCGCCACAGCGCGGCGGGTCACAGCAGGTGCGGTGCCGAGCGGAAGCGGCACGCCGGGTCCGGCGGGGGGTCGGCGATCTCCGGCACGGTCGTGCCGAGCCCGTCGTAGATCGCGGTGACCCGGCCGGCGACCACCGGCCAGCTCCAGTCCCGCACCACGTCGCGACGGGCCCGCGCGGCGAGTCGCGTACGCAGGTCGGCATCGTCGAGGAGCCGGCGCACCGCCGTGGCGAGAGCCGCCGGATCCCCGGCGGGCACCAGCAGCCCGTTGTCCTCCGAGCGTACGCAGTCACGCACCCCGACCACGTCGGTGGAGACCACGGGCAGCCCGGACGCCATCGCCTCGAGGATGGTGTTGGAGAAGCCCTCGGCGTAGGTGGGGCTGACGAAGATGTCACCGCGGGCGTACACCTGGTGAGCCGTCTCGTAGGGCACCGCGCCGAGCTGCTCGACGTCGCCGGTGAGGCCGAGTTCGGCGACCCGCGAGGTGGCGGCTTCCACGTCGGGGCCGATCCCCGAGATCAGCAGGCGTACCGGCGTGTCGTCGGCGCGCAACTTCGCCACCGCGTCGAGCAGATCGAGCACGCCCTTACGGGCGTCGACGCGGCCGTGGTAGAGCAGCACCGGCGGGTCGGACAGCTCACCGAACGGCCGCGACGGTGCGAACCGGTCGGTGTCGGTGGCCCCCGGCACGACGGTGAACCGGGCCGGGTCGACGCCGTGCCGGTCGCACACCTCGGCGGCGAACGACTCCGAGCCGATCAGCAGTGCCGGCGCGGACGCGAAGACCGCCCGTACCAGCTGTCGGTGGGTGTCGCAGCAGGTGCCGACCCAGTGCCCGTCGCCGCCCTGCACCGAGACCACGGCGGGCAGACCCGCGGCGCGGGCCGCCCGCAGCACCGCCAGGCCGTTCGGGTAGGCGTACTGGGCGTGCAGGACGTCGAAGGGACGCCGGGCGTGCAGCCGGAGCACCGTGGCGGTCATCGCCGCCACGTCGGCCTCGAAGTCGGCCGGTTCACCCCGACCGACGGCCTGTTCGCCGTGCGCCTCCAGCGCGTGCACGGTGACGCCTGCCGGCACCCGGTCCGGCGGCGGCGGGCCGCCACCGTAGACGGCGCGACCGGCTGCGTCGCCCCGGAACTGAGAGACGAGCGTGACGTCGTGGCCGGCCCGCACCAGGTGCCGGAGCAGGTTCTCCGCGTACGCGCTCATGCCGGACACCGCCGGCCAGTAGCGGCGGGAGACAAAGCAGATCCTCACGTCGCGGTCACCTCCAGCAACGCCGCCTCGATGTGGGCACGCTCGGCGGCCCGCAGCGCGGACAACGCGGCCGGTACCAGAACGTCGGCCCGGTGAGCGTCGCGGGACAGCTCCAGGCTGACCAGCCCGCGGTAGCCGGTCTCGGTGAGCACGCCGAGCACCGCCGGCAGGTCCATGTCACCCTCGCCCGGTGCGCGGTGCTCGTGCCGGCCACGAGGCATGTCCTCCACCGCGCAGGCACCGAGCGCCGGATGGAAGGCCCGCACCGCCTCGGCCGGCGAGTACCGGCCGGAAACCAGGCAGTGCCCGGTGTCCAGGGCGAGGGTCAGGCCGGGCACCAGCGCGGCGAGGCGGGCCCAGTCGTCGCAGTCGTCGACCAGCATGCCCGGTTCCGGCTCGAACGCGCACCGTACGCCCCGCCCGGTGGCGTACGAGACCACGTCACGGACGCCGTCGACGAGCCAGCCCCAGCAGCGCTCCCGGTCGGTGCCGGCCTCGGGCACGCCGGCCCAGAACGACACGGCCTCGCTGCCCAGGTCGGCCGCCACGTCGACGCAGGTACGCAGGTAGTCACACCGCCGGGCGCGGTCCGCCTCGTCCGGCGAGACCAGGGTGGGATGGTGTTTGCGACGGGCGTCCAACAGGAAACGGGCACCCGTCTCCACGACACTGGCCAGGCCGAGTCCGGTGAGCCGGCGGGCGAGCCGCGCAGTGCGGCCGGCGAGGTCCGGGGCGTACGGGTCGTGGTGCGCCACGTCGAGGGTGAGGGCTACCCCGTCGTAGCCGGTGTCGGCGAGCAGCGCGAGGGCGTCGTCGAGGCGGTGCGAGGTCATGCCGTTGGTGTTGTAGGCGTACCGCAGGCTCATCCGGCGCTCCGGGCGACGGCGTACCGGGCCGGTTCCCGGTACAGCGGATAGAGCGGTCCGACCCTACGGTTCACCCCGGCCAGGTCGAGCCAGGCATCGCCGCCGAGTTGCTCCCGTCCGGCCGCGTTCAGAACGACGGGTGCGGCCCCCTCGCGTGGCGGCGTACCCATGCCCACCAGCGGCGAGTCCCGCTCGACGAGCCGACGCACCCCACGCGCCCCGATCCGGCCGTAGGACATCGTCTCGGCCTCCAGCCCCGGCACGATCACCTTGACCGCGACCGCCCCCTCACCCGGTGCCACGACCACCAGCACGTCGAAGTCGGCGAGCCTGCATAGCAGATCCGACAACAGCGCGGGCGGGTCGTCCAGTGCGCCGGACGCCACGGTGGGCAGCGACGAGAACGGCACCCGGGTCCGTTCGGCCAGCACCACCGGCGCCAGCAGGTCACGCAGCTCGGCGCCGCTGAGCCGGGTCCACTCGCGCATCGCCCGCAACGCGTGCGGCTCCTGCGGCGTCAGGGGTCGGGCGAACTCCCGCCGCCAGTACGCCTCCGGCGCGACCGGTGTCAGTGCGCCGAGCGCTCCATGGGAGAAGACCTTCCGGGCGCGGGACGACACGTACTCCAGCAGCGCCTTGCGCAGCGCGACCTCCCGGTCCGGGTGGGCGGCCTCGCCGCACGCGGTCACCGCCAGCGGCGGTGTCTCCGGCTCCCGGTCCATCCCGACGACGTGCACGTCGACCATCCCGAAGTCCGTGGCGGCGAGTTTCGGCAGCACCTCGATGCCGGCGTCACGCAGCCGCGCCAGCACCGCCAGGGTCACCGGGTCGCGCACCTCGTCCAGATCGAGCACCACACCGCGGTCCATGGCCCGGAAGGCGGTGACGTTGCCGTCGCGTTGCAGCAGCTCCAGCAGGCCGTGCGCGACCGCCCGCTCAACGGTGTCCCCCGCGCCGGAACCGTTCGTGATCACCCTGACGAGCCGTTCCGCCGGGTCCTGCCACGGCAGGTCGTCGCCGGACGAGGCACAGAACTCGGCCGGGACGAGGACGGTCTCACCGGTGCGCCAGCGCAACGCGGGCAGCCATGACCGCGGTTGTTCGTCGTCCACCGTCGTGCCGGCGGTCAGCACCAGCGACCGGCAATCGACCACCCCGTCCGGCCCGACCTCACGCCGCAACTGCGCGTAGGAGGCCCGGCGGGGAACGACACCGCGCAGGTGCCGGTGCAGCAGCAGTTCCTCCGCCAGTTCTCCGTAGGCACCGGTACGAGCCTGCTCGGCGGTCAGCCCGTAGCCGAAGGCCACCGCCCGGGGCCAGCCGGCACCGAGGTGATCGGCGGTGAAGACCGGCACGTCGAGCCGGTCCACCGCGCTCACGTCGAAGTCGCCGACCTCGCCGGGCGGCAGGGCGGCGGCGAACTGGTCGGCGACCGACACCGCGGTGACGGTGTCGGTACGGGGTCGCAGTGCTCGGGTCATGTCAGCTCCTCGATGGGAATCGGACCGGCCGTCGGCTGCCCGCGCAGCTGCCGGTCGAACAGGGCGAGCACCTGCTCACGGCCGACCGGCGCCGCGAACTCGAACGGGGTGGCGACCGCCTGGAAGTCGAGTGTCTCGATCAGCTCCCGGGCCTGACGAACTTCGGCATGCGACAGCGGGATCTGGGCGTGGTACGCCTTGTGGCAGGACAACCCGACCGGCATTGTGCCGGCCAGATCAACCTTGATGAGGTCACCGACGAAGAGGATGCCCCGTCGGGTGTCGTGCAGGACATTGTGGCCGGGGAAATGGCCACCGCTGCGGTACACGACCAGGCCGGGGGCCAACTCGTGCCGGTCGTCGATCGGCCACGTCACCCGGAACGTCTTCGTCCACACCAGATCATCGACGCCGATCGCGAGCACCGGCGGGGCCAGCTCGTCCTGCAACTGCCACAGCGCGCCGTAGCCGTGCACGTGACTGGCACCGAGTGCGACCAGGCCACCGCGGCGGCGCAGGTCAGCAAGCGCGGCGGGCGGGTACCAGCCGGCGGCCTCCCAGCCGACCGCACCGGCGTCGGTCTCGATGACCCAACCGGTACTGCCCAGCCCGAGCTGCGGCTCACACCAGTAGCCGGTCACCCCGGGGGCGACCTCGGCCCAACGGGCCTGCCGCCCGTTCGCCACCTCGTCAGCCGAGTGGAACAGCCAACCCTCCTCCGGCAGGGCGTTACGCACGTCCGTACAGACGGGGCAGCCCGGCGGCGGGGCGAACCAGCGTTGCCAGTGCCCGCAGTTGTCGCACGCGTACGGCCGCAGCGGCATGTCAGGCCCCTCCCACGGTGTGCAGCAACTCGTGCAGACGCAGGTCCCGGGCCAGCGGCCAGGGCCAGTCGGCACCACGTACCGCCGCGCCGAACGCGCGGAGCTGCGCGGTGAACGGGCTGGTGCGGGTATCGAAGGGCAGCTCGGTGACGACGCCGGTGGCCGCGTCCAGGCGCCGGAGGCTGCCGCCGGCGGTCTGGCCCATCGTGTCCACCGCCACCAGCTGGGCACGGGTACCCACGATCTCCAGACGACGGCGGGGTAGTTGCTCGGCGGTGTTGAAGCTGACGTGTGCCGACACGAGGACGCCACCGGCCGTTACGCCGGCCAGCACCGCCCCGTCGTCGACTGGGTAGGGGTGCACCCGCCGCTGGGTGAGCACCGCGAGGCTGGTCAGATCGTCGCCGAGCAACGCGCCGACGAGGTCCACGCCGTGCGGGGCGAGATCGGCCAACGCGCCGCCACCCGAGCGGGCCGGATCGACCCGCCAGTTGTCGTGTGGGCGGCCGTCCGGAGACCAGTCCGGGGGCAGCCAGCAGCCGTAGGTGATGCGTACCGCCGTCACGGTGCCCAGGTCCCCACCGGTGACATGCGCGGCGACGAGCCGGTGTGCCGGATGGAACCGCTGATCGAAGGCGGTGCCGGCGAGTGTGCCACCGGCGGCGGCGACGAGCCGGCGGGCGTCCGTCACCGTCGCCGCGAGCGGCTTCTCGCAGAGCACCGGCAGTCCCGCCTTGGCGACCGCGGCGACCAGATCGGGGTGGCTGTCGGTCGGCGTGGCGACGTAGACCGCCTCGACGTCGCGCTGATCGAGCAGCGCGTCGAGGTCGGTGGTGGCCAGGGCCTCCGGCCCCAGGGCGGTGGCTGCCGCCGGGTCGCGGTCGCAGGCTACCAGGAGGCGGGCACCGGCGGCCCGCATCGCGGGGGCGACATGGTCACGCGCCACCCAGCCACAGCCCACCACACCCCACCGCACCGCATCGTTCACACCCGTCACCACCGCTCGGGCAGGTCGAGCAGGAGCCGACGGCACACCGCATCCGGTCCGGGCGGGTCGGGCCAGCGCGGCGGCAGGTACATCGCCGCCCGGTCGCCGTACTCGGCCGCCCACCGGTCGTCGGGCCAGGTGCGGTCACCGTCAAGGTAGAGGGGGTTCCGGCGCACCGGGACGCCGTCGGCGGGTAGCAGCAGCGCCGGGTCGGCCGGCGCGGCGGCCCCGTCGCGGGCGAGCCCGAGCGCCTCCGTGGCGGCCAGTGCCGCCCCGGTGGCCGCCACCGGGAGCCGGCCACCGGCCGTCGCGGCGGTCAACTCCTCCTCGGCGTACGCCGTGGCACCGGGCAGCAGCGCCGTCCACTCGTGGGCGCGCAGCGGCAGGCCGGCCCGTCCCGCCGGGTGCGTGGCGTTGTGCAGGTGCCCGAGCAGCACCGCCCCCCGTGGCCCGGCGGCGGCGGTCGCGGTGGCCACGAAGCCGGCCTTGTCCGACAGGAAGTACAGCGCGTCGTGGCAGGCGACGTGACGCGGCACGTGCGAGGGAGGCAGCGGCCAGCCGGCGATCAGGTCGGCGCAGACCAGCGCGACCGGTGCGCCGGTCGGCAACACGAAACGACGGGCCAGCCACAACTTGGCGAATACCACGTCGACACCGGTGAGGTCGGTCTGCCCGTGCAGCGCAAGATGCCGCAGCAGGTGCCCGGCGCCGCAGGCCAGATCCACCACCGCCCGACCGGACGGCGGGTGAGCGGCGGTGAGGGCCAGCGTGGCCAGCCAGCTGGGATCGGACCAGCGGTGCCGGAAGTAGGTGCCGACCCGGCCGAGACCAAGCAGATCGACGGCCTCGGTGAGGCTTCCCGCTGCCAGCGCGGCACGCAGCCGACGCGGTGTGGGCCGATCGCCGTCCCACCAGTCGTCGGTGTCGGCGAGAAGCAGCATCGTCGCACCGCGCGGGTCTCCGGCGTCCAGCGCCGCCACCGTGGCCGCACGTAGGTCCTCGCGCCCGGGGCGTAGCCACGGGATACCCTCGACCACCGGCCAGCGGCGCACCCCGTCGGTGAGGCTGTGTGCGGTGTCGGCCCGCAGCCCGCTGCCGTCCGGGCCGCGCCACCGAGTACCGGCGACCGGGATGCCGACCGCGGTCACAGCCCGGCCGCCCGCAGCACCGCACGGTGGTACCCGGCGCACGGCCCGTCGTGCACCAGTTGAAGGTCGACAAGTGCCTGCTCGGCGGTGAAGGCCGCCGCCCGGGCGTGATGGTGGGTCTGGAGCACCCGGTCCAGCACGTCGGCGGCGTGGAACGCGGCAGCGAGCGGGGTGTCTACGTCGACCCGGCCCGCCAACGCCGCGTCGACCCGGGCCGCGAGCTCAGCGGGCAGGCCGGCGAGTTCGATCTCGGTCAACCTGTCGACGATCGGGTCGAGGTGCTCACCGAGCAGCTGCTCACCGGCGAACCCGGCGTCGGGCAGCCGGGCGTTGTGCAGGTGGTGTGCCAGGCCGAGAAGAAAGGCCTGGCCGAAATCCGCGCCGACGTCGTCGGCGAGCAACGCGGCGTAGACGGCCACCGCCCAGCTGTGCTCCGCGTGGTTCTCGGCGGGCTCGACCATCAGGCGGGGCCGTCCCGGCGCGGTGGCACCGGCGCGGGGCTGCCGGCACAGAGCGGGCACGAATGACGGCACACCACCACCCGTCGCACGATCGGCCACCAGGCCCGGCAGCGCACCACGCAGCCGGCCGACCGTGTCCCCGTGCAGCGTGTCGGCCAGTTCCGCGACCGCCCGGGCGAGAACCGTCTCCGCGTCCGGCGCGGACAGCCCGCAGGCGGTGAGGGTGGCGGCGTCCAGGCCGGCGAGACGCGCCCCCGCCACGGCGGCGGCACACTCCCGGGCCGCCACCACCGCCGGATCCGCGCCGTCGACCAGCGCCGCCCACGACCGCTCGAAGGCCCGTGCGGCCACGGAGCCGTCGGCGTGCGCGACCCGGACGCGCTTCAGGTCACCGATCTGCCGAAAAGCCGGTACGACCGCGGCCAGCCGGCGGGTCGGCGCCGCCGCCAGCACGGCCGTCATGCCGCATCCAACCACCGCAGCAGGGTCCGCTCCTGAACGTGCAGCGCGTGTTCCGCGGTACCGCCGCGGGTCAGCGGCGCCTTGAAGAAGTAGCCGAGCTGCTCCTGTGGGCCGCCCTCGCCACGGCGGGCCGCTTCGACGACGAGCCGCACCAGCTCGATCACCAGCGGCGCGGCGAGGATCGAATCCCGACACAGGAAGTCGACCTTCATCTGCATCCGTTGACCCAGGAAGCCGACCAGATCGATGTTGTCCCAGGCCTCCTTCGCATCCCCGCGCGGCCGGTAGTAGTCGATACGGACCACGTGGTCCTCCACCGCGTACCCGAGCATGTCGTCGAGCACCGACCCCTTGGTGTCCAGCTTGCTGGCCAGCGACGACGGGTCGTCGAGGATCTGCCCGTCCCGGTTGCCCAGGATGTTCGTGGAGTACCACCCTTCGACGACCAGCGCCCGGGACCGGAACGCCGGGGCCAGCACCGTCTTGATCAACGTTTGACCGGTCTTGCCGTCCTTGCCGGCGATCGGCACCCGCTCCCGCTCCGCCAGTTCGACGAGCGCCGGCACGTCGGCCCCGAGACTCGGGGTGAAGTTCACGTACGGGCAACTCTCACGGATCGCCGCGTACGCATAGAGCAGGCCCGGCGTGATCGTGGCGTCGTCGCAGTCGAGCCCCCTCTCAAACTCCGCGAGATCGGACAGCACCGGCGCGGTCGGGTCGGGTCGCGCCTCGGTGGAGGCGAGGTTGACCACCACCACCCGATCCAGTGCCTGTTCCGTCCAGAACCGGCGCAGGTCCTCGCGGACGTGCGCGACCCGATCACGCAGCGGCCCGACCGGTACCACGTTGGCGCCGGTCGCGTTGCGGCACCACTGCGGGTCGGACACCGCCGGCCAGGGCTTGATCGCCTGCAACGGTCCGGCCACGGTGTCCAGCTGCGCCGGCTCCACCACCCGGTGCACGTGCGCGGCCTTCGCCAGGTCGTCCGGGCACAGGTCCCAACCGCCGAAAACCAGCGACTCGTACGGCACCAGGTCGGTGCGGTGGGCCAGTGGCAACCCCGACGTGTCGCGCATTCCCAACTTGAGGAGTTCCACCCCGGCGACCGCCGTCGTGGCCACCGCGCCACCCAGTCCCACCACCGCGACCCCGATGCGTTGCTCCGCCATGCTTCCTCCCGTGTCCACCCGGACGCCCGAACTCGGTCGGCCGGTTACCCGCGAACGGGGCGGGCATTCCCGCAGCTCGGCGCCGATCGGCCGGAGGGCACTGGCTACGACGATCGCCCGCTGCCGGCCGTCGCCTGTGGGCAAGATGCAGGTAGGTGCGGACACCGCACCGGCGGTACGCCTACGGGGAGGGCTAGATCGTGAAGGTGCTCATCGCAGGTGGTGCCGGTTTCATCGGCAGCACCGTCGCCTCCTGTCTGCTCGACGCCGGCCACACGCCCGTGGTTATCGACAATCTGGTCACCGGTCGGCGGGAGTTCTGCTACGGCCGGATCTTCCACGAAGGCGACATCGCCGACGCCAGCCTGGTCGACGGCGTACTGCACCGCCATCCGGACATCGAGGCCGTCGTGCACTGCGCGGCACTGACCGTCGTACCCGACTCGGTGGCCCGGCCGGTCAACTACTACCGCGCCAACGTCGCCGCGACGGTGGAGTTCGTCGACCGGCTACTCGTCCACGGCGTACGCCGTCTGATCTACAGCTCGTCGGCCTCGATCTACCAGCCGGGCCCGGACCTCGCGGTTGACGAGACGTCGTCCCTGGGTGCCGGCAACCCGTACGCGCACACGAAGCTGGTGGTGGAACGGATGCTCGCCGACGTCGCGGCCAGCACCCCGCTGCGCGTGCTGTCGCTGCGCTACTTCAACCCGATCGGCACCGACCCGGCCCTGCGTACCGGGCTGCAACTGCCCACACCCTCCCACGCGCTCGGTCGCCTCATCCACGCCCACCGCACCGGCGAGCCGTTCCCCGTCGCCGGATTGGACTGGCCCACCCGCGACGGATCCGGGCTGCGCGACTACGTTCACGTCTGGGACCTCGCCACCGCCCACCTGCGGGCCCTGGAACGCTTCGACGAACTCTTCCCCGCCGGTGGACCCGGCCACCTGGCCGTCAATCTCGGCACCGGCACCGGCACCACGGTCCTGGAGCTGATCGCGGCGTTCAACGCGCTTGTCAACCCGACCGTCGCCGTGGCCGAGGCGCCACGCCGCCCCGGCGACGGGGTCGGGGCGTACACCCGGAGCCGCCTCGCCCGGGACCTGCTCGGCTGGCGCGCGGAGCGGGACCTGACCGCCGGCATCGCCGACTCCCTGGCCTGGTTCGGCCAGCGGGAACGACTGCTACCCGACCTCGCCGTGATGCCGCACAGCCTGACCGGCTGACCGGCGCCGTCGGATCTGCCGTGACGTGTCCGACCTTCGCGGCGAGCACCGGGAGGTGGCGCCAGGAGTCATCTGCGAACGAGGATCTCGTCGAGTGGTTTGCGGTCGATCGCGGGCACCTCAGCGTCCGCCGCCGGGTATCCGACAGGAATCACGACGTATCCGGGCTCCTCTCGGGGCCGACCAAGGATCCGGCAGCAACGGCGCGGTCCGCGCGTACTCCACCTCAGTCATCTCGGAGCGTCCACCTTGGGCCTTCCGGACCCCCGTGACGCCCACCCAGCCCGCGCCGGTGGAGTGATCTGCCTCACGGGCAGTCAGAATCATCGACCACGTGGTGTCTTGAGGCCGAGCCCCTTGAAGCGAAGGAGACACCATGGGTGGGAACACTGATGTGCTGGTGATCGGCGGCGGGTACGCCGGTGTCATGGCGGCCAATCGCCTGACGCAGCGCGACGACCTGACAGTAACGTTGATCAATCCGCGCCCGACCTTCGTCGAGCGGATCCGCCTGCACCAACTGGTGGGCGGATCTGACGACGCGGTCGTCCACTACAGAGAAGTCTTGGGCGAGGGTGTCGGTCTGGTGGTCGACACCGTGACACGGATCAACGTGGCTGAGCGAGGCGTGACGTTGGCGACCGGCGGAACGGTCGGCTACGACTACCTGATCTACGCGGTGGGTAGTGGCAGCGCTGACCCGCGCGTACCCGGCGCGGTCGACTTCGCCTACCCGATCGCCACCCTGGAGGAGGCGCAGCGGCTGCGGCGGATCGGCGACAGTCTACCTGCAACGGCCTCGGTGACCGTGGTCGGAGCCGGTCCGACCGGCATCGAGACCGCCGCCGAACTGGCCGAGGAGGGCAGAAGGGTGACCCTGGTGTGCGGCGCGGTGCTCGGCCCGTACCTGCACAGCCGGGGTCGGCGCTCGGTGGCCAAGCGGCTGACCAAGCTCGGTGTGACCGTCCTCGACGGCCCCGACGCGAAGGTGACGGCTGTCACTCGGGAGACCGTGCAGCTCAGTGACGGCCGCACGTTGCCGAGCACTCTGACCATCTGGACCGCCGGATTCGGCGTGCCGGACCTGGCCGCCAGCAGTGGGCTGAGCACCGACGCCCTGGGCCGCCTGCTCACCGACGAGACGTTGACGAGCGTGGACGACGTGCACGTCGTCGCGGCGGGTGATTCGGCGGCACCGTCGGACCTGCCGCTGCGGATGAGCTGCCAGGCCGCCACGAGGATCGGCGCACATGCCGCCGACACGGTGCTCAGCCGAATCGCGGGTGAGCGGCCTATGCCCATGAACCTGGGCTTCTTCGGCCAGTGCATCAGCCTGGGTCGTCGCGCCGGCATCTTCCAGTTCGCCTCGAAGGATGACACCGCGAACAGGTTCTACCTCGGCGGCCGTCCGGGCGCGAACCTCAAGGAGTTCGTCTGCCAGCACACGCTCAAGCATCTGGCGGACGAGGCGCGCACGCCCGGCTCGCTCACCTGGGTCAAGGATGACAAGCGCCAGGAGTTGCTGCGGGCCAAGCGCGCCGAGGCGCTGGCCAACCGCTGACCTACACCCAAGGCAAGGAGAGACCGCATGAACCTCGCTCTGTGGATTGCTGCCGGACTGCTGGCAGCAGTGTCCCTGCTCGGCGGCATCACCAAGACGTTCGTACCCAAGGAGAAGCTGGCTGCTGCGCACAGTGGTGGGGAGTGGCTCAAACATGCCAGCGTCGGCTTCGTCAAGACTCTCGGGGTCCTCGAACTCCTGGCTGCGGTTGGCCTGATCCTGCCCGCCGTGCTCGATATCGCACCGTTCATGGTGCCGGTGACTGCCGTCTGCTGGGTCCTACTCATGGTCGGCGCGATGATCACTCATGGCCGCCTCGGTCAGTTCACGTTGGCGATGCTGAACTTGGCCTATATCGCGCTTGCCGCCTTCATCGCGTGGGGGCGCTTCAGCCTTGAGCCCTTCACCAGCTGAGAGTCGCTGGCGGGATGGGGTCGTGCTGGCGCGGATGATCTGAAGGACCCTGCTGTGGGTGCACGATCGAAGGCCTTTGACGACCGGGGCATCCTGCGAAGAAGAGGGGCCGAGATATGAGCCATGCCGATGACCCGGCGACCGACACCTTCGTCGCCCACCGCAACCTGCTCTTCACCGTCGCATACGAGATACTCGGATCGGCGGCCGACGCCGAGGACGTCCTTCAGGAAACCTGGCTGCGCTGGGTCAAGGTCGACGCGGAGCACGTGCGCGACCAGCGCGCCTACCTGGTCCGGATCACGACCCGACAGTCGCTCAACCGGCTGCGCACAATGAAGCGCCGCAAGGAGGCGTACGTCGGCCCCTGGCTACCTGAGCCGATGCTCACCGCGCCGGACGTGGCCCAGGACGTCGAACTCACCGAGAGCGTGTCGATGGCGCTCTTGATCGTCCTAGAAACGCTGTCGCCGACCGAGCGGGCCGTTTTCGTGCTGCGCGAGGCCTTTAGCGTCAGCTACGACGAGATCGCGGCGGCACTCGGCAAGAGCCCCGCAGCCGTCCACCAGATCGCGCACCGTGCCCGCCAGCATGTCGATGCCCGCCGCCCTCGCACAGTGGTCTCCCCGAGCGAGACCCGGGCAGCTCTGAAGTCGTTCCAGCGCGCGTTCGAGACCGGGGACCTGCAGGGCCTGCTCGACGTGCTCGCCCCGGAGGTGGTCCTGGTCAGCGACGGTGGCGGCGTCAAGCAGGCCGCGCTACGGCCGGTCATCGGCGCAGAAAAGGTGGTCCGCATGTTCTTCGGTGCTCTGGGCAAGGTGGAAGGCGCGCTCACCGGCGAACCAACAGTGGTCAACGGCAACCCGGCACTCCTCGTCCGCCTGGACGGCGAGATCGACGGCGTGATGGCGATTCGTGTCGAGGACGCCCGCATCAGCGGCCTCTACTACGTCCGCAACCCCGAGAAGCTGACCCGCGTGGAATCCGAAACTCCGCTTACCCTGCGATGAGCACCGGGAGCAGTTCGGCTCCAGGGGCAAGGCGCGGATTTCGGTTCGGTGCGGGTTTGGGCCACCACTGGTGGCAACAATGGGGCCACCTCGTCTTCCCGACCGTCTGCGTGGCTGCTGCGTGCTGTGGGTCAACGTGCCGTCCACAGCACCGAGGCGCTCGACGCGGTGAGGTCGGTCAGCCACAGTCGGTCGGTGTGTCGGCAGGGAAGCCGGCGACATACCAGATTGCGGGGGCTATCGGCCGCGAGTCTGGGTGAAGCGCAGCGCGTTTCCGGAGGGATCGCAGAATGCGCAGTCGCGGACGCCAGAGGACTGGTTGATTGGTTCTTGCATCACGTCGGCGCCCGCGGCCTCGAGGCGCTCGAAGGTGGCGTCGCAGTCGTCGGTCACGAAGACAAGACGGCCCATCAGGCCGTTGTCCATGAGGTCCGTTATCGCCTGCCGGTCAGCCGACGTGGCGCCAAAGTGCACGCCGGGTAGTTCGAGGACGATCTGCACGTCCGGCTGCGATGGCGGGCTGACGCTGACCCAGCGTATCCCCTCGAATTCGACGTCATCGCGCACCTTGAAGCCGAGCACGTCGCGGTAGAAGCCGAGCGCCTCGTCCAAATCATGGACGGCGAGCGGGTAATACGAGAGCCTGATTTCCATGCCGGTCACGCGTCACTTTCGCAGGGCAGGTGCTGGTCGGTGACCAGCGCACGGGCCACGTCGGGCGGGTAGTGGGTGGCTGTGAACGGGTCTGGTATCTCGTCCTGCGTGGGGGTCACCGCCGCTCCCTGTTGCTGGTGCTGAGAAAGACGATGTCGAGGTCGCGGAGCCGGTCGGGGTCGGCGTCGATGGTGATACCGGTGATCTTCTCATTGCTGACGGTGAACGTGAAGACGGCCTTAGGTATGCCCCGGCGCGCGTAGACGGCCGCCGGAACGCCGTCGACCAGAGCGGGCCGGGCAGCCTGAGCTCGTCCGGCGAACGTTGCCGCCACCGCGTGGGCGCCGCGGAACTCGTCGGTCACAGCATTCGGATCGAGCAACGCGAGCAGGGCGTCGAAATCACCGTTGCGGGAGGCCGCCAGGAAGGCGGCGATGATTTCCCGCTTGCGGGATCGTGCGGCCTCGGATGCTGCGGCCGCTCCCTGCACCCGGCGCCGAGCCCGGCTGGCCAACTGCCGGGCCGCCGCCGGGGACCGGTCGGTGATGGCGCCGATTTCCGCGAACGACACGTCGAAGACGTCGTGTAGGACGAACGCGAGCCGTTCGGCGGGAGTCAGCGTGTCCAGCACCACCATCAGCGCCACACCGACCGATTCGGCAAGTAGCGCCTCGTCCTCGGGGCCGACCTGGCCGGTTGGGATGCTGGCCTGCCTCGTGGCTGGCTCGGGCGGCAGCGCACCGGCCGGCTCCTCACGCCGGGCCCGGCGCGCCTCGAGCATGTTCAGGCAGACCCGGGCGACGATCGTGGTCAACCATCCAGCCGGATTCTCCACCTGGCCGGTCTCGGCGCGGCTGACCCGCAGCCACGCCTCCTGCACCGCATCCTCGGCATCGCTGGGTGAGCGGAGCATCCGGTAGGCCACCGCATGCAAACGGTCCTGGTGCTCGGCGAACCGCTCGCTCAGCCAGTCCTGCTCGACCATCTGTCACGTTCCTCCGTCCATGCCTGTCATACCAATTGACCGGCGAACCCAGGCCGTTGTGACATCCCGGGCCTAGCACGGATGTCTGGCCTGCTGGTTCGGCCAGCAAATCGAAATCACAAGGAGCGAACCGTGTCACTGCCCGTGAGTGCAGTCCTGCTCGGCGTCAAAGACCTGGACCGTGCCAAGAAGTTCTATGCTGGAGCCTTGGGGTTCAAGATCGACAAGGACACCCCCAACTTCGTTTCGTTCAGCCTGGGCGAGGGATCCCTGCAACTGGCTCTCTACGAATGGGGGGCAGCGGCACAGGACGCTGGCGTCTCCGCGGAGGGATCCGGCTTCCGGGGCGCCTCGTTCCACCTCAACCCCGACTCTAGGGACGTGGTGGACGAGACCATCCGCAACGCGGTGACCGCCGGCGGTAGCGTTGTCAAAGCGGCGGCCGCAGCCCAATGGGGCGGGTACTACGGGTACTTCAGCGACCCGGACGGCTATCTGTGGAAGGTCACCACCTACGCATCCTGACCCCGCACCGATCGGCAAGGAGCACGGCGTGAAGTTTCGCACCCTCGTCGAGCCGCCCGAGACCATGCGAGGGCTGGAAGTTCCGCCCGGAGTGGTGGAGGCGCTCGGCGGGGGCGCGCAGCCGCCAGTGACGATCACGGCCAACGGGCATTGCCGGAAAAGCCGGATCGCTACTATGCGCGGCCGCCACCTGCTCGGCCTCAGCGACACCAACCGGCAGGCCGGGGGTGTTGCGATCGGCGACGAGGTCGAGGTCGAACTCGACATCGAGCCGCGTGTCGTCGTCGAGCCTGCGGACTTCGCCCGAGCGCTGGACGACCGCCGCGGGCGGTAGCCCGATCAAGGACCGAGCCGAGCCGCGCCGCGCCCCCGGACCGGAGTGATGCTGCAGCACGGCGGGTTCACCGGCTCGCTCACCGTACGGGAGACGGTGGAGATATGGCGGTCTTTGACCGTCCGGTCTCGGTCGCCGCCAAGGACTCTCGGACCGTAGTTTCGCTCGCCTGCTCCGCCTGCTCCGTCAGACTGCGGATAGACGCCAGTTCCTGGTCCCGGGCCCGCGCCACGAACTGGCCTAAAGGCGAGATCGTCGCCGCCGCACTGCACCTGACTCACCTTGAATACCGCTACCCACCCGAATCTTGCCGAGATCACCTCACTGCTCGGATCGCGGCACGAGCTCGTACTCATAAATGATTGCCTAGCCCTGGGGTGAACCCCGAGTCCATGTCGGGGGACGTTGCGGACGTACGCCGGGGTTTCTCACGGATGCGCGCATGATGGGGTCGGTCATAGTGTTGCGTCCACGACGTCACCGCCCGATAGAACCAGGTGAGGCAGTGCGCTCCGATCGAATCCTGGCATGAGGCACCGCGCGGAGCGGAGCCGCAACCGACCTGGCCGAGAGGATACCGAGATTCGTATGACCGACATGAGAACGAAGCTTTCAGTGCTCCTCTCGAAGGAAGAACCGATGACCATCCGAACGAATACCCCGAACCTGCTCGACAACCCGCCATCCGACGACTGAAACGAAGGGGTAAGAGATGAGATCACCGCAGAACACCGCCATCACGCCAGCCCGCAGTTGGTTAGTTCGACGCCGGCTCGTCGGTGCCGCGGCGATCGCGTTCGCGGTGTTGGTGGTGATCGAGAACGTGTTGTTTGCGGTAACGGGCGCGCTGCCCTTCGGTGCTCCGATCGAGGAAGTGCTGGCCTACTACGCGGCCAACCGCGACGCGGTCGCGATCGTGTCCGGTCTGGTAGCCCTGTACCTGCCGCTGCTGCTCGTGTTCGTGACGGGCCTGCACGGTCTCGTGGAGCGGCGCGGCGGAGCGGGCGCCGACTGGTCGCGCCTCGCCTTGGCCGCTGGCGCGACGCTGTCGGCCATCTTCGTGCTTGTCAACGTCCTGCAGGTCGGGCTCGCGCTGTCCGCCAGCGGGCTCGCCGAGCCGACGCCCGCGTTCGAGCTCGTCTGGCAGATTCACGCGGCGGCGTTCGCGCTGGCGCTGCCGACGATCGGCACCACCTGCATCGGCGCGGCCCTCGCCGCGCACGCGAGCGGGCTGACTCCGGCTTGGCAGCGCCTGCTGGGCCTCATGGGCGGGAGCCTGCTGCTCGCCACGGGGCTCGGCAACCTCGCGATCGCCGACGGCTCGGCGCTGATCTTCGTCGGGCTCCTAGGCTTCGTCGCCTGGCTCGTCTGGCTGCTCGCGACCGGCGTGCGCCTCGTCCGGTCGTGACCGAGATGAGGGCGGCGCCGAGGTCGCTCACGCTTGCGGGGGACTCCGTGGAGGCCCGCGGCAGACAACGACGAGCTTCAGTCTTCAACGTACCGCCCACCGGCCGGACGGCAGGTGGGCGAGTAGCCCGCTGATCAGATCCGCGTTGACCTGCTCGATGTTCGCGTGGGCCCGGTGTTGTGCTTCGGCCTGGATCAGGGTGAACGGGCTGTCGGTGGGCACCGCGTGATGACGGTAGGCTGGCAGGAGTTCTTCCTGGCCAGAGGCCTGGGTGGCTTCGTCGCGGCGGATGCGGCGCACGATCAGCCGAGCGGCCACCGCGTGCCGGGTGCCGGGTGCCGGCGAACGCGGTGTACTCGGTTTCGGCGATCTGCGCGTCGGAGATCACCGCGGGTGCGCTGGCCCAGCTCGGCCACCCGCCGGTCGCCGTGCTGACCGGTGCGCACGGAAGGCCGATCTGGCCGGACGGCGTGGTGGTGGGGGGCATGACCCACTGCGCAGGCTACCGGGCTGCGTCCCTCGCCCCCGCCCGTGCTCGCCGCGATCGGGGTGGACGCCGAGCCGCACGCCCCGCTGCCGAGGGGATGCTGGGCGCGGTGTCCCTGCCCCCGGAGCGCGACCACCTGGCGGCTCTCACCGCCGGCTCGCCGCGGACGGCCTGAGGCCGGCTGCTGTTCAGCGCCAAGGAGTCCGGCTACAAAGCCTGGATCCCGCTGACCGGGCGGTGGCTTGACTTCTCCGAAGCGAATCTCCGCTTCGACCCGGCGGGGGACGTTTCACGCCCGGCTACTGGTGCCCGGCCCGGTTCTGGCCGGCACGGACGCCCCCTGACCGCCTTTACCGGCCGCTTCCGGACCGCGAACGGCTTCGTCCTCACGGCAGTGACGGATCCGGCACCGAACTGGGCTGCGCGGCGGGCGGAGAGGTCGCCGCCGCCCCCTGTCAGGCTATGTCGTCCAACTGCTGCGCGAGATCGGCCGCGAAGGCTGACCACTCGTCGGCGCAACCTGCCGCGAGTTCGGCGACGACGTAGGCGCAGTGCGGCGGAACACCGTTGACCACTTTCCGCCACGCCGCGGCCCCTTCCGCCTGGCTGGAGAGCCAACGCAGCAACGAACGGCCGGTTTCGCTGAACCGCAGGGCCGGGTCCCCCTTCAGGATCTCCAACAGCGTCTGCACGTCTCGGCCGCCGCGCCTAACCCCCCACAGGACGGGTCGCTCGCCACGCGGACCGGTGACGGGATTCAGATCCTCGCCGGCTCGCTGGAGTTCCGGCACCGGGTCGATGCCACGGCGCATCCGCTCCCGTACGTCCCGCACGGTGGCCGGCGACAGCCCGACGATGCGAGCCACCTCACGCAGCGAGGCCTCCGGGCGTTCAAGAATCACATTGCTGGCCTCCCGACGGGCCTCGGCAGTGTTCAACGGGCGAACCCGGCCATCGCGTCCGATTCGTGCCCCGGCACCAGCGTTCACGGCTCCACCGCGCGCCCGGACGGCCGCCACCGTGCGGGCGGCCAGCCCGGTGACGCTGGCGATCCAACGGTCCGACCGCTGGGGCAACATGTTCACCAGTTTCGCTGCGGCGGCCTCCCGGTCGGCCAGCGAAAGGGGAAGGCCATGCATGACATTGGCCTGCACCGCCGCGACGAAACCCGCTGCCTCATCGCCGTCGAAGTACTCGACGGCGATGGTGTCCTCGCCGCGTTGCATCGCCGCCCGCACCCGGTGCATGCCATCGAGGACGCGCCGGGTGGTCCGATGAACCATGATCGGCGGTAGAGGGCCCTCCGACTCCGCGAGAAGGTTGATGTGTTCGGCGACTTCGCCCGCGAGCCGAGGCGAGTCACCGAGCACCAATGAGGAAATCGGCACACGCATCGGAAAGCCGCGCTCGACCAGTGCCATGAGGCCCCCGTATCCGTGGACTGCGCTCAGGTGATTGAAGCATCGTCATCGTCGATCCGTTCGAAGCGGCTGCAACAGTTGCAGCCACCACGGTGTTGCGCTCCCGCGCGACGGTGCACGACCAGGCACTCCGTGGATTGCGCAACCCTGGGAGGACATTGAATGAAACGGATCCCTCACGTGATCATAAGGGTGTTCTCCCGGCACGACCTCAAGGACCACCCCCCACCGATGACAGCATCGCTTATCTTTGCCCCGACCGTGCCAACCTCGGGCTCTCGCCGGCCAGGATCGCGCGGTCGACGGCGGCGTACGTCACGCCGTCGGTGCCGCCCCGATCAGCCCGTACCGCGCCAGGCCCTCCCACAGCTGACACAGCAGCACCAGGGAATCCTGGTCGATCCGCTCATCAGTGCTGTGGAACATCCGGAAAAACTCGGTCGCCGGGATGCGCTCACTGAACAATCCGTAGCCGTAGCAGGGCACATCGAGCGGCCGAACGTGGCGGCCGTCGGTCGTCGCCGCGGAGATCGCCGGCACCATCACCGCACCAGGCAGCAACTCGGCAGTGACCCGCTCCAGTGCCATCCACAGGGGTGCGCGTCGGTCGGAGGCAGAGCCGGGCCGCCAGCCCGCGAACTCGACCCGGACCCCGTCCAGCCCGTCGAACAGCCCGCTGATCACGGCGCGGACCTCCGCCTCCGACTGCCCCGGCGCGACCCGCACGTCCAGGTCGATCTCGACCCGACCGGGAACCACGTTGCGCTTGGCGCCGCCCCGCACGATCGTCGGCGTGACCGTGGTCCGTGTCACCGCGTGGAAGTGCCGCGCCAGCCCGAGCGGTACCGCGGCGAGCGCCTGGTCGAAAGTGTGCGGGTTGGACAGTGCGCGTGACCACGCCTCGGGCAGGTCCATGCCGTCGACGTACGCCAGCCACACGTCGTCGACGACCGGCGCGGGGCGGTGCTCGCGGAGTCGTTCCAGGACCGGACCGAGCCGGTACAGAGGGTTTTCGGTGCCGTAGGGGAACGCCGCGTGCGCGCTGTGCCCGGCCACGACGACCCGGGCTCCGAGGGCGCCCTTCTCGCCGACGAAACACTCCAGCCGGACCCCGACACCGGTCCGCAGCGGAAATCCGCCGGATTCGGTGACGACGCTGCGGCCCCGGAACAGCTCAGGCCGGTTAACGGCGAGCCAGCCGGCACCGTGGTGCCCGCCGGCCTCCTCGTCCGCCACCGCGAGGAGGGTCACGTCGGCCGCCGGACGGAACCCGGTGCTGCCGAGGTGGCGCAGCGCGACCGCCATCGTCGCCGTCATACCGAGCATGTCCACGGCGCCGCGTCCCCAGACCACACCATCGATCAGCGCGCCGTCGAACGGGGGCACGGACCAGCCGGCACCGTCCGCCGGGACGACGTCGGTGTGCCCCATCAGGACCAGGCCCCCCGGCGGGCCGTCCCGGCCGGGCAGGGTCGCGATGAGGGAGCCCCGCCCCGGGCACGGTTCGACGATCTCCAGGTCCAGCCCGGCGCCGGTCAGGTACTCGGCCAGGAAAGCCGCGCTGGCGATTTCGCCACCGGACCCGGTGGTGCCGTCGTTGACGCACCGGTGCCGGATGAGTGTCCGCAGGACCTCGGTCGCCTCGTCCTGGTAGGTCTTCGCGGCCCCGTCCGCTCCGGTCGTCACGCCGCGGCCCGCACGTCCAGGACGACCGGCCGGACCGGGCCGGAGATGGCATGGAGCTGCGCGAAGCTCGGCGGTGGCGGGACCGTCCGGAGCTGGGCGGCGTCCTCCACGGCGGCGGTGGCGCGCTCGGCCAGTCCGGCGGCCACGGCCAGCCACGGGCCCGGCAGCATCGCCACGTCCCCGTCGGTCGTCGCCACCCCGGCCGGTGCCTCCCGTACCGCGAGCACCCGCCCGGTCGTCGTCAGCCACGACAGCGGCGAGCCGGCCACGAGCGGGGACATCGCCGCCGCGGCCCGCCTGGCGAGCATCCCGACGGTGGTTCCACCGACGACGAACACCCGCAGGTCGAAGCGGTAGTCCCGGTCACCGTCGGCCAGGGTTGCCGGTTCGATCCACGGCTCCACGACGTAGTCCTCCCGTCCGGCGCCGGCGTCGACGATCCCGCGCAGTTCGCCCCAGTGACCGCGGTGCACCGACCTGCTGCCCGAGCCGTTGCGGGGTTTGAGCACCAGCGGTCCCGCTCCGTCGAACGGCGCGGCCGAATGCGCGACGGCCTCGACGGCCGGTACGTCCCCACCGATGCCCCCGCACAGCCTTCGGGTGGTGAGCTTGTCGATGCAGAGCGCGGTCGCGGCGCGG
Source organism: Micromonospora sp. LOL_024 (assembly GCF_048060415.1). NCBI lineage: Bacteria > Bacillati > Actinomycetota > Actinomycetes > Micromonosporales > Micromonosporaceae > Micromonospora > Micromonospora sp. LOL_024. Next base: position 30,729 of record NZ_JBHMIS010000025.1, read on the forward strand.
TGGTTCACCACCGGGCCCGGCCACCGGATGTCGATCTGCGAGCGGTTCCACACGGGCAGCCCGGTCGGGTCAGGCTCCGCCGTCCACAGCCGGGCAGCCGCGGCCGCCTCGACCACGCGAAGGCGGCCACCGGCGCACACCACGGCGGCGGTAACGGCGTCGAGATCCTCGACGACGCCACGGATGCGGACGTCGTCGACGAAGGCGTCGGCGCCGACCGGGCGCCAGCTGCTGACCTGGTCCACGACGACCTCGGCGCCCCCGGGTAGCGCGAACGCCTCCGACAGCACCACGCCGACCTCACCGCGGGGCGCCGCGGCAAGCAGGTCCACGGCGAGCGCGTCGACGGCGCCGCGGGTCGGCGCGACGCCGTCGACCCGGATCGCCGAACGGGCCAGCAGCAGCGGCCGGTCGTTGATCTCGATGAGGTGAGGCACCCCGTCAGGGGCGATCACGACATCGACGCCCGCGATGTGCAGCCGCCCGAGGGGCCGGACCGGGCGATGCACCGCGACCGGTGTCATGGCGTACCGCCCGTACCGACGACGGTTGTCGTCAGTGGGCCCCGACCAGCTGCGCGGCCTTGTTGCGGGTGGGCGTCGGGTTGTCCTCGACGATTTCCTGCCAGCGTTGCCGCAGCTTGCCCAGTCGCGGCGCGTACGGTGACAGTGACGTCCCGGTGACGATGTCGACGACCGCGAGCATCTCCGCGGGCGTCAGGTCGATACCACCTTGGGAGACCGCCCGGTACGGGTCGGCCTTGAGGTCCGGCAGAAAGCTCTTCGGGTCCTTCCGGGCCACCTCGAGCACAAACTCGATCTTGCCGAGTGCGTGCGCCAACAGCATGTTGGTCCTCCTGTCGTGGGAACGGGTTCCTTGCCGTGTTCGTGTTCCTCGCGCTGGTTCACCCGGTGGCGAACCGTTTCATCACCTCCGTCGCGTAGCGGACTCCGTCCGCGGTCAGCGTCCACCTGCTACCGTCGACCAGCAGTAGTCCTTCAGCTATTAGCGTGTCGCGTTCCGCGGCGAAGGTTTCCTCGACGGTGACGCCGGCCTGCGCCTCCAACGGCGCCACGTCGATGCGCAACATGCACAGGCTCATCGCCAGGTCCCGGGCGAGCTGGTCACGGGGAGTCATCTCGATCGCCTTGCCGACCGGGCGGCGGCCCTGGCGCACGCTCTCGTCATACGCGGCGTGGATGACGTCGTTCTCCCACAGCCACCTGCCGTTGCGGCTGTAGGCGGCCGGGCCGAGGCCGAGATAGTCCGAACCGTCCCAGGTGGTGATGACGTAGTCGCAGTGGTGGCCCGGTCGTGCGAACTCGGTCAGGGAGTACGGCGGTAGCCCGGCCTCGGCGAGGCGATCGTGACACATGACCCGCATCCGGTGGATCTCCTCGCGGGGGGCCGGCGCCGGCGACTCACCGAGGCGGATCGCCCGGTCCAGCAGCTCGTCCTGGAACACGATGAGCTGGTACGCCGAGATGTGCGGCACCCCGAGGTCGACGGCCTGGTCGAGGGTCTCGCGCCACATCTCGACGCTCTGGCCCGGCAGGCCGTACATCAGGTCGATGTGCACGTCCTCGAACCCTGCCGCCTTGGCGTCACGCACGGCCCGCAACGCCTGCTCGGTGGTGTGCGACCGGTTAAGCCTGCGCAGCAGGTCGTCCTGGAACGCCTGGATGCCGATGCTGATCCGGTTGACGCCACCGGCCCGGATCTCCTCGAGGTCTGCTTGTGTCTTGGTGCCGGGCTCGGACTCCAGCGTCACCTCCGCCTCGGCGAGGCCGAAGCGGTCGCGCAGTTCGCCGATGAGGCGGACGATGTCGGCGTTGGGCAGCAGCGAGCCGGTGCCGCCACCGATGTAGACCGAGTGCACGGCCGCGGCGGAGAAGTCGTCGAGGTTCTGGACGGTGTCCAGCTCCTCCCACAGTCGCGCGGTGAAATTAGGGATCGACGACCGGCGCAGCCGCTTGCGCTCGAAGGTGCAAAAGGTGCAGATTTTGCGGCAGAATGGCACGTGGACATAGACCGAGTAGCGGCCCCACCGCCGTTCCGGGACTTCTGCGTCCCGCTGCCACATGAACTTCGGCGGGTGGTGGAACACGTAGGCGCCGTCCGAGCGTGGCTCGGGCTCCGCGCCCGGCATCGTCGTCGGGGCTTCGAGGTTTACCGTCGCCACGCCAGGATCCCTTCAGGTTGCTCGCCGATCGGGCAGGAGTTGATGCACTCGCGGCACTCGATGTACGTCTGGGCGGTGAGGGCGATGGCCCGGCTCCTCGGGTTCCATGGCGCGGCCACGAGCTGCGCGCAGGGCACCGCGTCGAAGTCGTCGACCGACAGCGCCCCGGCCGGGCAGTCGTTGATGCAGTTCATGCACTTGACGCAGACGTCCTCTGGCACGGCGGGGGTCTCCGCGCCGAGAGGTTCCGGGGTCGCCAGCGCTTCGATCTGCAACCAACTGCCGTACCGGGGGTGCAGCAGCAGGTTGTTCCAGCCCCGGTTGCCCAGGCCGGCCAGCTCGCCGACCTCGACCATGGAGACGCCCTCACTGGTGAGCCTGGTGAGGCTCACCAACTCCTCTCCCCCGGCCGCCGCCGAGGCCTGCATCGCCTCGCGGGCCCGGGCCAGGACGTAGTTCGCCATCAGCGAGCGGTACTCGCCGTGGTGATGCCACACCCACAGTCCCTCGTCCGTGACCGGAACCGCATACGCCAGCACCCACCATCCGGCAACCGTCGACATCGCGGCGTGCGCTGCGGTCGGAACCCTGTTGAGATGGTGGTCGTTGAGCCGGAAGACACCATGCACCGCGTCGGGGATGACGCCCTCGAGCGCGGTGACGAGCCGCTGCCGACGCTGCTCTCCGGCCGTCATGCCGGGTCCGGCCGAGTCGTCCGTAGCGGAGCTGATGCCCACGGGCTGGGCCGAAGTCGTGTGCCAGTGCGCACTGTGACCCCCGTGAAATTCAACGATGTACGTCGATATTTACACTCGCAGCGACGCCAGGGGTTGTCAACGCGGCCGGTTGTACGCCGCCACCGGTCCACGGTTCAGTGACCGGTCCCGGCTCATCCGGTCTCGGCGGGCTTCGTCGGCGGCCGGTAGAACGGCGGCTCGACTACCTGGTAGCGGCTCACCGATCCACGGACGTCGACGTCGACGTCGGTGCCCGCAGCGGCGTACGCCGGCTCGACGTAGGCCAGAGCGATCGGATGGCGCAGGGTCGGCGAGAGCACCCCGCTGGTAACAGTGCCGACCGCTTCGCCCGAGGCGGGATCGAGCACGCGGCTACCCTCCCGCGCGGCCCTGCGCCCCGTGCCGGTCAACCCGACCAGCACCGACCCCCGCGGGTCCGCAGCCGACGCCTCCAGGGCCGCGCGACCGACGAAGCCGCACGCCTTGTTGAGCCGGACCGTCCAGCCCAGCCGCGCCTGGAACGGCGTGACCGCCGGGGTCAGCTCATGGCCGTACAGCGCCATGCCGGCCTCCAGTCGCAGCGTGTCACGGCAGGCCAGCCCGGCCGGTACCAGGCCGTGCGGGGCTCCGGCGGCCAGCACCGCGTCCCACACCACCTGCGCATCCGCCGGTGCCAGATAGAGTTCGAAACCGTCCTCCCCGGTGTACCCGGTCCGCCCCAGCAGGGCGGGCCGGCCGGCAACGGTGCTCGTCGCGCAGCGGTACCGGCGGATTCCCGCAAGGTCGACGCCGGCCAGCGGGCCGAGGACGGCGGCGGCGCGGGGGCCCTGCACGGCCAGCAGGGCGTACTCGGCCGAGGCGTCGCGGAGCCCTGCCTCGTGGCCGCCCAGCCTGGCGAGCAGGGCGTCGTGCACCAGGCCGACGTTCGACGCGTTCGCCACCACCAGGAACTCCTGCTCGGCGACCCGGTACACCAGCAGGTCGTCCAGGACCCCTCCGCGTTCGTCGCAGATCAGCGTGTACCGCGCCCGGCCCACCTCCATGCCGGTGGCGTCGAGAACGAGCGCGTAGTCCAGGAATGCCGCGGCCTGCAGACCGTCGACGACGAGCTCCCCCATGTGCGACAGGTCGAACAGCCCGGCGGCAGTGCGCACCGCATGGTGCTCGGCGAGGTGCCCGGCGTAGCGCAGCGGCATCCGCCAGCCGCCGAAGGTGGTGAAGGTGGCACCGACGCGGGCGTGCACCCTGGCGAGCGGGCTCGCCAGCGCCACCGGCTCAGGCATCATGGCGGTCCCTTCAGGACGAGGAAGAGGGCTCCCCACCGTAGCCGAGCGACTCCTTCATCGGCGTCTCCGTCATTGCCGGGTGAGCGGTCCTCAGCCGCCGGCCGCGGCGCCCTGTCAGCCCGCAGCCGGTCGGCGCGCTCCAGGTCGCCGAGGTGGAACGCGCACAGGGCCAGCGCGGAGGCGATCCGCGGGTACAGCCGGCTCCGGCCGCCGATCGAGGCGCGGTAGCTGGCCGTCAGGTAGTCGTTCGCGGCGGCGTATTGCTCACCCCGTTCTCTGCGTTTCCCGGTGCTGCGACGCGGTCACGCCGCTCCCCGCAGCACAGCGTCGGCGGTCCTCCTCGCCTCCGCGACGGACATGGTGGGATGCCGTGCCGTCAACTCCAGGACCCGGTGGACGGCGTCGAGGAACAACTCACCGGAGGCGAGGTCCTGCGGGTCGTGGTGCAATAGCACGGTGATCCGGTCGATGCCCTCGACCATCAGTCGGATGCCGATGTTGTGCGGGATCCTCGGCGGGCGGTACGTCGGTGGTGGCGGGACGTCGATCGAGTGCCCGTCCAGCGCCCCGAAGCGCATCGGGCTGAACGGCAGCCACACGTTGATGGTGACCCGGCGGTACTCCATGATCCGGTCCAGCGACGCGACGTCGACGAGGTTGAACGTGCCGAGCGCCGGACTGCCCATATTGACTTCGGCGAACGCCGCCACCCACCCGCCGAGTTGCTCGTGGCCGTCCGCCGGGGCGACGGTGATCGGCGACTCCCAGAGCGGTGCCTGCATTCTCGCCACCGCTGGGGTCCGGCCGTGCCGAGCGAACGTGATGGGCACGAAATCCCGGTTCTCGACGGCGGCGAGGACGATCGTCACTGCGGCGTAGTAGAGGTAGTTCATTGGCGCCCCGGTCACCTCGGTGGCCTGCCGCAGCGCGGCGTGGGTCCGCGGCGGCACCACCCGCGCGACCCGCTCCGTGGACCTGCGCTCCCGCCACGACCGCCACCGGCAGCCGGGCATGACGGCCGAGAACGGCGGTGGTTCGACGGCGCGCTGCCAGAACCGTGCCGTGGCCGCCACCCTCGCCGTGTCCCGCTGCGCCTCGCGGGCGAAGCGTAGGAAGCTCGGCACGGTGGCCTCGGCGACCGCGCCGTCCTCGTCGCCTTCGGCCAGCCGGCCGTAGACGCTGCTGACCAAGCGGGCGGTCATCATGTTGGACAGCCGGTCGGCGACGCTGTGGTCGATCTCCATGCTGAGGACGTGGTCGTCGGCGGCGAGACGGGCCAGCACGAAGACGGCCAGCGGGCCGTCGCGCAGGTCACCCACCAGCGCGCTGGACCGGGCCAGGACGGCCCGCAGCAACTCCTGACGCCGGTCGCTGGAGGGGTGGCGCAGGTCGACGACGCAGACCGGCACGCTCGTCGGCCCGCCGTCGGGGACCAGCAGGTACCGATCGCCACCCCAGCGCAGCCGGGCCCACAGCGCGTCCATGCCGGCCGTGACCAGGTCGACGGCAGCGAGCAGGCGCGCCCGGTCCAGCGACCCGCGGATGCGGTAGACGAAGCCGCCGTTGTCCAACGGGCTGGCGACGGGGTGGTTGTCGGCGTCGCGCCCCGCGCGCAGGCACACCTCGCGCTGCATCCCGTACGCCTCCAGCACCGCCGCGTCTCCATCGGTGACCACCGTCATGCCGATTCACCTCTCACCGCGTCGCGTGCGCCGGCTGCCAGTACCGTCGTTCCGATCAGAACGCCGCCACCGCCGGCACCACCTTCTCCGCCAGGACCTCCAACGGGTCGATGCGCCACACGTCGGCGACCGCACCGATCGCGCTCTGCACCCCGTACTCGGCCAGGAGACCGAGGTCGTCGATGATGCGGCCGACGTTGGCGCCGCCCGGCCCCGGGTCGAACCGGTAGTAGCAGGTCTTGTGGATGGAGTCGTAGTCGCGGCCCTCACGTTCGCAGTGCGCCCGCAGCACCTCCAGGCTCTGCGGCAACGACGCGTCCGGCCACATGCTGCACGCGTCCGCGTACCTCGCCACCAGCCGTAAAGTTCTGGTCGGACCCGTCCCGCCGATCAGGATCGGCGGGTGGGGCCGGGTCAACGACTGCGGCGCGTTCAGCGGACGGTCCAGCCGGTGGTGCCGGCCGTGGAACGGCCGCTCGTCACCGGACCACATCCGCAGGCAGATCTGCAGGGTCTCCTCCAGCCGCTCGAACCGCTCCGCCGCCGGCGGGAAGGGCAGGCCGAGACCAGCGGCCTCCTCGCCGTGCCAGGCAGCGCCGATGCCGAGCCAGGCACGGCCACCGGACAGTACGTCGAGGGTCGTGACGATCTTGGCGAGGAGGCCGGGAGGCCGGTACACCGTGCCGGTCACCAACGTCAGCAGCCGGACCCGGCTGGTGTGTGCGGCGAGGAACCCCAGCAGCGTGTACGCCTCCAGCATGTTGTCCTCCGAAGGCCCCATGACCGGCGCCTGGAAGAAGTGGTCGACGGTGGCGAGGTAGTGGAACCCTGCCTCGTCGACCGCCGTGGATATCCTTGCCAGATCCGCGCCCAGCCCCGGCGGGCCGTTCGGCCAGGTGAATTCCGGGATCTGCACTCCCAGCCGCATCGTTCCTCCCCCGTGCAGGTGGTTCCCGGCGGATCGTTGGACAGGCCCGTGCGCCAGGACATTGATGCCGACGATGCGGATCCGGCCGCGCAACGGGGACGATAGCAACGGACCGGATGGCGCACCAGCGATCAACGCGGCCACCGCACAGACGGCCCCACCAGCGACGAAGCGTTGGCTCGCATACTGATCCGTTGATACATTGCGACCTCCAGCCGGGCCGCGCCGAAGGCCGCGCACCGACCGGCACCCGGTGGCGGGAAACACGCACCGACCGACCACCCGCCGTGGGCAGTCGATCGACCGGAGCCGGGCCGCCACCCACTCCGACAAAGGACGGCAGACGATGCTCAAGGTGCAGCGGGTCCTGCTCGTCGACAACTACGACTCCTACACGTACAACCTCTACCAGCTCATCGGCCTGGTCACGGGTGCCCCGCCGATCGTGGTGCGCAACAACGCCATCCCCTCGGCGCGCGCGCTGCGGGCAGGATTCACCCACGTGGTGGTCTCTCCCGGCCCTGGGCATCCGGCCGATCCGCGCTACATCGGGCAGTGCTCACGCCTGCTCACCGAACCGGTACTGCCGGTGCTCGGCGTCTGCCTCGGTCACCAGGCGCTGGCGGTGGCCTTCGGTGGCACGGTGCGGTCCGTCCCGCCCCGGCACGGACATGTCAGCAGGGTCCGGCACGACGGCCGCGGCGTGCTGCGCGGCCTGCCCCAGCAGTTCGCCGCGGTCCGCTACCACTCCCTCGCGGTGGTCTCGGTGCCCGACGAGCTGGAGGTCGCCGCGGTGGCCGAGGACGGCACCGTGATGGCATTGCGGCACTGCCGGCTACCCCTGCACGGGGTGCAGTTCCACCCCGAGTCGATCAGTACGGTTCACGGCGAGCGGCTGCTGCGCAACTTCCTGGACGTCGACACTGCCGTGACGCCGAACCACGTCCGGGCCCGCGTGTCCGCGGAACCGACGGCGACGCTGCTGTACCGGGAGGTGCCGTGGCGGGAGCCGGAGGACGTGTTCGTGCGGCACTACGCCGACCGCCCCGTCGCCTGCTGGCTGGACAGCGCCCGCAGCGCGGACGACGCCGCCCGGATGTCCTACATCGGCGCGCCGGAGGGGCCACGGGCGCACACGGTGACCTATCGGATCGGCGACGGGCTGGTGTGCCAGCGGCCCGACGGGCAACAGACCCGCGAGCCGGACGACATCTTCGGCTTCCTGCACCGGCAGCAACGTGAGCCCCGGGTCCGCGGCGACGCGCCGTTCGCCTTCCAGGGTGGCTACATCGGCTACCTCGGCTACGAGCTCAAGGCGCTCTGCGGCGCGCCCCAGGTACACGAGGCGGAACCCCCGACGCCACCTTCGCCTACGTCGACCGGTTCCTGGTGTTCGACCACGAGCCGCGCCGCGCATATGCCGCGGCACTCGCCCGGCCGGGCGGGCAGGCCGGCGCGACGGGGTGGCTGGACAGGATGGCCGGCCTGCTCGCCACGACGCCGGTGGCACCCCCACCGGCCCGCGGCGGCACGTTGTCGCGCATCGGCCGCTCGCTGGGCGAGCAGGCGTACGCCGAGGCGTTCCAGGCGGTACAGCGGGCGCTGCGCCGGGGCGAGTCCTACGAGGTGAACCTCACCTACCAGGTACGGATGGAGTGCACCGCCGACGCGACGGAGTTGTACCGCTGGCTGCGGCGGGCGAATCCGGCGCCGTACGCGGCGCTGCTGCGGCTGCCCGCCGTGTCGGTGCTGAGCTCGTCGCCGGAGCGGTTCCTCCGAGTCGGCCGCAACGGCACCGTGGAGGCAAGGCCGATCAAGGGGACGCTGCCCCGTGGCCGGGACGCCGCCCACGACGGGGCGCTGCGCCTATCCCTGGGCCGCGACCCGAAGACGTTCGCCGAGAACCTGATGATCACTGATCTGCTCCGCAACGATCTGGGGCAGGTGTCGCAGCTGGGCACGATACAGGTGCCGGCACTCATGGTTACCGAGTCGTACCAGACGGTGCATCAGCTCGTCACGACCGTACGCGGCGTGCTGCGGCCGGACGTCAGCCCGGTGCAGTGCGTCCGCTCTGCCTTCCCCGGCGGCTCGATGACCGGCGCGCCGAAGCTGCGGACGATGGAGATCATCGACGAGGTCGAGCCGGTCGCGCGGGGCGTCTACGCGGGAGCGTTGGGCTATTTCAGCCACTCCGGCGACGTCGATCTCAGCATCGTCATCCGCACCATGGTGCTGACCGGCAACCGACTGAGCATAGGAATCGGCGGCGGGGTCGTGGCGGCGTCCGAGGTGGACGCCGAACGCGCCGAGGCGGAGCTGAAGGCCGCGGCCCTATTGTCGGCGCTGCGGGCGGCGTGCGCGGCGCCGGACGGCGAGCCCGGGTCCGGGCCGCGGCACGAAGGCCACGGCCCAGGGCGACCATGTGACGGGGCGACCGGTGGGAGCCGGCACCACAGCCGGTCCGGGTGAGCAGGTGGGGCGTCGGAACTACCGATCCTCTGCCCGGCGCAGCTGCTCGGTCACGACCTCGGCGAGATCGCGCAGGGCTGGGTTCTCGGCGACCTCCCGGGCCTGCACCGCGACGCCGTAGTCGGACTTAATCCGCCGGCACAACCGCAACGCGGCCAGCGAGTCACCGCCGTGTTCGAAGAAGTTCGTCCATCCGTCCGGCGCCTCGACGCCGTTCACCAGCTCGGCGACGACCCCAGCCAGGTACGAGACGACGGTCGCCTCGTCGCGCAGCGCGGCCTCGACCCGGCGGACGCGTGCCAGCAGCTCGGCGGCGTCCGCCCGGACGACCTTCCCGGCGGCGCTGCGCGGCACGGCGGGCACGAAGTACACCGCCCGCGGCGCTCGGTCGGCCCCGACCTCGTCGATCACTACACGCAGCAACTCCCGCCGGGTGACCTCGCCGGACGGCACGACCAGCGCCACCGGGATCGCCCCCAGCGACGGGTGCGGGGAGGGCAGGACCACGGCGTCGCGGACGGCGGGGTGCCGCAGCAGTACCGCCTCGAGCTGCGCCGGAGCGATCTGCAGGCCGCCGACCGTGAACACGTCCCCGCGGCGGCCGATGAGGTGCAGCCGGCCGTGGTCGTCGAGGAACCCCAGGTCGTCGGTGCCCACCCAGGCAGCCACGGCGTCCGGTCCCAGGGCCGGCAGACGACCGGAGAGCGCGACTGTCCGACGGGCCCGCACACCCCGGGTGCGCAGTTGCACCCGGCCTGTGTCGCCGGGCGCCGCGATCGTGCCGTCGCCGGCGATCACCCGCACCTCACGGCACTCCCACGGCCGCCCGGCGTTGACCGCCTCGTCCGGGGTGTACGCCCAGTCCGTGCCGGCCGGCCACGCCTCGGTGCTGCAGTACGAGTTGACGACCGTCGCGTGGGGCAGCACCTGCCCCAGGTACGCCAGCGCCTCGGCGCGTACGGGAGCCCCGGACACACACACGACCTCGACCGGGCCAGCCTTGTCCCACGGCAGGTCCGGAGTACGCAGCAGGGCCTCGACCATCGCCGGGACGAGGAAGGTCACCTCGATGGGGGCCCGGCACAGCCGGTCGACAAAGTCCTCGGGCCGGAACCCGCCGGCGACGTACAGCCGCGCTCCCGGTGTCTGCATCGCATCGATGAACACGGTATGCGCGAACGTGTTGCCGAAGGGCAGCACCAGCAGGTAGCCGCTGCCGTCGCCGGGCTGGGACGGCGACTCCTCGGCGGTGTACCGCACGGTGAGCGTGTCGTGGCTGGACAGCACCGCCTTCGGCGGGCCCTCGGTGCCGGCGGTGAAGGAGATCTCCGCCGGATCCGAGCCGTGCAGTTCGGGCAACGGCGACGGCGCCTCAGGATGCCCGGCCAGGTCGAGGTCGGCCACGACGGGCCAGGGGCCGTCCGGTACCTGCAGCTCTCCGTGGCGGACGGTCACGGCACCGAGCAGCGGCTGCGGCGTCGCGGCGATCGCCGGGTACAGCGCGACCGGCACGGGCACCGCGACACCGCCGGCGAGCAGGACGCCGACGTAGCTGACCGCGAAGTCGGACCAGTGCCGGTCGTCGGCGACCAGCAGCACCGGGTCACCGGGCCGCACACCCCGGGCGACCAGGCCGTACGCGGCGACGAGCGCCCGGTCGTACCACTGTCGGCAGGTCGTCTCGGCACCGTCGGGGCTGACCAGCGCGACAGCGTCCGGCTCGTGGTCCCGCCGCCACCGCAGCGCGTCGACGATGGTGCCGGCCAGCCGTGGTGCGTCAGTCATCGAACCGTCCCTTCGAGGTGTCGACTTCGGTCAAGAGGGCCGCCGGAGCCGGGCACCCGGCGTCGTCGTCGGCGACCGCGAGGTACTGCCGGCGCTGGTAGGGGTAGCCGAGCAGCGGCACGCGGCGGCCCTGCCGGCCGGTCCACACGCCGCGCCAGTCCGGTTCGACGCCGTGGCACCAGAGCCGGGCCAGCGCGGACAGCGTCGCCACGGACTCGCCCCGGCGGTGGATCGTGGGCACTGCCAGCGGCACGCGGCCACCGTCGTCCTCGGCGACCGTCTCGACGAGACCCGTGAGTGTCTGACCAGGTCCGACCTCCACGAACACCTCGGCGGTGGCCAGTGCCCGCCGGGCGGCGGCGTGGAAGCGGACCGGTGCACGGAGCTGCCGCACCCAGTAGCCGGTGTCCAGGGCGTCGTCGTCGGTGAGCCAGTCGCCGGTGACCGTGGAGACGACCGGCACGCGCGGCAGGCGCGGCGCCGGCCCGTCGGTCACCTCGGCGAGGTGGGGCACGGTCGGTTCCAGCAGCGGGGAGTGCCCGGCGTCGGTGACCCGCGACGCCTGGACCGTCACACCGGCCCGGTCCAGGAGTGCGCTGCGGGCCGCGACCGTCCGCGCCGCGGCCGGCAGCTCCAGCCAGCCGGCCACAACCGCCGCCGCGTACTCCCCGGCGCTGTGCCCGAGCATGGCCGACGGGCGGATGCCCCAGGATGTCCACAGCCGGGCCGTGGCGACCTCCACGGCGAACAGGGCTGGCAGCGTCACCGCGGCCCCAGGCGACTCCGCCCTGGTGCTGCCCGGGCCGGCGCCGGGCAGGGCCGGGCCGCTGGCTCCGCCGAGGTACCCGTCGAGGTCACCGGCGACGTGCGGCCGCAGCGCCGCGAGGCACTCGTCGAGGTGCCGGCGGTACACCGGATAGGTGTCGTACAGCTCGCGGCCCATGCCGGCGTACTCGACGCCGAGGCCGGGGAACAGGAAGACGACCCGGGGACGGCGGACCACACGGGCGGCGGGCAGCGGCCCGGTGAACGACGCGACGGCCCTGGCGCCGCCGGTGCCGGCCGTTGCCGCCACGACCGCGACCCGATACGTGTCGTGGTGGCGGCCCCGCTGCAGGGTGAAGGCGACGTCTCCCAGCGGTGCGGAGCCCGCGCCCAAGTGCTCCTCCAGCCCGCTGCGCAGGGCGGCCACGGCCGCCGGGGTGCGGCCGGACAGCGGCAGCAGTTGCGCCGCGGACCCAGGACCGGGCTGGTCGGCGGGGCGGGGCGGTGGCTGCTCGATGACGACGTGCGCGTTCGTACCACCCGCGCCGACGGATCCCACCAGTGCGCGCCGCGGGCCGTCGCCCGCCGGCCAGGCGGTGCATCCGGTGGCGACGGTGAACGGGCCCGACACCAGGCCGAGGTCCGGGTTCGGTTTGGTGAAGTTCGCGGTGGGCGGGACGACCCCGTGGTGGACCATGAGGGCCGCCTTGATGAGCCCGGCCACCCCGGCGGCGACCCCGGCGTGGCCGATGTTCGGCTTGACCGAGCCGATCAGGCACGCCCCCGGGGTTGTCACGCCCTGCTCCCGGAAGACCATCTCCAGGGCGGTTACCTCGACCAGGTCGCCGACCGGGGTGCCGGGGGCGTGGCACTCCACGTAGCCCAGGCTGGCGGCGGTGACCCCGGCGCGGGTGAGCGCCCGGCGCATCGACGCCGCCTGCCCGTCCCAGGTCGGGGTGGTGAAGTTGGGCCGGGCGGCCCCGTCGTTGGTGACGGCAGAGCCGTGGATCACCGCGTAGATGTGGTCGCCGTCGGCGAGGGCGTCGGCGAGGCCCCGCAGCACCACGACGCCTGTGCCGCTGGAGAGCACGGTGCCGTCGGCGGACGCGTCGAAGCTGCGGCAGTGGCCGGTCACGGACAGCATGCCGTCCCCGGCGCTGCGGTAGCCGCCAGGCCGCACCCTGGTCAGGTCGACCGCGCCGGCCAGGGCCAGGTCGCAGTCGCCGGAGCGGATCGCCTGGCACGCCAGGTGCACCGCGACGAGCGAGGTCGAGCAGAGTGAGGCCACCACGACGCCCGGCCCGTCGAGACCGAGCCGGTGGGCGGCGGTGCCAGCGAGGAAGTCCGGTTCGTTGCGGTTCTGAATCTCGGTCTCGGAGAACAGTTCGGCCAGACGCCGGTTGCGCGCGACGTGCTGGGTGCCGTACGGACTCCGGCTGGCACCGGCGAAGACACCGACGGACCCACGGCCGGTGCGGTGCTCGTGGCCGGCGTCGAGCAGAGCGGTGTGTGCGCACTCCAGGAAGATCCGGAACCCGGGGTCGGTCGCCTCCGCCTCCAGATCGGTCAGACCGAAGTACTCTGCGTCGAAGCCGGCGATGTCGTCGAGGAAGTAGCCGCGCGGCACGTGACGCCCCGCCGCGGGCTGCCGCGCCGGTGTGTCGTCCGGCTCGACCTCCGTGGCCGCGACCGCGCCCCGCACGAGCAGCCGCCAGAACCCGTCCAGGTCCGCGGCTCCCGGGTACCGGCAGGCCATGCCCACGATCGCGGTGCGCGCGTCCGGTTCGAGCTCGGCGGCGACACCCACCCCGGTCACGAGCCCGCGCTGCCGGTCGGGCGGCGCCCGGCACCGGTCGGCCAGGGGGTCAGCGCCTGCGCGACCCGGATCGCCTGCACGGTGGCGGCCACGTCGTGGACCCGGAGGATCTCCACTCCGCCGAGCACCGCGTGGACCGCGACGACGAGCGATCCGGGCAGCCGGTCGGCCGGGTCGGGGGCCGGGCTGATCTGGTGGATGAAGGACTTGCGGCTCGCCCCGACGAGGACCGGGAAGTGCGCGGCGAGGCCCGGCAACGTCCGGAGCAGCTCCACGTTGTGATCCAGGTTCTTGCCGAACCCGATTCCCGGGTCGACCCACACCTGGGGGACCCCGGCGGCGCGGGCCTCGCGAGCCCGCTCCAGCAGGTAGCCGCCGACCTCACCGACGACGTCGTCGTAGGCGGGCCGGTGCTGCATGGTCTGCGGCTGACCCTGCATGTGCATCACGACCCAGCCCACGCCGTGGTCGGCCGCGACCGTCCACAGCAGACCGGCGACGTCGTTGATGATCTGGGCGCCCGCGTCGACGCAGCACCGCGCCACCGCGGCCTTCCGGGTGTCGACGGATACCACACACCGGTGCGCGAGCGCCTCCACGACCGGCAGCACCCGCCGCAGCTCTTCGTCCTCGGGCACCGGTGCCGCGCCGGGCCGGGTCGACTCGCCCCCGACGTCGATGATGTCGGCGCCCTCGGCGAGCATCCGCTCGGCACGGGCGACCGCGGCGGCGACGCCCATCCACCGGCCGCCGTCGGCGAATGAGTCCGGCGTCACGTTGAGGATGCCCATTATGCGTGTCATGCGGTGCCTCTCCTGTCGTCGGGCACGCGGCGCCGGGACACCGTCGCGACCGTGCGGCGCGGAATGTCCGTGGTGCGTGCGGAGGGCGGTGGAGGGATCACGCCGGCTCAACCTTCGGTCGTCTGCCGCGGTGTCACCCCGGGCGCAGAGTCGAGCATAGGCGGATTTCGATCTGGCGGAAACGTTGTGGGTTCGGGGTTGGACAGCGTCGCCACACCGGGGACCGCGAGCGGCGCGACCGAGGTGACCACGAGGACCACGCCCGCGCAGACCGTGAGGGTGGTGACGCCGAGAGCGTCCATGGCGACCGGGGTCAGGGCCAGCCCGATCGGCTCGAACGCCAGCACACCCATCTCGTCCACCGCGAAGACCCGGCCGCGCTGATCGTCAGGCACGGCCCGTTGCAGCGCGGTGGGCCAGTACACGATGAACAGGCCCGGCCCGGCGCCGGCGACGATCATGCAGAGCACGAAGACCCACAGCGGAACTGGCGTGAGGAAGCAGGCCAACTGGGCTAGCAGCGTCATCGACCCCACGACGCTCGCGACCCCGACCAGGCGCGGCCGCCAGCCCGCGGCCAGCACGGTACCGACGACGAACCCCACCGAGCGGGCCGCCATGAGCCCGCCGAACAGCGCACCCTGCCCCCGGTCGGCGAGGACGGTGGGCAGCATGATGGTCGTCGGCGCGACCACCAGCGCGAGCTGCAACGTACCGGAGGAGAGCATCGCCAGCAGCCATTTGCGCTGCCAGACCGCCTGGACACCGTCGAACGCCTCCCGCACCACCAGCCCTGGTCGACCAGGTTTCGGCAGCGCGGGATCCGCTACGCCAAGAAGGGTCAGCAGGCTGGCGAAGTACACGACAGCGCCGACCGCGAACGCCGGGGCGGTGCCGCCGACCGCGACGATCACCGCGCCGAGCGCCGGCGCCGCGATGGAGGCGATCCGGTTGACCAGAACCCGCAGGGCGTTGCCGCTCTCCAGGTGCTCGTCACCGAGCAGGGCGGGCACGACGGCCGAGTGCGCGGGGCGGAACATGCTGGCACCGCAACCGACCAGGATGGTGAGCGTCACCCAGAGCCACAGCCCGGCCTGGGGGTCGACGAAGACCAGGCCGAGCATGACCGCGCCGCGTAGCGTGTCGGCGGCGGCCATCAGCCGCGTACGCCGCATCCGGTCGGCGATGACCCCGCCGAACACGATCGTCACCAGGATCATGGCGCTGCGGACGCTCAGCACGATGGCCAGATCCGTGCCGGAGCCCCGGTCGATCGTCATCGCGTAGACCAGGGTGACGAAGAACAGGCTGTCGCCGCTGTTGCTGAACAGCTGCGCGGACAGCAACAGCGCGAACGGGCGGACCTTGAGCGGACGCACCATCGAGCCGATTCGCATCCGGGCATCCTAAGGTCGCCCGACCCGGCGTCCGCGATGGACCGGTGTCGATCGATGATCGCATTGACACACGCGAAGGATCGCCGCATGTTCTGTGTAGCGAGGCGACGTCCCCCGCACCGCGCGCCCCAGAGAGGACGCCCATGAGCGAGCGCCCCCCCGAACCGACCCTGGAGCAGATCGAGCAGCGGATCTGCCGGATCTGGGCTGATGTGCTGCGGGTCGAGCGGATCGACCCGTCCGACAGCTTCCTGGCGATCGGCGGCACCTCGTTGCAGGGCCTGCGGCTGGTGTCGCGGGTCAGGGCCGAGTTCGACGTGTCGCTGCCCGCCGACCTGTTCCTGTTCCTGCCGACCGCCGCCGCCATGGCCGGGCACATCCAGGAAGCGCTGCACGATCCGGAGGGGACCGGCTGACGGGCGTCCCGTCCCCGGAACACCCCCGCTCCCCGACGGGCAGCACCCGCCGCCGCACCACAGGCCGCAAGCCGACGAAGGAGCACCTGCCGATGCGCCGAGACGACCCGCCCGAGCCGGCGGTGCACCTCCTCAGGGCCTCAGGGGTGCCCGTCGCGTGGTACGCCGTGCAGCCGAAGCTACCGCTGACGGTGTCCCCGCGGCCCTATTTCCACCCGGTCCGGACCCTCCACGGGGTGGAGGTCACCGAGGCCCTGCCACCGGACCACCCGCACCACCTCGGGGTCAGCGTGGCCATGCCGGAGGCGGGCGAGGCGAACTTCTGGGGCGGCCGTACATACACCCGCGAGGACGGCTACCGCTGGCTGGACAACCACGGCACCCAGCACCATCTCACCTGGCACGAGCGGGACGACGAGCACATCGACGAGTCGGTGGGCTGGTACGCGCCCGACGGCCGGACGGTGCTGACCGAGCGGCGTACGGTCGGCGTGCACCCTCTGCCGGGCCACGCCGCCTGGGTGTTCGACCTGGGCTTCGCCCTAGCCAACAACGGGCCGGAGCCGGTCGAGTTGCGCAGCCCGACCTGCAACGGCCGTCCGGAGGCGGGCTACGGCGGCTTTTTCTGGCGGGTGCCGAAGGAGCCCGGTGGCCTCACGGTGCTGACCGCCGAACACGACGACGTTGACGCGGCCTACGGCACCGCCAGCGCCTGGCTGACGATGAACGGCTCGGACCCGGACGGCCGGCGGTGGAGCCTGCTGTTCGTGCAGGACGACGTCAATGGCCGCTACGACCGCTGGTTCGTGCGCACCGCCGCGAACCCGGGCGTCGGCACCTGCCTGGCGTGGGCGCGACCGGTGACCCTCGCCCCGGGCGACATCCTGCGCCGGCGGGTACGCACTGCGGTGCTGGACGGGGGCGCCGGCCGCGACCGGTCGCTCGCCGTGCTGCGAGAGCTCACGACCACCGGCACACCGCCGACAGCGTGAGCGCGGAACTCCTCGGCCACGACCGTTCAACTGCCCCACTTCCGCACTTGCACACCGTCCGCCGCGCACCAGCCGGTCGAGCGACACCCGTGGGTCTCCATGGGAACCCCTTGCCGTCAATCGGCGGAATCCTGCTTGCGGTCAACCACGGACAACGGCGAACGCGCTGGTGCTGATCGGTCCGCTCCGACGCTCCGACGCTCCAGCCGCAGGCCGTACCGCGCGCAGGCCTCGTCGGCGGCGATCGTCTCGCCGACCTGGCGCGGGTGGTTGTACTCGTCGAATTCCACGATCCCACCGGTCTGCATTCGGGGCATGAATGCCTCCACGACCGCACGCATCGGCGCGTAGGTGTCGCAGGCGACGTACAGCAACGCGACCTTGAAATGCGGGTGTTGCTCCAGAAACTCCGCCGCGGTCCGGTGACGCTACCGGCCACGAGGTCATGTGGTCCTGCTAGCCCGCCGTGGCCGCGAGGGACGTGACCTGCTCGACGCTGGTGCGGTGGTGCCGCCACGCCTCGCCGGCCATGCACTCCTCACCGTCGAGACTCTGCGGCGGCGGGAAGCCGGTGAACGTGTCGAAGCCGTAGTACCGGCGGAAGATCTCACCGCCGAAGAGGCGGATGAGATGGCCGAACAGCATCGCCTTGAAGCCGCGGTACACGCCGATCTCGACGATGTGCCCCGGCACGGCAAGGATGTCCTTGTACAGGTCGTAGACGGCGAGCACCTTGCTCAGCTCACGAGGACCGTGATAGCTGTGTGATCCGCGCACGAAGAGATGCGCGGCGTCCAGCGCCTCCCTGTCGCTGATCCCCGCGACTTGAGGAACTCCACGAACTCGCTCACCAGATCGACCTGGATCCGCTGCTCCACCTATGCCTCCGTCTCGCGCGGCCATCGCCTTCGTCACCGTGCCGCTCTTTCTTCACAACCTGGGTTCGACGGCCGGGCCGCCGCACCTTCGGCGGTGCCTTCGTCGGGGTCCTGCCTGGCGTCCAGCAGCCCCGCCTCCTCGGCGGTGAGCGTCACACCGGTGGCGGCGACCGCGTCGTCGACGTGACCGACGCGGGTGGCGCCGATGACCGGGCAGACCACCGTCGGCCGGCCGAGCAGCCAGGCCAACGCGGCCTGGGCCGGCGGCAGCCCTCGCGCGCCGGCCACCCTGGCCAGCGCGCGCACCACGGGCGCGTCGCAATCGTCGTCGCGCCGCCGGGCCAGGTGGTCCGTGCCCTCCCGCACCGTCGCGACGGGCCGGCCGGCGACGCGGGCCAGCAGCCCTCGCGACAGCGGGCTGTAGGGCAGCACGCCAACCCCGGCATAGGCGCAGTACGGCAGCATCTCCCGCTCCTCGTCCCGGTCGAGGAGGTTGTACAGGTTCTGCATGGACACGAACCGGGTCCAACCGTGCCGGAGCGCGGTGTGCTGCGCGACCGCGAACTGCCACGCGGCCATGCTCGACGCGCCGAGGTAGCGCGCCTTGCCGGCCCGCACCACGTCGTGGAATGCCTCCATGATTTCCTCGATCGGGGTGTCCGGGTCCCACCGGTGCATCTGGTACAGGTCCACGTGGTCGACGCCGAGCCGGCGCAGCGACGCGTCGATCGAGTGCAGGATGTGCTTGCGCGACAGGCCGCGATCGTTGGGTCCGGGGCCGACCGGCTGGTACACCTTCGTGGCCAGGACGTACTCCTCACGACGGGAGAAGACCCGGCGCAGCAGCCGACCCGTCACGACCTCGCTGATGCCGAGCGAATACTGGTCGGCGGTGTCGAAGAAGGTCACCCCGGCCTCGGCGGCCCGGCGCACGACCGGCTCCGCGGCCTGCTCGTCGAGCACCCACGGCCGCCAACTCGGGTCGCCGAAGGCGAGCATCCCAAGGGCGATGCGGGACACTTTCAACCCGGCCGAGCCCAGCCGAACGTACTGCATCCACACCCCCACCAGATGAGCTACTCGACGCATGATGATCGATGCAGTAGCAATCATGCACAACGCCCCCGCGACGACGCCACCGTGGACTACGCACGCTTTTGCGGCGCCGAGCGGGCTGTTACGGTGGTTGGGCGAGCGCTGTGCCGGTCGCCCGTGAAGCGCCGCGCCGGCACAGCAACGTCCGCTGCTGGTTGGGCTGCGAGCGCCTCGCAGGCCGAGCGTAGAATCGCCGGCATGTTGGGGGTGCACTTCGCCATTACGTCGGAGCAGGAGCGCTCGTTGTTGACGGCAGACGACGACGGCGACCAGGTGGGCGAACTCCTTGAGGACATCGAGGAGTCCTGGGACGACGACGCCTCGAAGGTCGACACCGACAAGGCATGGGACGCCATCCATCGCTGCCTGACCGATGGCACGCTCGACCCGGACGACGACGGATATCCGTTGTCCCACGCGGTGCTTGGTGGCCGACACCTAGACGATGACTGCTACGTCGTCTACGTCAGCGCCGCCGAGGTGCACGATGTGGCCGAGGCTCTGCGGGCTGTCGACCGCACCTGGCTACGTCGCCGCTTTGATGCTATCGATCACCGCGACTACGACGGCGCCCAGGACGACGAAGACTTCGAGTACACCTGGCGCAACTTCGTTGCTGTTCAAGCGTTCTACGACCGAGCCGCCACAGCGGAACGCGCAGTGATCTTTACTGCCACCTGAACCAAGATCAGGTCCGCTCATCTGCCGCCCACCGATCGCGGTGACTGGCGGCGGCGCAACCACTCTGTGGAACGTACGGTCGGGGCCTGGATGTTCGATCGCGCCAGTGCCTCTGGTTGACCTAGGCACCAGGCAGCGGCACCCACCGATCACCGAAGGCTTCGTGGAACGTCAGCAGCAGGAGGCTGACGAGGATCGTCGCGAGGATGCCGAGTCCGAGACCGAGGATCCCACGGTCCCGCCGCTCCCGATCGCCGGGCATGGCGGCCGATACCACCGAACGCGACCACGGGCGGTCCCGGAACAACCAGAAAAGCATCCCGAGACCGTACGGTGCGGTGGAGACCAGCCAGAACCAGAACCATCGAGTGCCGAGGACCGGAGCCGGACCGGCAACAACCACGCCGAGGAAGACGGCAGTGACGACCAGGCCGATCCCGGTGACGGCACCCCCCAGGGGACGGACCTCACCAGCTCGTTGCTCCAGGCCGCCAGCCCGCAGATCCTGCGCGACACCGACGGCACCGGGCCCGGAGTAGCTCGCCGAGTCGACGGCGTCCGTGGTGGTGACCTGGTCGAAACGATCGGTGTCGGTCCAGGACACCCGCCCATCGGGAGTTCGCCACGCGAGCAGCGGGCCGAGCGTGCTGGACGTCCGCAGACCGGAGGCACCGAACCACAGTCGCGGACTGCCCCCGGTGGCCCAGCTGTCGCCCCACTGGTATGCCGTCACGTGGCCAGCGGCCACGTCCGCCCTCGCCTGCTCGTAGCTCTGCTCCCGGGGGGCCGTCCACCAGCTGACGACTGCCGCAAGCAGCCACAACAGGACCAGAGCGAGCCGCACCACGCCCCACCACCGCCACGTCCACGCAACGGGTGCTCCACCATGCATGATTAGCATCATTCCAGTACATGTCTCGTCGCGACCGCCGGTGGAACCATAGCTGGCCGCCACTTCCACAACGCAGCCCGGACGGCCGGCTTCCTGGCCGCCGTACCACTGGCAGGGTGCCGGCCGACCGGCCTACCAGGCCCTCACCGCCGGGGTCGTCGACCCGGAACGCCGCCAGCAGGCCAACGCGGCGACCACCCTGCGGAACGGCGCCGAACAGGATCACCTTCGATGGAAGCTGGCTCGTGCCCGTCCCTCACGCACCCATCACGCTGACCGCCGCCAAACGACGGCGGATTACCGCACTGGCCTCGTTCTCAATGCCCACGTACCAGGGCAGCACCTGCTCCCAGGACCAGGCCGGACCGGCCTGCGCGGCCCAGGCCGCGAAGTCCCGTGGCAGAGCGCGCGGCGCTACCGCCCCGTTGACGCTCCGCAGATGCGCGCGGTAGTCCCAGGATTGGCGGGCGGGTGGACGATGTCATCGTGCGCGGGAGTTACAAGGTTCAGCCGGCGGATGTCGTCCAGGCATTGGAGAAGCACCCGGCGGTGCGGGAGGCGGCCGTCACGGCGTTGGCCGACCCCCACCTCGGGGCACTCCCGGTCGCGGCGATCGAGGCCGTTCCAGGGCAACCACCGCCCTCTCCCGCCGAACTACACCTTCACTGCCGACACGTGCTGGAGGCGGCGCCGAATTCACCCGCCCGGCGAGTGCCTGGGACCGCCCGGTGCCCGGCGGCGGGAGTGAAAGGCCACCACCACCGGGCATCTCGTGGTAAGTGGGAAGATTTCGTTCCGCTCATGCGCGCACGTCCGGTCCTCTCAATGCAGCAGCAGAACTCTCGTCCGTCTCGGGCTACTCGGTGCGGCTATTCAGCCGCACGGCGCGCAGTACGACGTCGTTGACGTGGTGTGTGCTGATCGCCCCCGGGGGGCGTGGGCGGGTCTCGTTCGCGTCGATGCGCCAGTCGTCCGAAGCCGTTATCTCGGCGGCGATATCGGCGATGCCGACGTACGCCTGCGGGTCGTACATGCGGGTCTGCTCGGCGGGGTCCGACGGCTGCTGGAGCCAGGTCAGGTCGTGACCGACGACGAGCAGCGTCCCACCGACGGCCACGGCGTCGAGCAGGTTACGCAGTCCGCGCTGCTCGGGGGTGCGCTGGAACGAACCGTACTGCAGGGAGACCAGGTCGTAGGTCTCGTCTTCGAAGGCGGCGGGGTCGTTGGCGTCGCGGTGCAGCGTACGCACGTCCAGTCCGCGGCGTTCCGCTTCGGCCCGGATGCGGTCCAGGGCCCTGCTGGAGACGTCGGAGGCGGTCACCTGCCAACCTCGTTCGGCCAGCCACAGGGCGTCGGCTCCCTCCCCCGCGCCGACGTCGAGCGCCCGCCCGGGCGGCAGGTCCGCCACCTCCACCGTGAGGCTGCCGTTCGGGTTGGCGCTCCACACGCGTTCCTGGTCCCCGTATCGGCTGTCCCACTCGATCGCGACGCCGCAGGGGCGGACACCAGCCGTGGTGTCCTCGGCGGCAAGGCTGAAACCGATCTGGGCGCCGATCCAACTACCGTTCGCCGCAGCCTGCAGGACCTGGGCGCTCGGGTCCGTCAAATTTCCGGCGGCGAAGACGCCCTCCACGCTGGTCCGCCCGGTGGGGCCGACCGCGAGGAGATCACCGAGTCCACTGAGGTGGGCCGTGGTGTCGAGGCCGAGCCCGGCGAGCATATCGACCCGGGGACGGAACCGGCCCCCGGTGAGGATCGCGTCGGCCGGCAGGCCGCGGCCGTCGGCGAGCTCGACGACGAGTGACCCGTCCGGGTCGGCGTCGGCCACCCGGCGCACCGTACTCTCGAGCACCGGAACACCGGAGGCCACGAGGGTCTGCACCGCGGCCGGGTCGATCCCCGTCGCGTCATGCAGCACCACGGTCAACCGGCCGGTCAGGTGCCGCATCAGCTGGGTAGGGTGCAGTCCCATCGGCGTCGTGACGATCTGCACGACCCGCAGGTCGCGGACCTCCCAGCCATGACAGAACGGACAGTTGAAGACCTGACGGCCCCAACGCTCGGCGAGGCCCTCGATGTCGGGAAGCTCGTCAACAATGCCGGTCGCGGCCAGTATCCGACGTGCGACCAGGCCGTGGCCGCCCGAGAGTGCGAGGTGGAACCCGTCGTCCTCCTTCCGCACCGCCAGGACCCGGCCGGTCAGGACGTTGCCACCATAGCTACGGACCTCCTCCCGCCCGATGGCCCGCATCGCCTCGGGCGGGGTGCCCTCACGTCCGAGGTAGCCGTGCATGTGGGCGGCCGGCGCGTTCCGCGGCGTGCCGTCGTCAACGACGATCACCGAACGTCGCTGACGAACGAGCTGCAGCGCGGCCGCCAGACCGGCCGCCGATCCGCCGATGACAGCGACGTCACATTTCCGGACGATGCTCTGGTGCGGTGTGTGGTCGGAGGCCCCGTGGGCGTGTTCTGTCATGCGCCCAGCGTAGGAACACCTGGCGGCATGTGAAAGGAGGCTTGCGAGATTCGCAAGGTGGGTTCATGCTGGGACAATGAACGATCGCAGTGACGTCGAGCGGCTGGCGCGTAGCCGGCTGCGAAGCATCCGCACCACGCTCGGCTACTCCCTGGACGAACTCGCCGAACGCACCAACCTCAGCCCGTCGACGATCAGCCGGGTCGAGACGGGCAAACGGACACTCAGCCTCGACGTGCTCGTCCCCCTGGCCAACGCGCTACAGGTCAGCCTCGACGTCCTCTTCGAGGCAACCATCGACGAGGACGTGGTCATCCGACCCGTGCAACACCGTTCGGGATCACGCACCACGTGGCCGCTGAGCCGCGTCGACGGTCGCACCATGGCGATGAAGGTCCGACTGGAGCCCGAGGCCACGATGCCGACCCAGCGGGTCCATCCGGGCTACGACTGGCTTCTGGTGCTCGAAGGCAGGGTGCTGCTGTGGCTCGGCGAACGGCAGATTGAGGTCGACAAGGGCGAGGCAGCCGAGTTCTCGACGATGACACCACACTCGATGACAGCAATCGACAAGCCCGCCGAACTAATCATGATCTTCGACCGCGAGGGGCAGCGCGCACATCTGCACCAGTGAGCCTGACCGGGCGGGGCCGACCGGCGCCGTCGCCCCGTGTTACTGCAGTCGGCCAGGTAGGGCGGCTTCCTGCACGGCGTGGTGGATCACAAGCTGCTGCGGATGCCACTGATTTGGTTCGACATCGCCTGGAACGCCGCCGCAGCGCTGCTGATCCTCGCCGGGGGTGGTGACCCGACGGGCACTGTCCCATCGCAGACACGGTCCGCCCGTCATGGCGTCATGGTGATCGGGCGCCGGCGGGTCGCGCTTACCGGACGCGTTCCGAGACGACCCCGGCCAGGATCCAGTCGATGCCGGCGTCGAAGAAATCGGGCAGCGGCAGGGTGAAGAATGCCGACCCGAACCGGGTGGCGGCCGGATGCGCGGCGGCGGCGACGTCGGTCAGCCCGTTCAGGAAAGCCGTGGCACGGGTGGGTGATCGGCGGCGAACCCGGTCGTCCGCGGAGTCCTCGATCGCGACCCGGGTGAACGTCCAGCCCATGATGGCCGCCGCGCCCCGGACCACCGTCTTGTCGTCGAACCCGGCGTCGGAGAGGACGGTGAGGAGCTCCTCGAGCAAGCGGTATGCCTGCGGGCCGGCCGGACCTTTTTCGATCAACCAGGCGGCCACGCCCGGATACTGCCGGAGCACTGTCTCACTGTCGGGGGCACGGACCTGCGAGAACTCACCGAGAAGGCGCTCTACGACCACACCGGCTTCGCCTTCCAGGACACCGGCCTACGCCGGGCGAGCATCCGCGAAAATCTCACCGGTGGCCGTCCCGTCGCCGACGAACTCGTCCACGCGACCCGCGCCGCCGCGATCCACGACGAGGTCGTCGCCCTGCCCGGTGGATACGACACCGTGCTGGGCGATGACACGGAGCTCTCCGGCGGACAGCCGCAACGCCTCTGCCTGGCTCGCGCCCTGCTCCGCGCACCCCGGTTGCTGGTGCTCGACGAGGCACTCTCGGCAGTTGACACGGTCACCCGGGCGACGTTGCTAGCCACCCTCGAGGTGGAGGCCACCCGCCGAACCGACTAGCGAGCAGATCCGTCGTGCGGTGACCGCGGCGCAGGCGGCCGACTTCATCACCAACCTGCCCCAGGGTTTCGACACGGTCGTCGGCGAACGCGGCCTCAAATTGTCCGGCGGCGAGCGCCAGCGCACTGCGATCGCGCGTGCGCTCCTCAAGGACGCTCCCGTGCTCGTGCTCGACGAGCCGACATCGAGCATCGATGCCGCCAACGAGGCGGAAATCACCCACGCTCTCCGCGACCTGACCCGCGGCCGGACGACGATCATCATCGCGCATCGACTCTCCACGGTGCGCGACGCCGACCGGATCGTGGTGATGGAGTCCGGCCGGGTGGTCGAACTCGGCAGCCACCCCGACCTGGTGGCACGTAAGGGCGTCTACGCCGAACTCGTCGCTACCCAGGCTGGTGCGCTCGCATGACCTCGACTGTCCACACCCACCTCCACCACAAGCACAAGCACGAGCACAAGGTCGGGGATCAGAACGGCCGGTCGCTGATCGTCAGGCTGAGGAGCCTGATGCCCTCCTGGGCCAGCACCGCCGGCTCATCCTGGTCGCTGGCCTGCGTCCTGGTTCCGGTGCTCGTGCTGCTCGCCTCAGTCCCAGCGTGGCTACGGCGCCAAGCCGAACGACACGGACACGAGCTACGCGGCTCTCTCAGCCAGATGAGCGCCGACAACACCGACACCTTCCAGGGACTCCGCGAGCTCGTGAACTTCGGCGCACACTCGCAGCGGCTCGGGCTGCTCCGCAAACAGAGCGTCCGGCTGGCTGCGGCGAAGTCCGCACACGGACGCCGTAGCGGCATCGAGTACGCCGCCACGGACACCATCGCCCTCCTGGGAATCCTCGTGGTGCTGGTCCTCGGCGCGTGGCTCGTCGTCGCGGGCGAACTCGACCGCGCTCTCTTCCCGGTCGCCGTCGTCCTCGCCGCGATGGCGATGCTTCCGGTGCTCAAGGTGACCGAGGTCGCGCGCGAACTGTCCGTGGTGGCCTCATCAGCGGACCGCATCAACACGCTGCTCGACGCGCCCGCACCTGTCTCAGACCTGGTCCACCAGTCGCCCGAGGGCCCGATCGTGCCGCATGTCCGCTTCGACGCCGTCACCTTCGCCTACCGCAGCGACCTCGCCCCCGCAGCGCGGGAGGTCAGTTTCGAGATCCGTCCTGGCGAGACCGTCGCACTGGTGGGGCACTCCGGCGCGGGGAAGTCGACCTGCGCCAACCTGCTGCTGAGGTTCTGGGACGTCACCGCCGGATCAGTCTCCGTAGGCGGACACGACGTTCGCGACTTCCTACAGGAAGACCTTCGCCGTCTCATGACGCTGGTGCCGCAGAACACCTTCCTGTTCAACACCAGCCTGCGCGACAACATCCGCCTCGGCCGTGCCGACGCCACCGACGAAGAGGTCGAGGCCACGGCCCAGGCCGCCCAAGCCCACGAATTCATCACGACACTGCCGGACGGCTACGACACCGTCGCCGGTGAGCTCGGCCGGAACCCACGATGAACTGGTGGCGGCCGGCGGAGCATACGTCGACCTGCTCGCCTCGCAACTCGACGGATGAACCTTCTCGCCCGCGGCGAGACCACCGGCCCGCCGCGGGTCGACGAACCAGGAGGCTCGGGCCGCGGGAGGCTGCCGGGAAGGCGGTGATGATCTCCGCTAGCGGAGATCCTGCGGCCTCGGACGCGGCGACGCCGGTACCCCGACGGGATCCGTCGCGTAGCACAAACAGGTACACGACTGCGGTTGTCAGGCCCCACGCGGCGAAGATGGTCCACGGCACCCACTGCGCGAGACCCGCATCCAGTCCGAGCAGCCACCCGCCGCCGAGGTTGCCGATCAGCCCGCCGAGCGACAGCACCAGGCCGTTGGCACCGAAGTACGACGCGACCGCGCCCGGTGGAGCGAGTCGCGAGACGGTGCCGTTGAGGGTGGGCAGCAGCAAGACCTGTCCCAGAGTGAACACCACGACACCGGTGACCACCCCGGCTGGTCCCGGCAGCACGCCCAGCAACCACAGGCCGGCCGCGAGCGCGCTCGTGCCCACGGCGAGCGTCTGGCTGGTGCGCAGGTACCGCTCGGCGAGCCGGGTCAGCGGAACGGTCGCCACGACCATGACGATCGCCGCGACGCTGTAGACGAGTCCCAGTGACGTCGTTCCCGGTAGGACCTGCCCCACGCGGACCGGCACCGCAAGGTAGAGCTGACTGAACAGGGCCCAGGCGGCAGCACTGACCAGGACGAACCGCCGGAACTGGCGGTCCCCTGCGACCGTACGCAGCCGGTGCAGGGAAGACATTCGGTCCGGCGTGCCGGCCTTGTCTCGGTCCGGGCGCAGCCCCAGCCAGGTAATCGCTCCGGCGAGCAGGAACAGGCCGGCCGCTACGAAGCACAGGGCGGGGAAGTCGGTGGCGGCCAGGACGCCGCCGAGGGCTGGTCCGACAACGAAGGCGACGTTGCTGGCCATCTCCCGCACGGCGTAGGCGCGGGTGCGATGCGGTGCGGATGTCAGTTCGGCGTACAGGGCGTAGCTCGCCGGGTGGAACAGTGAGCCGCCGAGGCCGGCCAGGACCGAAGCCACCACGAGCCCGGGCACGGCGTCGACGACGCCGAACGCGGCGAAACCGGCGGCGCGTAGCAGCACGCCCAGACAGATCGCGCGGCGGTGACCGAAGCGGTCGGCAAGCATGCCGGACCAGAGCATCATGCCCTGCTGGCTGGCCGACCGTACGCCGGCGAGCAGCCCCGTGAGTGCGATGCTGAGCCCCAGATCGTGCAGAAGGTGGTATGCCAGCAGCGGTACCAGGGCGTAGAAGCCGAGGCCCATGAGAAAGGTGTCGGCCACCATGATCCGCAGACCGGGTGACCACCAGGTACGCCGACCATCCACCGGCACCTCCCCCGGCGCGGGAGGCGGCTCCGCGTGCCGGGAGTCAGCGCGGGTACGTCCCTTCACGTTCAGCGGTTCACCCGAGCCCCAGCGCCCCGACCTCCGCCAGGCTGGCCATCGAGGTGTCCCCCGGCGTGGTCGTCGCCAGCGCGCCGTGTGCGGCGCCGAGTTCGACACCGACGCGCAGGCTACCGCGCTCCAGCAGCCCGTAGATGAGGCCGGAGGCGAAGCTGTCCCCGCCGCCGACCCGGTCCAGGATCTCCAAACCCAGCCGGTGCCGGGCGGCGACGAAGCCGACGCCGACTGACCAGCCGACGGCTTCCCAGTCATTGACCGTGGCGGTCCGCACGGTGCGCAGTGTGGTCGCCACGACCAAGAAGGTGGGGTACGCCTGCGTCACCTGCTCGATCACGCCGTCATCCCGTCCTATCCTCGTACCTGGATCGCGACGCCGGCGGGGTGGCCGGCTGGGAGTCGACTGGAGGTTGTCCGGCGTCCGCGAGCCGGAGACCCAGCAGCAGCGGCAGCGTGGCGCCGAGGAGCAGCGGGCCGAGTGCCAGCGGCGCGGCGACCACTGGTACCGCGACAACCGCAGCGAGCAATGAGAGCCCACGACCGGGCGAGGCGAAGGTGAACAGCAGCGCGTCCCGTCCCCAGCGGCCGGCGTCGCCGACGGGATCCCGGGCGGCGGCTACAGCCAGCGCAAGGTGGTACGGCACCAGGACCAGAATCAGGCCGGCATGGAGGGCCAGCAGGGCCATGGCCGGATAGCCGGGACGGGCGGCGAGGAAGACGATGTTGGCCACCAGCACGACACCAACTGCCGTGGACACCAGCGCGTGGCGCCACAGCCGCCGCCAGTAGTTTCCGAAGGTGTCGAGGGTGCCGAGAAACGGTCGGGCTCGCCCGTCAGTGCGCCACTGCTGCAGCGCATGTGCGGCGGCGGCCAGGGCCGGCAGCCAGGTGACAACGCCCAGGCACAGCAGGAGCAGGGCGCAGCCGGCCAGCGCCGGGTAGGCGACGAACTCCAGCACCCGCAGGGCGATGCCCTCCCAGCCGCCCCGGGTGGTGGTCGCTGGGCCGCGGCGGGCGGCCGGTGCACGGCCGGTGGCGGGCGTCACGGTGCTCAGGCTGGCCATGGCAGCACCCCGGTCATTGGCTCGGCGCTGCGCACCAGGTCACGGCCGGCCACCTCGACGTGGGTCGCGCCGACCACGCCTACCCGCGCCGGGCGGCCGTCGACCGACGGCAGTAGAATCACCGCCGCGGCCTCGGCCCGTACGGCCGCGCCGTCGATGGTCCGGCTGGTCGGCGCCAGCAGCACGGTCTCGCCGCCGGCACCGAACCGCACCCCGAGCCCTGCGGCGCACTCCACCGACGTGGCGGCGGCCGGCATCGACGCAAGCGCGGAGGTCGGTTCGACGCTGGTGAGGATCCGGGTGCGCGGAGTCGGCGGCACTTGAACCCGGACGGTCTGCAGGGCCCGGACGATCTGCAGGCTCGGCGTGCTGGCGGTGGGATTGGCCTGGATCTCCGTCGTCGTCTGGCTGACCGCGCAGGTGTCCGGGGCGAACCGGCGTACGTGCGCCTGTGCCGGCCCGGAGCGCAGCACGACGTCATCTCCGTCAAGCTCGGCCGGCCAGTCCGAGTGCAACAGGAAGGTCCACTCACGGGGCTGGTCGGCGGCGAGTTCGTCAAGAATGACGAGCCGACCGGCAGGCGTGAAGACCAGCGTCCGGTCCACCTGCCGTACGCCGAGGGCGGGGTCGAACATGGCGGCCGACTCTGCCGTCGCGTGCACCACACCGTCCTCGGCGAGCACATCCCGCAGCCGGGCCTGACTCTCGTACGGCAGGTCCTTGTACACGTGGTAGCGGTCCTCCCCCGCCCAGCCCTGCCCGTCGACCAGCACCAGGTTGTGGTGAGCGGCCCGTTTCCGGTTGCAGTAGCCGTCGTCCACCGCGAGGAACGCACCGTACGCACCGAAGACGAAGGCCCCCGCGTCGGGATGGTGGTGCCCGGCGTTGAGAGTTTCCCAACCTCGGTCACGGCGGAGCCGCTCGGCGCTCTCCCAGGCATGGTGCCCGCCACCGGGTGCGGCTTTGAAGCTGACGAAGGCGGCGGCGGCGTGCCAGCCGGTCCGGGCGGTCACCTGGCCAAGGTCAGGGAAGTAGGCGGTCGTCGCAGCCGTGCCGGTCGGATCCTCGGCCGGCACGGCTGAGTCGTACCAGAGCAGTTCGTAGCCTGCCTCCGGCATCACGCCCGGCTTGACGCCGGAGGCGTAAGCCTCCCGCCAGAAGTACCGCTCGGTGACCCGGTCGGCGAGCCAGCGGGCCCGACCGTCCCGGTAGACGGTGGCGATCTTGTGGTAGAGCGCGACGCTGTGCCCGGACCGGCGGTCATGGCAGTCGCCGTGGTCGATGTTTTCCTCGAAGCCGGGCGCGCACTGGTGCAGCCGCCAGTCGAAGGTCCGCTGCAGGAAGCCGCCCCTCCGCCACCAGTCGATGCCCTCGGCGTGTTGCAGCAGGTCGAGGTGGATGGCCAGCCAGGGGACGCCGTACCGCCAGTAGACGACGCCCTCGGAGTCGGAGCCGTCGTCGGGCATCAGGTCCAACACGGTGCCGAGGTTGTCCCGGGCCCGGTCGCTCCACTCCGGCTTGTCGAGGACGTACCCGGCGGCGGCGAGACCCGCGTAGCAGATCCAGTTATGGTTCTGCCAGTAGCTCGACGACCACCAGGCCCCTTCGGTCTGCACCGCGAAGTCGTACATCCGCTCACCCTGGAGCACGAGCTTCGCGCGCAGCGCCTCCGCCTCGTCGGCGGGTAGGTCGTCGCGCAGCCAGGAGTACGCCAGGGACAGCCCGTGCAGCAGCCAGCCCGCGTCGAGGTCGTGGTCGGGCAGCTTCGCCTTGCCCCAGTGCGGAAACGATACGGCGATGGTTATCCACCGTCGGGCCTCCGCCAGATAGCCGGCCTGCCCGGTGAGGCGGTAGGCCAGGGCGAGGTTCATCGCAGCCGGGCCGAAGTAGGTGATGCTGGCGGTCGGGTGCTCAGTGGGCGGGGTCTGCCCGCGGTACCAGTCGCACTGCTCGTACAGCCGTCGCCACTGGGCGGCGTGGGTGGTGGTGAGCGCGGCCCGCAGTTGGTCGAGGCGGCCGCCGACGAGGAGGGGTTGCATCAGTTCTCCATCCGGTAGATCGAACGGAAGGTCACCGTGGTGGCGTCGACGGCGGTCCAGTCGACCCAGGTGCGGACGCGTTGCGGGTCGTCCGCCGGCCCCGGGCCAGGCCGGCACAGCACCACTGCGGCAGCCGAGGCGGTGTGCCGCCCACGTAGGGTCTGCCGGCCCGGCCAGACTGTCTCCAGCGACCCGCCGGCACCGGCGCGTACGGTCAATTCGACGTCAGGTCTCAGGTGACTGGTGATCCGGCGAGGCCGATCGGTCTCCACGGTCAACTCGTCGATGAACACATCGTCGCGGAGAGTCACCTGGCGGCGGGCCGACACCCCGGGGTAGGCGGTGTCGCAGCCGACGCTCACCGAACGGCCGTCGTGACCGATCAGATAACCCGCGCACTCCGCCTGGTCGAGCCCGTCAACGGAGAACGTGGGATGGGCGGCGGTCGAGGTGAAATGCTGCCGCCAGCCCTGGTGTGCGTACGGCACCTGGCCGGGGTCGGGCTGCCAGCGGGTGTCCGCGCCGTACAGGTAGAGCGCCAGCTTGTCCAGGTGCCCGTGTGAACCGCCGTGCGGCCCGAAGTCGACCACGGCGTGCAGCCCAAGTCCGCGCAGCACCGCGTAGCCGGTGACCGGATAGACCGTCACCGGTCGCGGCTGGTTCGCTTCGACATTGAGCAGTGGCAGCAGTTCCCGGAGTTCGTCCAACTCGTACCGGGCCGGCGGCCGGTCGTACGGGCCGTCGTGGAGGGCGGGTAGTAGCCCGCCGGGGGTGACCAGGGTGTCGAGTACCGCGGCCATCGCGGTGAGCCGGGACCGCACCTCCTCCGGGACCGGGACCTGCGGCAACGCGTCCAGGGTGAGCAGGTACGCGCGCAGCACGAAGCCGTGGTAATAGGTGGAGCCTTCCCATTCCCAGCCGTCCGGTCGGACCGCCGCGAGCACGTGGTCGCCCATGCCGTGCCGGCCGCTGGCCCATTCGGGACGGCCGGAGCAGGCCGCTCCGGCGGCAACCAGCCAAGCGGTGTAGTTGGAGTCGAAACGGCCGGCGTCGACGAGAGCGTCACGCGCCTGCCCGGCTGCCGCCACTAGAGCACGCAGCAGTTCCGTCACCTCGACGGGCAGCGGGTGCCCAGCCTCACGCAGCGCCCGGGCGGCCTGCCCTATCGTCACCGACCAGATGGCCTCGGTGAGGGCCTGGTGGAACAGCCGGCCGCGCAGCATCCACTCGGCGGCGCCGTCGTGCGGTGCCGCGCCGAGCGCCGCATACTGTCGGGCGTAGCTGGTCAGCAGGTCCACGGCCGTGTGCCGGTCGGCCTCCTGGGTAGACCCGGCGAGCGCCCGGATCTGCCGGGCGCAGGCTTGGTGGGCCAGGACTGTCCAGGCTCCTCGTACCGCGGGCTCGTCGATCCGGCAGCCGTGCCGGCAGCGGGCGCCGCCGAGGGGAAAGACACCGGAGAGCAGGCCGTCGTGTTCGAGTTCCACGCCGTGCGTGGGGCAGATGTAGGCGTGCCACCAGCCGCCCTGTTGTGGTGGTGGGGTTGGTTGGGCGGTGGATGGTGGTGGTGCGGTGCTGGCTATCGGTACCATGCGCCACCGTCGATGTCGATGGTGGCGCCGGTGATGTAGGCGGCGGCGTCGGAGGCGAGCCAGGTGACTGTGCCGGCGACGTCGTTGGGGGTGCCGGCTCGTCCGAGCGGGACTGCGTTGATGATTGTTTGTTGGGTGGTGGGGGTGGTGAAGGTGTTGTGGAAGGTGGTGCCACCGATGAAGCCGGGGGCTACCGCGTTGACGGTCGTGCCGGTGTTTGCCAGTTCTTTGGCGAGTCCTTTGGTCAGGCCGCGTACGCCTGCTTTCGCTGCGGCGTAGACGGCGGAGCCGGCGCCGCCGCCGTTGTGTGCGGCGAGGGAGGACATGGTGATGAGTCGTCCTTGGGCGCCGGCTGCGCGTAGGTGTGGGATGGCGGCGCGGGTGGTGCGGAAGGTGCTGCCTAGGTTGAGGTCGATGAGTTGGGTGTAGTGCTCGTCGGTCATTTCTGCTACGGGGCTGCGGCCGACCATGCCTCCGGCGTTGCAGATCAGGATGTCTAGGCCGCCGAGGAAGGTGGTGACGTCGTTGAGGAGGTTGGTGGCTTCGGTGGTTTGGGTGAGGTCGGCCTGGCGGACGATGGTTTTGCGGCCTAGTGCTTCGATGGTGGATGCTACTTCGGCGGCTGGTCCGGCTGAGTGGCCGTGGTGGACGGCGACGTCTGCTCCGGCTCTGGCCAGTGCCACGGCGATGGCTGCGCCGATTCCGTGGCCGGCGCCGGTGACGAGGGCCCGGCGTCCGGTCAGGTCGATTTTCATGAAGGTGCTCCTTTTATTTGATTCCGGCGGTGGCGAAGCCCTGCACGAAGTACCGCTGGGCGAACAGGAACAGCACGATCATGGGGACGGTGGCTAGTGTGGAGCCGGCCATCAGGTAGGACCATTCGGTTCGTTCGGCTTGTTGGAATGCGGCCAGGCCCACCTGGATGACCCGCAGGTCGTCGCGGGTGGTGACCAGCAGTGGCCAGAGGAAGTTGTTCCAGCTGTTCTCGAAGGTGACCAGGGCGACGGTGGCGATCGCCGGTTTGACCAGTGGGGTCATCACTCGGGCGAAGATTCCGAATTCGTTGAGCCCGTCGATGCGGGCGGCTTCCTCCAGTTCGCGGGGTAGTGACAGGTAGAACTGCCGGAACAGGAAGATCGCGAATGGGGTCAGCGCTCCTGGGATGATCAGGACCCACCATGAGTCGAGCCAGCCGTAGCCGCCCCGTCCGAGGTAGTCGTTGCCACCAAAGAAGGGCATGCCCTTGGCGATCAGGTACTGCGGGACGATTTTGGTGTAGGTGGGGATCATCATCATCGCGAGGATGGCGAGGAACAGCACGGTCCGGCCCCGGAACGGCACCCGGGCGAGGGCGTATCCGGCCATCGTCGCCAGCGCCAGATTGATGATCGTGTGTCCGATGGCGATGAGGAGGCTGTTACGGAAGTACGTTCCGAACGGGGCGTAGTCCAGGGCGGCCTGGTAGTTGCTCCACACCCATTCGGTGGGTAGTAGGTGCGGCGGGTAGGCGGCGATGTCGGTGCGGCTCTTGAGTGACGTCAGAATCATCCAGACGAACGGCACGGTCATGACCAGCCCGCCGACACCCAGCAGCAGGTGCAGCGCCAAGCGGGCATCGAGCTTACGCTTCATCGCTGTCCTTTCCGGTCAGTCTGCGTCCGATGACCGTCAGGACGAGTAGGAAGGCGAAGAGCACCAGGCTCTGCGCGCAGGCCGCCGAGATGTCGAACTCGCCGAACGCGGTGCGGTAGATCTCGTAGGTCATCACGGTTGTCGAGTTCGCTGGGCCACCGTCGGGAGTCAGCACGTACACCTGGTCGAAGACCTGGAAGGCATCGATCATGGATACGATGAAGACGAAGAACGTGGCGGGTTTCAGCAGCGGTAGGGTGATCGCGAAGAAGCGGCGGGGGCCTGAGGCGCCGTCGATGTCGGCCGCCTCGTACAGTTCGTGCGGAATGTTCTGCAGGGCCGCCAGGTAGATCAGCATTTTCAGGCCGATGCCTTTCCAGATGCTGACCAGGATCACCGCCGGCATCGCCCAGTCGGGATCCGACAGCCAGGCCGGCCCGTTCACTCCGACCCGGTCCAGCAGCAGGTTGAACAACCCGAGGTTGGGCTCGAACATCCACATCCAGACCAGCGCGATCGCGACGGTGGCGGTGATGTGCGGCATGAAGAACGCCGCCCGGTACCAGGCCCTCGCCCTGATCTGCTGGTTGAGTAGCACCGCGATGAACACCGCGATCGCCATCGCCACCGGCACGGTGAAGAAGGTGAACACGACGGTGTGCCAGATCGACAGGTTCCAGATGTCGTCGGCGAAGATCTCGCGGAAGTTGTCCAGACCGGCCCACTGCACGGTGCCGGCGATCACGTCGTAGTCGGTGAAGGCCAGCCCGAACGTCGCCACCACCGGCAGGCCGATCCACCAGAGCAGGTGGATCACCGACGGGGCCAACATCAGGTACGCCGCACGACGACGTTCGGCACCCACCCTTCGGCGACCGCGGGGCGGGCGTGACGCCCGACCCGCGGACGCCACGCCCACAGATTCCAGGGTGCTGGTCATCTCAACCCTTGGCGATCGCTGCCTGGGCCTTGACCACCAGCTCGTCGAGCGCCTGCTGCGGCGATTTCTGCCCCAGCAGCGCGGCCTCGATAGCCGCCTTGAAGTCGCCCCGAATCTCCAACCAGGCCGGCACCCCACCCTCGGAGAAGGCGGCGTCGAGGTTGTCCATCGCGAACTGCGCGGCCTTGTTACTCGCCACATACTCGGAGTCGGCCAGGCTGTTGAGCGCCGGAACGTTACCCCGCTGCTCATTCGCAGCAAGCGACGCCTGCTCACCGGTGAGGAAGCTGACCAACGCCTTGGCCGCAGCCGGACGCGGGGACTTCGCCGAGACGGTAGCCAACGTGCCACCCTGGAACATCGCCGGCCGCTCATTATCGATCATAAAGAAGCCGATCTTGTCTTCCTTGATCAGCTCCGGCGCCTGCTCCTCAATCGCCAGTAGATGATTGTTGTGACCCACCATCATCGCCGCCCGCCCCTGAGCCAGCGGCAGACCAGTAGCACCGGGCTGAGTGAAGCCAAAGTCCTCGGACCTGTCGGTACGGATGATGTCAGTCATCAACTGCAGCGCACCCACCGCCTGCGGACTGTTGAAAGCCGGCTCACCGTCGGACGTCCACAACTCACCCCCATTGGCCCACATCAGCGGGAGAAACGTCTGCCGCAGATCGTTGGACAGGATATCCACACCCGCACGAGTGAGCTTCCCACTACCGTCACGCACGGTCAGCTCACGGCCTATCTCCCGCAACTCGGCGAAGTTGCCCGGCGGACCCGCGATGTCCGCCTCAGCGAAGATGTCCTTGCGGTACAGACCAAACCGGGTATCCAACATGATCGGCAAACCATAGACCTTGCCCTGATAGATACCCGGCTCCACCACCCGCCCGTTGTACCGCTCAGCCAGCTGCTGCCTACTCTCATCCAGCTCCGCCAAAGCACCCTTCGCCGCGAACGGCGGAATCCAGCCAACCCCCATCAACATGACGTCATACGGCCGCCCACCGGCGATCGAGGTGGTCAGCTTCTCGTTCAACTTGCCGTACGAGGTGTAATCCACCTCGACAACAATGTCCGGATGATCCTCCTTAAACACATTTAGCTGCATCTCCAGCACACTCTTACCATCCGCCCCCTCGAAAATCGGAGTCAGCAACCGGACCGTGCCGCTAGCCCCGTCATCACCACTAGGCGCCGGACCGCCACAAGCGGTGGCGAACAAAGTCGCGACGAGCGCGACCGCCGTCACACGCGTCCGACTCCTCCAGGTTCTGGTCATCCTGGCCTTCCCTCCCGCGGCGGAACTCCGCCGCCCTGGCAACCGCTCACGTCGCGGTGCGGATTGTGATCGCTCAGTCATGCATCGATTTACTGGTACAACGTTGCAGCAAGGTTAGGAGCGAGGTGCAGCGCTGTCAATGGCTAGACACAGCGGCGAAACACCGGCTTAACTAAGAAGGCCAGGAGCGGTCACCGGCCAGTAAACCCCTACACTGAGGTCGTACCGTTCCGCCTGAACCAACGGGAGAAGCACGACGTGAGTGGTGTGACGATCTACCAGGTGGCCCGAGAGGCTGGCGTCTCGCCCAGCACCGTGTCGAACTTCCTGAACGGACGACCCGGCCGGATGCTCCCCCAGACCCGAACCCGCGTGGCCGACGCGATAGACCGGCTCGGCTATCGCCCCAACCGAGCGGCTCGGCAGCTGCGCACCGGCCGCATCCAGGTGGTCGGGCTGGTCGTGCCCTCGGTAGCGAACCCGTTCTGGGGCAACTTCGCTCGCTACCTGGAACGGGCCGCGCTGGCCGACGGCTACCACGTCCTGCTCTGCAACAGCGAACGGGAGCCGGACCGGGAGCGGCGGTACCTGGAAGAACTCTGGGCCGACGGCATCCGCGGGGTGGTGCTCTGCTCCTCATTGCCGTCACTGAACCACGTGCTGCCCCTGGTTGAGGCAGGGCTCAGCCTGGTCGCCTTCGACCGCACCGCACAGGCCGGCGACCCGGGCACCCTGGTGAACATCAGCGTCGACAACGTGGTGGGCGCC
This sequence comes from Micromonospora sp. LOL_024, assembly GCF_048060415.1. Taxonomy (NCBI): domain Bacteria; kingdom Bacillati; phylum Actinomycetota; class Actinomycetes; order Micromonosporales; family Micromonosporaceae; genus Micromonospora; species Micromonospora sp. LOL_024. Next base: position 67,955 of record NZ_JBHMIS010000025.1, read on the forward strand.
CACCTCGCCACCGCCCACCTGCTGGAACTCGGCCATCGTCGAATCGCGTTCGTCTCCGGATCGCTGCGCAGCGTCAACCGCCGGGAACGGTTCCGCGGCTTCACCGACGCGTTGGAACAAGCCGGGCTGGACCCGGCCGAGGCGCTCGTCTGGTCCGGCGGCGCGGAGCAGGAGCCGTACGGCGATCTCGACGCCGCCGGGCTCGGTCGGACCGCCGCGCACCAACTGCTACAAGCCGACGATCGCCCCACCGCCATCGTCGCCATCAACGACATGTGCGCCCTCGGCATCAGTGCGGGTATCCGAGATGCCGGACTGCGGGTTGGCAAAGACGTCTCCGTGGTCGGCTTCGACGACATCGTGCTCGCCGATTTGGCGGCACCACCCCTGACCACGGTCCGTCAGCCGATCGGCGACATGGCGGCGGCCGCCTTCCGGCACCTGCGTTCCCGGATCGATGGGGCCGAGGCCGGCCCCAGTCAGTCGCTGCTGCTCCGACCGGAACTGGTGGTACGCGCCTCGACCGGTCCGGCACCCGAACCCAGGGAGTAGGAACACGACAATGACGACAGGCGGCGCCCCCCGGGTCAAGTCGGCAGACCGCACCGTCGAGCTGCTGGAACTGCTCGCCGCCATGCCGGACCGGCGCACCCTCGTGGAACTCGCCCGGGATCTCGGAATTCCGAAGAGCAGCATGTATGGCTTGCTCCGCACCCTGGTACAGCGCGGATGGGTGGAGACCGACACCGGCGGATCCCGTTACGGTTTGGGTGTCCAGGCGCTACGCACCGGCGCCGCATACCTGCGCACCGATCGTGCGGTTCGGCGTCTCACTCCTGTCGTCGACTGGCTGCACCGGGAATTCGACACGACAGTACAACTGGGTCGGCTGGTCGGCGGGCACATGGTCTGCCTGCTGACACGGGAGAAGGCCGAGGTGCGACCAATGCTCCGGGCAGGATGGTCCTCCCCGGCCTACGCCACGGCGATGGGCCGGGTCGTGCTGGCCCGTGCCACAGGCGATGACGTGTCGCTGGCACGGATGCTGCCGGCCTCGGCCGCAACGACACCCGCGGCCCTCGACGCGCTGCGGCACGACCTCGCTCGGACGGTCGAGCGAGGACACGCTGTCGACGCGAGGCCGACCGACCCGGACCACGGCACCGGCGTAGCGGTGCCCGCCCCACCCAAACTCGGCCCGTACGACGCGATCGGCGTCTGCGCGCCCGCGGACACGCTGACGGAGCCGCAGGCTGGTGAGATCGCCGCGGCGATCCGGACGGCGATCAACGCCGGCCTGGCCGGCCGGCTATAACAATATTGGGAATCGCACGTTGCCCCTGCCGTCACGATCATGCGAGAAGCTACAACCAGTCCCGATGCCTGTCAATCGGCCACCTTTGCAAACTGCGTTCATGCCGAGCCGCGTCGGACATAGGAGACCGGGGCCCCCACTACCGGAGACCCCGACCCCTGTCCTGTCAGGAATGCGTGACGAGCAACTTGTACATGCTCACCTGACCGTAGTTGGAACTGCTACACGGAGATGAGTTGCCGCAGTTGGCCTGGGTATAGGCGCCGGCTTTGAAATAGTTGCCCGACGCGCTGTGTGAGATGGTCGTCTGAAGCGCGCCGTTGTAGTAGACCTTGATCTTGCCACCGCCGACGACGAACCTTCCCTCAAAGACCGTGTGCAACTTGTAGCTGCTGGTCACCAACTTGTGGTGGGTGGTATTACCCTTGGTGATGTAGAGATTGCTTCCTTCCAGGCGAAAAACGGTGACGTCGTCATCGCCGTCATGGATCTGAGCCCCGACGACGTGGGCCTTGTCGTTCGGGAGTTTGTTGAACGCCAGTCTGAAGGTCATGGTGTGCGTGCCCGAGGTGGCCGACCACGACGCGTTGGTGGTGCCGTTACTGGCCATTTCCCGCAGCTCGGATCGGGCGTAGCTGGAGTTGGGCGTGGTCACACCGTTGACCGGCGAACGAAACTGCACCCCGGTGCAGGCGGCGTTGACCATGTACCACGGGTTGGACGAGTAGGTCGCCAGTGCGGGCTGCTTGATCTCGGTCGGTGACCCCGCGGATCCGGTGGGCAGGGTGACCTTCCAGTTTCTCAGATTCAGTTGCTGAGCAGGATAGTCGCACGGAGCAGCGGCCGTGGCGACCCCCTGCCCGACGACGGGGGTGGCCAGGATCGCCATGGTTGCCAGCAGCGAGATGGCGAGTTTGCGTTTACCGGAGAACCTCATGACAGGTATTGCCTTTCGGACGTGGTGATGGACGACACTCATCGCGCAGCGTATCGACGACCAAGTCCGTCGCACTGTTACATAGCGGGCCCTTCGACGGATTTGTTCATAGGCGTGAACTGCGCGGCACCGGTGCCGAGTGAGATTAGAAGACATTATTAATCACGTCAATGCCCCATTGTATCGACGTCGCCAGTGGCTGCCTTCGGTGACGCCCCGGCCCGACCGGCGACTCGCCTGTGCGTACAGGTGACCGATGGGTACAGGATTCCCGTGACGCGGCGGCTTCGACGTCAGCGTGGGCGCAGATCCATCGATCGGTACTGAACTTGCGCGAGGTGCCGGGTTGGTCGGCCCGTGCGGTCGCCGACCTGCTCGACACCACCGATGCCCGGTGAACAACTCCCCGCAACGCGCCCGCGCTGATCCCCGGTATCGGTAGCGGGTGATCGCCACCGTGGCCGGGTTGAACAGTTCCCTTTCCTGGGTGGTGGGCCACCAGCCGCCGCCGCAGTAGCGTCGGCGGAGGTCCTTCCAGTTGATCCGGCGGTGTTTGCGGCGCAGCCATCTGATCACCCGGTCCCAGGTGTAGGAGCTCAGGTACTGGAAGGTGGCCTTGGACACGCCGGGCCGGAAGTAGGCGCACCAGCCCCGCAGCATCCGGTTGAGCTGGATGAGCAGGACGTCAAGCGACAGACTCGTGCTCGTCCTCCGGGTCCACGTGCCCATCACGGCCGCGACGGCCTTGCGGGACGGGTAGGTGTAGACATAGCACCGGTTGGTGCCCCGCTTGCGGTGACGCTGGATGCGCCAGCCGAGAAAGACGAGGCCGTCGTCGATGTGGGTGATCAGGGTCTTGGCCTCCGATAGGCGCAGGCCCATCGTCGCCAGGACCCCGGCGATCTCCTCCCGCATGACCTCGGCGTCGGCACGGCTGCCCGCCACCGTCAGGCACCAATCATCGGCGTACCTGATCAGCCGGTAGTTGGGCAGGCCATGACGGCGACGCCGGGCCCGTTCGGTCTGCGTCGAGGCGGGACCTCCCGGTGCGCGGGCGATGTGCTCGTCCAGCACCGATAGGGCCACGTTGCTCAGCAGCGGAGAGAGGATCGACCCTTGTGGGGTTCCGGTGTCGGTGTCTCGCAGCACGCGGTCCTCACCGAGGATGCCCGCCTTGAGGAACGCCTTCACCAGTGCCAGGACACGGTTGTCTGTGATCCGTTGCCGCACCCGGTCCATCAACGCCGGGTGCGAGATCTCGTCGAAACAGGCCGTGATGTCGCCCTCCACGATCCACTCATACGATTTGGACGTGAAGTAGCGGACCTCGGCCACCGCGTCGTGTGCCCGGCGTCCGGGACGGAACCCGTAGCTGCACGGGCGGAAGTCCGTTTCCCAAATCGGTTCGAGCACCAGCTTCAAGGATGCCTGGACCACCCGGTCGGTGATGGTCGCGATCCCCAACCGGCGGAACTTGCCGCCCGACTTGGGGATCATTCGCTCCCGCACCGGTAGTGGGCGGAAGCTGCGGTCCTTCAACGAGGTCCGTAGCCCGTCGAGGAATTCCTCGACCCCTCGCACCGCCTGGATGTAGTGGGCGGACTGGCCGTCCACCCCGGCGGTGCGTGCGCCCTTGTTGCCCCGCACCCGGTCCCACGCCACCAACAGGAACGCGGGATCGACGACGAGGTTGAACAGGTCACTGAACCTGCGATGAGGATCATCACGGGCCCACTGGTGCAGCTTCGTCTGGATCTCCAGTACCCGTCGCTCCGCCCGAAACAGGGCGGCCTCCAGCTCGTCGGTATTCACCGGCGACACCCTCCTGGTCTTCCAGCACGATCGCTGCTGACTTGCTGTTCCCCTTCGCCATGTACGCGCCTTTCGCGCGCTCGGACTACTACGGGAACTCCGCCACGACCCGGCCCCATCAGCCGACGACGTGCCTGCCCACCAACCCCACAAGGATCGGGCCGGGCGAGACCGGGTCGCTTCCCACGTTCACCATCATCCGGTCGATGAGGGAGCCGTCCAGCTATACCCCGACAGCATCGCCACGACTACGCCGCAGACCTTCACCGTGGCCTCCCCACCGGCCTTGAACACACCGGCTTCGGAGTCGCCACCACACCCGGTGGCGTGCGCTGCATCCCGGCCCAGATCCGCCAGGTTCGAGCCGGCGAGACAGTTACGGGGCGTCAGACACTGGTTTCTCGCGTACAGCTTCTCGTCTCGCTTGCCGAACCCGCACCGTCTGGCAGTACCGGCACGTCCCGGCGTTGTCGGGGCCGCTTCCCACCGCATCCCGCGTCCCCGCGACACGGCTGCCCCCAGCTTCAACCGGTCCGCTGCGACGGACCGGCGGCGGGGCCCTTCCATCCCCGCCCGGATCGATGACGCCTCGTGGCGCACGTTCAGGTTGTCCCAGACGCACACGACCGGGCCGCCGAGCTGCTGGTGGGCGGCATCCAGCAGGGCGATGTAGTCGCGTTCGCTGAAGCTGCGGCGCTCGTTCTTGCGGCCCCGATGGGTGATCGTGCGGTAGATGAACCGGGACCGCTGGCCGGGCCGGTAACAGGTCAGCCCGGCGATCGAGACGCGGCCGGAGGCTTGTAGAGAGATCTGTGTAACGGATTGAGATGAATATCCGTTATGGCCGGTAGGAGTCGGTCGACACAGATGGGACACCCGGGACAGACCCGGGACATCAGCCAACCCCCATCAACTTCGTTGAGCCGCAATGACCCTGCACGCGGGATGACCTCGAAGGCTCTACATCGGCCCGCACAGTGTCTACGGTCGCGGTTCACAAGTGTGTACGCACATCAACATTCCGAATATAAAACATTGACCTACATGACATGGTCACTTAACCTCATCGAGCGTCAGACCTGCACGGTTCGCGTCTATGAACATCCACCCAGAAACGCGTATGGCGTGACGCGCACGGCCGGCATCAATGCCGGTCCGTAACCACCACACCACCCGGAGAGGCGGATCCGCAATGAATCCCGTCCGTAAGCGCAGGCTCGCCACCGCAATATTGGCAACCCTGGCGGTCCTGGCCACCCCCGTCGTCTCGAACAGCACCGCCACCGCGGCCGCTCCCTGCGACTACCCCGCCCAGCAACTCAACCTCAAAAACTGGAAGGTCACGCTGCCGACCGGCTCGTCCGGCTCTCCGACCGAGATAAAGCAGCCCGCACTCGCCACCTTCTCCACGAACCCGGCTTTCATGGTCAACGCAGCCTGCACTGGAGTGCAGTTTCGCTCCCCGGTCAACGGAGTGACTACGAGCGGATCGAGTTACGCCCGCTCCGAACTACGGGAGATGACCAACAACGGCACAGCAAACGCCTCCTGGTCGGCCACTTCGGGCACTCACACCCTCACCGTCAGGCTGGCATTCAACAAGCTTCCGAACACCAAGCCGCACGTTGTGGGCGCTCAGATCCACGATGGCGACGACGACGTCACCGTCTTCCGCCTGGAGGGCAGCAGCCTCTACATCACCAAGGGCAACACCACTCACCACAAGCTGGTAACCAGCAGTTACAAGCTGCACACAGTTTTTGAGGCAAAGTTCGTCGTCAGCGGCGGCCAGATCAAGGCTTACTACAACGGCGCCCTCCAGACGACCATTCCGCACACGAAGTCCGGCAACTACTTCAAGTCCGGCGGATACACACAGGCAAACTGCGGAAACTCCTCTCCGTGCAGCAGTTCCAACTACGGGCAGGTAACCTTGTACAAACTACTCGTCTCGCATTCCTAGAAAACAACGCGAGTGCCGGTCCTTGAGAACTCGAGGCTCGGCACTCGCCATTTCCGCAACAACAGGCACGGCCGCCAACACGCGCAATCTCCCACGAAACACCCGACCGGCTCCTGACCCCCAGGGTCGCGCAGCCGGAACCTGTCAAGTCAACTGAGACAGTTTCTTGATTTTGTTTAGCTTTGTGCTGCTGGTTGGCTGGTCGTGGCCGGGGTGGTGGCTGGTTCGGGGTCGTGGTT
>NZ_JBHMIS010000026.1:0-72852 GCF_048060415.1 Micromonospora sp. LOL_024
GACCCCAATCGACACGTCAGCCCAGCTCACAGCCCCGCACATCGACAACGCAAAGACCCTGGGTCAGCGAGTAGGGCCGTCTGCACATGGTCACGGCGCTGCCGTCCGTCTCCATGCAGTGGTGAGTGTCGTTCCCTGCGGATCAGGTCGTAGCCGTCGAAGGTCGAGAGTATGCAGAGTTGGGATCCGCTGAAGGAACATCAACTGCTGGTGCTGCGGCGGATCGGCGACGGCGACGACCTCAGCGGCCCGGACGGGGTCGATCAGCGTCACATGGCTCGGGCATTGCAGACCCGTCGCCTCGTCGGCATCAGCCGTCGAGGTGGCGTGTGGCGGGCTCAGATCACCGACGCCGGCCGCTTCTACCTCGACAACGGCATCCACCCCGACCACCCCGACCGCATCTCGGGCGACAGCAAGGCACCCCGTCAGCGTGTCCGGACCCCCGCCACTGCCAAGCAAGGTAAGCCGGCCACGGCCCTCTCGGGAGCCGGTGACGCCACCAAGGTGGTCGGCTCGACGCCGTCTCCAGCCGCCGCGACGGTCGAGCAGGCCCGACAACTCGTTGAGCGCCTCCAAGCCGAGGGCGGAACCGTACGGGTGGAGAGTTCCGATACTGAGGAACGCGCCCGGTATCGGCGGGTCATCCAGCCGCCAAGCAGCACGGCCTCGTACCCGCCGGATTCCACCTCAAGCACACTGGCCGCGCTGCCGGGATCTGATCATCCGCCTGTCCAGCGACAACGACCCCGACGAGACGGACTGGAATCGGATCCGACTCACCACCCGTCGCGTCACCACCGATCCTGACCTCGTGTTCGCCGCCCTGGAGAAGAACCCGGCCGGGCTGGAGGTCACCGGGGCATCCTTCCCCAGGGCGCTGGACCTGCTCCGTGGCCTCGCCGCCGAGGCCAGACGACGAGGCCACCGAGTCGGAGTGAACACCAAGACCAAGAGTTAATTTAACGCCTTCGCGCCCGCTTCGCATTCATTGTCCTAGTGTTCCCTGTGTTGTGCGGCGGCCGCTTGACGTTCGGAGGTAGCCGGCTCTGAAGATATGAAGCGGGCCGCAAGTGTTTTAGGGTGGCCGTTAGTGCGGCGTCGAGCGGCCCGATGTGTCCGTCGTAATAGGCCCCGACGAGACCACGAGTCGGTTCATCATACAGGAAGACAATACCCCGAGGGATGCCGAGTTGGTACTTTTTTGCGCGCAGGTAATCGCGGAATTTCTTCTCTATGGCAGCGGGATTCGACCCCGCCGGACGGGTGGCCCATACCGCCAGCCATCCTTCGGCTGGGTCGACGCTGGCCGCGATGGGCACGGCGAGGCTGCGGCCTTTGCCGTTGGGGGACGGATTGTCAAGGAGATCGTCACCGTTACGCGCGAACTGATGCTCGGTTCGTGTCGACCCAGACAGCAATGTTGCGCCGACACTGAGCCAGCCTGTGACATTTCGTAACTGCAGTTCGTCGATTAGCGACTCGACCGGAGAAGGCGCCATCGCTGGCTTCGGTGCAGTTCCGGTGCCCACATCGTCGCGGTCTCTAGTATGGAACCACTTGTCTAGCGCATCAGTACGGCTACTCAGGAAAACCCGCTGTTGTGAGCGGTAGCGGCGCAGTTCAGCTGTAGTTGGCTCAGGTAAGAACGGGAATGCGGCGCGCACCTTTACCGGGTCGGGTTCGACCCAAAGACCCGCCTCGAAGAAGTACAGGAACAGGTCGAGTTCGTCCGGTGCGCTAAAAATTACGGTGACATCAGGATTGCGGCGCCTACGAAGATAGAGAAGGAACTCAGCCGGCCGAGCGACGAGTTCGGTGATGAGCTCGAGGTCGTGTAACGACACAGTCCAGGGAATATTGTCGAGGGTGAGCACGCCTGCTCGCACCAGTTCTGCGGTAGCGGTCAGAACGGTCGACAGGTCATCGAGGCTGACTGCGATGGTGTGGATCTCGCGAATGTGGCTGAGGTCAACCCATCCTTCACCTTCGATGCGGAGGCCTCCATCGCGCTCGATTCCATCCCGCAGCCGACCGGATTGGTCGGCGGCCTTCGTAATAATGCCGGTTAGGTCGGTGCGAATGCGCGTCGTCTTACCCCCGCGGGCGAGGGTGCTCAACGCAACGGCCTTGTCCTCAACGATGACCGCGACGTCGTCAAGGAGGACGAGGTGGTCGCCCTCGACACGCTTGGTGTACCTCGCCGGATCGGCGGTCTCCCGTTCGATGCCGTTCGCGGGTATATAGTAATCGAACGCGTCGCGGTAATGGGCGCCAGGGAAAACGCGACCAAGCGCGGTGCGAGTTCGGGACTCGAGAAGATTACCGCGGTGCGCGGCGTACTGGTTCCACGCGGCCGAGGTCTTGAGATAATCCTCGAGGTTCTCTCGCACGGCGACCACGTTTAGCGCAGGATGCGGCAGCATGACGCGCCCATTATTGCTGGCGACGAGTGGCCGGATGCGCATTGGATTCTTACCGGTCATGAACTGGTCGATGACCTCCGCAGGGGTGGCCATCCCGAGGTCAAGGCGGAACCGATCGACGACCCCTCTGACACGTTCCTCAGCAATGCCCGTGCGCGCGACGATATCTCCGATTGCGACCGTGGCCTCGTTGACGCAAGGCTCGAACATCGACACGAAATTGGCCCTGGCAAGTTCTGCCATCTTACGGTCAGGCTCGCCGCCTTGCGTCGACTTCATCGCATCCGATATCGCCACGTGCATCGCATTCACACGATCGTTCATGTTGATGACTTGCAGCTGGTGACATGTGTCAAGAACAGCCAGCGCGTCGGTCGCATCAAAACCGAGCTCAACGTTCAGCGCCGCGCGGACGGCAGGGTCGCCATCGAGGAGCGCAAGATTTGTCGCCTTGACCATCTCCGGGTAAGACAGGTTGCGGACCCAAACCTCGGAGCCTTGGATGAGCAATGACACCATGGCAAGCTTGTCGGTCGGATCTGCAGCCGCGAACGACCGCAACTGTGCCAGACGAAGAAGCGTGACAAGCTCTTCCTTCGCCTCGGAGACAAAGCTGCTCATTTCCTGATCCTCGACCACATCGGAGTCGGGGACGCCTGCGGCGGCTGCTCCCCGCTCAGCTGCGAGAGCAACGAGTGCCAGCAGCTCGACATGCGCGGCGTTTGCCTCTGCGGTAACCGGCATCTCGCCTTTGGGTACGATCGGCAGGAACGCCAGACGAGCTACCTCGATGAGCCGGATAGCATCAAACCTCCGCAACCTTCCAACGAACTCAGCAATGGCCGCGTCGAACTCTTTACCGATCGCTGCCAGCGGGTCGTTGGTCGCAGCGAACCTGGCAATGAGCCTCTCCAGAGCGGCCCAGGAGTCAACGATGACCTGCGCATGCGGATCAAACGCCGGTGACGTTGAGCCAGCACGTCGTTGCCGCTTCTTTCGCGCCTCTCGGCGCTTTGATCGAGAACCCACCAGCAGACCCCACCACACATTGGCCTGAACAGCCAACGGTTTCGCAGGCCCGCCAACAGCGCTTCGCCATTTCTGATGCAGCCTGGCGGAAGGGACTGCCCTACACCCCGACTCGACTGGCTCGCTACAACCTGTTACCCCTCGACTCCTGCGCGGAGGTTAGTCGAGCAATGAGACGGCGGGCCGTGCCTGATCATGTTGCGATCCGGCGTTCGTACACGGCGCGGTGTTTCCCAGGCCCCTTGTAGTCGTGGATCACCGATACTCCGTGCTCGACGGCGTCGCCGGGGACGTTGGTGAAGCCCAGGGCGAGCCAGGCCCGGTGCGCGGCCTGGTTGTCGGGTTCCGAGGTGAGGAAGAGGCGCTGGCATCCCCAGAGGGAGCCCTGGCGGCGGACGTCTTCGATGAGCGCTCGTGTGATTCCCGCACGGCGGTGGCTCGGGTGGGTCATTACGTCCTGGAGGTAGATCTCGGACGGGTCGATCTGGCTTCGGAAGGCGATCACGCTGCCGACGACCTGCCCGTCGACGATGGCGACCGGGCAGGTGTTCGCGAACAGTGTGGCGTACAGCCAGTAGTCCGATGAGCCCCGCAGCCTGATGTACGGCTCTCCGAGCGCCAACAGCTTCTCGAGGTCGGAAATCCGGTCGACCGTGAGCGGGGTGATGATCATCGGTGTTGCCCTTCGGTGAGCTTGATCGATGCGGTGAGGTCACGTGCGGCGGTGGTCGGGTCCAGGGAGTCGGTGACTCCGCGGCCGATGACGAGGATGTCCCATGAGTGTCGTCGGCTGGCTTCGACGTCGGTGGGTTCGAAGCCGCCGGATACGGCGATCGGCAGCTTGGTCCACGACCTGATGAGTTGTGCCTGGTCGAGGGGGTGGAAGCCGGCCACGCCCAGGTCGATGTTCGTGGTGATGGCGAAGCCGTCGATGCCCGTGCGTTCCATGTCCTGGACCCAACCTTGGGTCAGCCGCCCCTCGGGCACGTCGATGACGACGGGGACCGCGAGGCGTTTGCTCGCTTCGACGGCTGCGGACACACTGGCGATGCTGGCGGGTCCGATAAGGAGTACGACGTCGGCTCCGGCCTCGGCGGCGAGAACGACCTGGTCGCGCCCCCAGTCTGCGGACATCATCTCGGCCACGACCCATATGCCAGGAGCTTGTTGCTTGATGGTGCTGATGGCCTGGATACCGACGCTCTTGATGAGGGGGTCGCCGATCTCGATGAACTGCACGCCGGCGGTGGCGGCGGCCTGCGCGACGCGGATGGCGTAGTCGACGTCGCGGACATCGAGTGCGACCTGGAGTGCGCGTCCGTCTCGGAGTCGGCGGAAGGCTTCCTTGCTGATGCCTACCGTCGTGTTCGTGCCCGCGCCCTGTCCGTCGAGCAGGCTGGCTTCGGCCCGAACGAGCCAGTCGGTCGAGGCGATGCCCTCGCCGACCATGGCGGTTTGGACGTTCGCGGGTAGCCGTAGAGCGCCGGTGCGGAGCTCTCGGAGCAGGCAGAACAAGGCACCGCGAGCGGAGTCGTCCTCTTGAAGCGGTCGTCGGCCGGATTGGAGCAGGAGCCGCTGAGCAGCGACTCGGACGTTCCGAGGGCCGCTTCGCCACGCGCCCTGCTTCCTGATCACCAGGTCGGCGGCCGAGTGGTCGTGCCCGGCACGGGCGGCGAGCCCTTGGAGGAGGCGCTCGCGGACGTGCCAGTTCCGGTCTTCGAGGAGAGTGGCGACCAGGTGCTCCGTGCCGGGCGCGGTGGAGCGGCCGACGGCGTCGGCGACGGCGGCGCGGACCTTGTAGTCGCGGTCCGTAGCCAACGCTTCCGAGATCGTGGTCATCGTGTGTGGTGGGATGGCGCGGCCGGCTTGGATCCCTTCGGCGAGGGCTGCGCGTGCTCGCCAGTCGGGGTGGGCGAGGAGCGCCTTGAGCTCTTGGGACCGGCCGTCGTCGGTGGCGATGAAGACGTAGAAGTGTCGGGCGAGGAAAACCGCGTCTTCTACCGTGTCGAGTTGCGCGAGTCGGACGAAGTCGTGGATGACCGCGATGGGTAGCTGCGTCTCGACGCACGCCACGATGTCGTCCCAGACTGCCGGGCCGAAGCGGCGCAGTACCCGCAGCATCCATCGCGGGTACTCCGCGCCGAGGGCTGTGGTGGCCGCGCTGGCGTGCAGGAGGGCCCTGGCGAGTGGCAGGCCGTTGTCGTGTAGGCACCGGGAGGCGCAGACACGCAGCACCTCTGCCGTGGCGAAGGCCGGGGTGTCGCCGGTGAGCTCGAGCATCAACGGCAGCGTTTCGGTGATGCTGACCGATGGTGACTGGGCGACGGCGGCCAGCAGCTCCGGCGACGTGGCGTCCAAGCCCTGAAGGGCGAATTCCAGGACGCCTCGCAGGTCGGCTGATGTGCTGGTGCGAGCGGCTAGGTCGTTGAGGAACTCGATGGTGGTGGTCGAGCGGCCGTGGGCCTCGATGAGCTGGGCGAGCCACCGCGCGAAAAGGTACTCACGAATGACGTCGTGATGGAACGCCAGAGCACCGGTCGGTCCGGGTCGTACGAGCCCCGCGACCGAGGACGCGGTGAGTTCATCGTCATCGCCCGGGCCGGCATCGAGCGCCGGAAGTAGGGGGTGGGGCCAGGCTGCGGCGAGTTGCCGGCGCGCGAGAGCCGTCAGGTCTGCGGTAGTGCGTTCGACATCAAGTCCCGCCGCTTTCAAGATCGAGGCGACGCAGAATTCTACGAGCCGGTAGGCGTTGGTGTGCCCGAGTGGCTCGGTCGACTTGGCGGCACGGATGAGGCTCATGTACAGCGGCAGACGGACCAAGTTGCGAATCTTTGCCGGCAGCGCGTCGAACGAAGGCTCGCTCTCGGACCGTTGGGCGTTCCATACCTGCCGGGCGGTGCCAGCGTCCCATCGTTCCAGCCGCAGCGACGCACCGGCGCCGCGGTCCTGACCGGGCATGACTGCCGCCGCCAGAACGGGGTAGGGCGCGAGCTCGATCTCCGGCGGTGTGCGCAGTACGAGGAGGAATCTCAGGTTGCCTGACAGCACCTGCCGCAGCGTGCCGTCGAGTTGGCGGCAGACCTTGTCCACCACGGCGCGGGACTGTGGACTGTCGATGGCGACGAACAGCGGCCTGGACAGGCTCTGGCTTTCATCTTCCAAGGTCAGCAGGGGATCCTCCCCGGCCGGCAGGGAGCCGTAGCGGAGGATCTCGCGCGCCAGGTCGAAGTCCTCAGTCCATGAGTCCGCCGTCAGCAGCTGTACATCGACTCCGGAAGCGTGCGCCGCCAGATGGCGTGTGAAGCTGGTCTTGCCACCGCCCGGCGGGCCGGTGAGCAGGTAGACGCGGGCGGTCGAGGCGAGAAAGTCCGCGACCAGACGCTGGACGTCAGCCGGCGGCACGTAGACGAGGTCGTCGGGCTGCTGGCCACCGAGCGCCGCGAGAATGGCGGTGGTCCGTTCACTGGAACGGGCACCGAGGTCCTGTCTTGTCTGCTGAGAGCCGTCGGCGGGAGCCCGCGATTGGCTTGGCACGGCAGCGGCTGACGCCTTGAGGACCTGGGTGAATCGCTGCTTGACCTCGGTCGGTGATCGCGCGAGGTCGACGTCGAGCATCTGCTGGGTCTCGTAGCGCATCCGGCTCGTGGCACCGCGCCTCTCCCAGTTGGAGACGGCCGCTGGATTGACCCCCAGGTGTTCGGCGAAACCACGCACGCTCATACGTAGCGCCAGGCGAAATGCCTTGGCCTCGCGGCCGGTCCACCGCCGTACCGTCTCCACTGGTGTCCCCCAGGGCCGTGCACTCAGCGTCATTGTCGCAGTCGGCAGCGTAGTAGACGACGGCCGGCGCAGACGAGCTAAAACTAGGACAACACTAGGACGTTCACGCATCGTCAGGGCCGGATCGGACCCGCAGGCTGGTTGCACAGACAACCACGGCGGTGGATCGGCGTTCGGACCCACGCCACCGCTGTGACCAGCCCTCGCATTACGGCAGCGTTGATGGGTGGAGGTGCATGTGGCCATTGACGTGTGCAGCAACAACGTGCACGACCGCGCTCGGCGTGCCGGCTCCGACTCCGGCTCCGGAGGTGAGCGGACGACGCGGCTGGGCCTGCCCACCTCGGCGGCGTACACCCTCGATGGTCTGCTGTGCTGCCGCAGTTGCGGCATCGCCCTGCAGCCCGTCCTGATGCTCGGTCGGCGTGCCTACCGTGGGCCCTGCGGTTGCCGGTTGACGGCCGTGGACGCCGAGGACATCGAGCAGCTCGTCCTGAAAGCGGTGGCCGGGTCGGCACCGGGTCCGGTGGCGAGCGCCTCGCCCGAGGAAATCAGGCGAATCTTCCGCCGCTTGTTCGTCACCGTCCGGGTCGGTGGCTGCGCGCAGGACCTGTCCATCACCTGGCGTACCTAGCGCCGAAGCAGTAGCTCTCTACGCGCTCGTCAATCAATCCACAGCAGGTAACCAGAGGAACTCCGATCAACGCCGGAGTCGACGACGACAGGAAGGAACGGAACGGCATGAGCACCAGGCAGACAGCGCCTCCGCCGGGATTCGACGTAGCGCGGGCCCCTTCGCGGTCCGGGCTGATGAAGGGACGGGAGGCGGCATGACCAACGTCGTCACCTACCGGCCGGCCCCCGGGGAGCTGCGCTACACCTTCGGTGGTCACTCGGCGGTCATGGAGATCGAGCCGGGCAGCCTGCTGGTCACCAGCACCGAGGACTGCTACGGCGGTGCCGTACGGACGGTGGATGATCTGCCGTCGCAGGTGTGTCAGGCGTTCAACCCGGTCACCGGCCCCTTCCACGTGGTCGGCGCGGAACCGGGGGACACTCTCGCGCTGCATTTCGCGGCCATCACCCCGGCCCGCGACTGGGGCGTGTCCGCCACCTTCCCGCATTTCGGGGCGCTGACCGGCACCCGGAGCACGGCCATGCTGCATCCGCCGTTGGAGGAGCGGGTGTGGCGCTACACCATCGACACCGCCGCCGACACCGTGACCTTCCACGCCCGCCGCTCTGACCACAGCATCGTCATGCCACTCGAACCGATGCTCGGCACCGTCGGCGTGGCTCCGGCCGGCGGCGAGGCCCGCTCCACCCTCGTGCCCGACGCGCACGGCGGGAACCTCGACACCCCGGAGATCCACCTCGGCACCACCGTCTACCTCGGCGTCAACGTCCCCGGCGCGCTCTTCGCCCTCGGTGACGGCCACGCCCGTCAGGGGCAGGGCGAGGCGTGTGGTGTCGCGGTGGAGACCGCCATGAACGTCAGCGTCGTCGTCGACCTGATCAAGGGCGTGCCGACCCCGTGGCCGCGTATCGAGACCGACTATCGGATCATCTCGATCGGCGCGGCCCGTCCGCTGGAGGACGCCTACCGCATCAGCCAGCACGATCTGGTGACCTGGACCGCGCAGCTGACCGGCCTGGAGATTCTCGACGCCTACCAGGTCGTCTCACAAGCCGGTCGGGCCGCACCCGGCAACGTCTGCGATCCGCTGTACACCATGCACGCCGCCCTCAATAAAGCCGTCCTGGCCGGCGCGAACCCGTACGACGGAGTGCATCACCGGTTGCGGCGCATCGCCGAAGCCCAGATCAAGCAACCAGGAAAAGAGCATGGGAACTGAGGCGATGAGCTGGGCGCCCGCCGAGCTCGACCTGACTCGTCCGAATGCCGCCCGCATGTACGACTACTTCCTCGGCGGCAGCCACAACTTCGCTGCTGACCGCCGAGCCGCGGACGCCGTCCTCGCCGTCGCGCCGCATGTCGCCGACGCTGCCCGCGCCAACCGCGCGTTTCTCCGCAGTGCCGTCCGACACGCACTCCAGCAAGGCATTCACCAGTTCCTCGACCTCGGATCGGGGATTCCGACCGTGGGCAACGTGCACGACATCGCCCGCCATGCCAAAGCGGATGCTCGGGTGCTGTACGTCGATGTCGAGCCGGTAGCCGTCGCGCATGCTAGGGCGCTGCTCGGTGACCACCCGTTCGTCGACGTCATTCAGGCCGACATCTGTTTCCCGGACTTCATCCTCCAAAATCCCGCCACACAGCGGCTGATCGACCTCACCCGCCCCGTGGCCGTCCTGTTCGTATCGGTCCTGCACTTCATCCCGGGCGACGTCGACGCCATCGTGGAACCATTCCGCGCCGCGATGAGCTCTGGCAGCGCCCTCGTCATCTCCCACGCGACCTCCGGCACGACCACCGCCGAAACCGACGAGGTGCAGCGGCTGTACCAGCGCACACCCACCCCACTGCAACTGCGCGCCGCCGCCGAGGTCGAGGCACTGTTCGGCGACTTCGCCATGCTGCCCGCCAGCCGATCTGCCGTACCCGCCACCGGCACAGCACTCGCCCCTGTCGCCCAGTGGCGCCCTGATGCTGACGACCAGGTGGCAGGCAGTCCTGCGTCCGCCAGCCCTTTCCTCGCCGGCTTCCTCGGGGGCGTCGGCATCAAAGGAGCCGGCCGATGACCATTCCTCGACTGCCGCTGCCACTGCGCGACGAACTGTTCCTGCTCGGCCATGACGACGACAACGGTCAGCCGTATATCGACCGGCAGGCGCTGGCGCTCGGCCTGGCCGGCGCGGTCCTGATCGACCTCTTCCTGGCCGGGCGGATCGCGCTTACCTCGAAGGATGACTCCCGCCGGGCTGTCGAGCAGTGGTTACACCTCCGCAGCTATCAGCCGGTGGGCGATCTGATCGCCGACAGCGCCATCGGCTATATCCGTCACGGGCATGCGAACCCACCGCTGAGGGAGTTCCTCCTCGGCTTCGCCGACGACCTGTACGAGCGCGCCCGAGCGGGCCTCGTCGCCGCCGGGATCCTGCGGCAGACCACCCGCCGACGCCTGGGCGGCCTCGTACATACCGACACCTACCTCCTGACGGACAGCAGATGGTCGATCGTGGCCCGGACCCGCCTGCGATACGTGGCGGAGGGCCGGGAGCAGCCCGACAGCCACACCGGCGCCCTCGCCGGTCTGGTCGCCGCCCTGGGCCTGACCACCTACCTCCACCTCGATGAGGACGTCGATGCCCTGACGGCGTACCTCGCTGCCATCGCCCGCGAGCACCACCAATCAGTACAGGCAATCACCGTTGCCGTCGATACCGCAGTCGGTGACCTCACCACCACCTACCGCTAGCCCGTAGGAGATCCCGGATGTCCACACCGCTCCGCAAGGCCGTACCAGACGAACACACCCGCTCGAACCTTCAAGAGGAAGACTCGCCCGTGTCGAGAGCTGCAACGTTTCCTGATGGCCCCACAGCCGGTCGGAAGCGCGAACCAAAGGGCAACGATCTCGATTCGCACTACGACGAGGTCGGCTACGGCGACATGATCCGAGCGCTCAACACGGTGCACTATGCAGGCGAGACGACCTTCTACGGCAAGGCTTCGCTCCGTCCGTGCGAGGAAACACTGTTCTCCCGGTACGGACACGGAAGTCGGATCCTCGACGTCGGCTGCGGAGCGGGCCGGGTAACGCGAGCCGTCACCACCTCGGGCGGCAACATCACAGGCGTCGACGTCAACGGGGCGACCCTGAACGCGGCACGCGCATCGACCCCGCTGGCGACGTACGTCCATGCCAGCATGGCGGATCTCCCGTTCCCAGACGGCAACTTCGACCAGGTGTGGTGCCTCAGGTTTTCGTTCAACGCCCTGCCAACCGTCGCCGAGCGGCAGGCGGCTCTCCGCGAGTTCTGGCGTGTGTGCGCACCTGGTGGGACCGTCATCGTCGAGGCGTTCAACTGGTACTTCCCCGGACGGTTCGGCCTGCTGCGGTTGGCCAATCGGCTGGACTCGGCAGCACGGCATCTGAAGTGGCTCGGCCAAGGGCGGCACGGCTCGTTGCCGCTGCCGCCGCGCGACATCATCTACCTGGCCAACAAAGCGTCCGGCGCGGCACCCGGCTACGCGCACCTGACCACCTTGGAGGAACTACGCCACTTGGTACGCGACGTCGGGCTCGCCGAGCACATGCAGGTGACCGACGAGGCGGGACTGATGGACGGAAGCCTGTCGCCGGTCCGTAACCGTCACCGCGGTTACTCGTCCTGGCTGCTGCTGAGCAAGCCCACAGGGTGTGCGCCATGAGGGTTCTGGAGTTCGGTGACCGGCGCCTTCACCTCGACGCGACAGCGGTGCGCCAACCGCACCTACAGCGATTCATCGACCGGATCAGCATCGATGGCGTACCGACGCCCGTTCGATATCAGATGCGCATCGTCGAGGGAGAGCAGGCGGAACTACTGGTCGATGAGCAGACGGGCAGCGTGTCGCTCGTTGTCCCCAGCATGACGACGGTGTCCCCAACGGTCCTGGAGATTGCGATCTTGCAGGCTGGGGCGCGGTGCCTGGCCCTGCTGGGCGCTGCCGACGGGCGTGTGCTGCTGCACGGCAGCGCCGTGACCGGCACCAACGATGGTCGGGCTGTCGCGGTCCTCGACGGCGGACTCGGGCAGGGCAAGACGTCGTTGGCGTTGGGCCTGGCAAAGACCGGCTTCGTCCTGCTCGTCGATGAGTTCACCTTCGCCACGTGCGACCGCGAAGAGATCGTCGTCGGCCCGGCGCCGCGGTTGCCCTGGCACGTGCGCGGCGACATGGCCCCCCACCTTGTGCCTGAGCGCCCTGACGTTCGCCTCCTGTTCCCCGACCAGTTGGCATCCGTCGGCACGGCCAAGACCACGGCGAGGTTGGCGCTCATCGTGGTGCCGGACAGCGGGATTCCCGCCGGCAAGCTGGAGCAGGTCGACCCCGCCCAGGTCGGTGTCCTGCTGACCAGCGCGGTCACCGATCACGTCGCCAAGCTGATCGATCCCAGCCTCGATCACGTCAGCATATTCAGCGATCCGAGCCAGGTTCGGTTCGCGTCTGGATCCCCGCTGCTGAGCTGCCGAGCACAACTGTGCACGCCGCCTCGCACTGTGCTCGACAGGTTGTCCCGGGTACTGACGTTCCGGGTCGGCATCGGATCGCCGGCCGATATCGCCTCCAGCGTCGAGGCCGTCAAACACGTCGCGGAGTTGCTGTGACAGCCCCGTCTGAGCGGCGTGGGTTGATTCTGCTGGCCGGCACCAGTGAGAGCGGCAAGTCGACCGCCGGCATCCACTTGGCACAGCACGGCGCGCAACGGATCAAGATCCGTACGATCCTGCTGGCATTGACCTCCGGCGCAGAGGTGCGGCACGAGGGAGTCCCCACCCGTGAAGGCTTCGATACGGACGAGTTCCTTTCGGCCCTCCACGAGCACGTCCGCACCGGGGCGGCCGATGTGGCCGTGGTGGAGAGCTTCATCGACGCCGAACTCGCCCACGCGACGAAGGCATCCTGGCCCGGTCCCGCCGCCATCGTCTTCATCACGGCAGCCGAGCCGGTACGCGTGAATCGCCTGGCCGTGGCCATCAACATCGACCACACTGCGGCCCACGCTCTCATCAAGGCCAAAGATGCTCGAAAACGCGTAAGCGAGCAACTGCCCCGCTGGCGGCAGATCGCCGACCATTGGATCGACAATCACCACCACCTCGCCCACTTCACGGCGACGCTGGACGACGTCTACGCCGCTACCTGCCCTTCCATCACGAGGACGGAAAACTCATGACACGGCTGTATTCCTCCGCTGGCGCGATCGTCGTCTGCACGGACCTGCACCGTCCGCGGATGCTGCTGTTGGAGCAGATCCGCACCACCGGCGAGCGTCAGGTGGTCGCCCCGAAGGGCCGCATCGAGCCGGGCGAGTCGCCGCTGATCGCTGCCGCCCGGGAAGTATCGGAAGAGGCCGGGCTGCACGACATGCGCTACGTCGCGTACCTCGGACAGGAGGCATACCACTTCACCGACCACGATGGCATGCCAGCGCGGAAGACCGTCGACTGGTTCCTGTTCGCGGCCATCGACACGACCGCCACCGCACGGCAGACCGAAGGGTTCGTCGCCGCCCAATGGCACGACCTGCCCGACGCGCTGACCGCCGCGAGCCACACCAGCTTCCACGAGTACGTCCGACGGGCCGGCGAGATCATCGCCTGGCGCCGCAGCGGCCCGCTCGACTACAGCGACGCCCTCAGCCAAGCGGTGTGGGGCTTCAGCCGCCAGGCCAACGCCCTGCTGGCTAAGCATCCCGGTGCTGGTGCCGCCTTGTGCGGCTCCGGCGCACGCGGAGACTTCATCGAAGGCTGGAGCGACCTCGACCTCATCGCCTGGGGACTCGAATCCGCGTCCCCGGCCGCCGTCGCCCTGCGCCAGTTCGCCGACGAGGTCAGCCACCAAACCGGCATCAGCATCTCACTGCGCCTCGCCCGCTCCGACGACGCCAATGCCGACGGGATTAAGCGGCTGCATGCCATGAAGCTGCGCACCGTCCTGCGTCGAACCCACATCGACGTCCCGATCGTGGCCGGTACCCGCGCAGCATCGCTGCCGGAAGTGCCTCACACCGCCAACCTGGCCGCCGATATCGGTCATCTACGCGACTTCGCCCACCAGCGCCAGGCCGCAATACCCACCACCGACGCCGGCCGCGCTGATTGCGCCCGCCGTACCCTGGCGGCGCTGTCCAGCGCCGCCCGCCAAACCGCCCTCACCGTTGACGCACATGGATTGCTCCGCTTGCCCGACGTCGTGGCCACCCTCGACCAGCACTGGCCCGGCACTGAGGCTGCGCGGCTCCTCGACGACTACGACGCTTACCGCCGCACCGGTGCGGCCAACCTCATCCGAGCCGTGCAGCTCGCCAGGCAGGTGCCTTCGGCGTTGGAGGAACTTCACCAGCTCGCAGCCGCCCGAGACGGTCGACGCACCACGATCCAGGCAACCTGAGCAGCGACGATGATCGTCTTCATCGACGGCCCCGACGGCAGTGGCAAGTCCACCCTCATCGCCAACCTCGGCCCGGTCCTGGTTGCACACGGGCGTACCGTCACGCACGCGCCGCCGCTGTGGACCTACCTGGACGAGTTGTCCGCACCGGAGGACTTCGGCCCTTGGGCGCGAACAACACCGGGCATCCAGATCGCCCATGCGCTACTCGAAGCCAAGACACGCCGTATCGAGTGGTTGATTACGACGGCTGAAGCCCGACCGGCCCGAGGCGTTGTGCTCGTCGACCGTGGTCCCAAGACGGTGATCTGCTCTGCGCTGGCCCACCACAAGACCGGAATCCCCGCGCCGGACGACCCTCGGCTGCGATCTCCGTCCACCGGCCAGCACCGTGCGCGACTCGAACAGCGTGTACGTCACCTCGTTGCAGTCGAAGCCTGCATGTCGATAGAGCTCCGGCTGCCGGAGCAGCCGGGAGGGCTGGACCTGATCCTCGCCCGGCTGTCGCAGCGTGAAGAATTGCCGCCTTCCTATGTCCGCTACCTTAAGGCGCTGGTAGCCGAGATGGCTACCTTCTCCTACACAGTCCTGCCACTGCTACCACTCGACGCCACGGCGGGCATCACGGTCAACACCGAGGCGGGCCTCACGCCCGTGCTCGGCCGATTGGCCGCACCGTCGGATGCATAGGCTGGATAACCGAAGCAGACGCACGTAGCGCCGATTCCGTCACCGCTGGGCGGCCTGTCCTCCCGGGGCCCACTCGTTGGCGAAGGTTTCCATCTGGCGGATGACCAGGTCGACAGCGGCCCGCTCGTGGTCGGGCGGGTAGTCGTAGCGGGCCAGCAGGCGGCGAATGTGGCTGCGGAGCTTGGCGCGTACCGGTTCACGGGAGAACCAGTCCACCGTAATCGAGGTCTGGATCGACTTGACCAGCTCTCGGGCGATCTCCGCCAGGGTGCCAACACCCATGAGCTCCGTTGCCGCACCGTTCTGGGCAACGGCGTCGTAGAAGGCCAGTTCGGCGTGGTTGAGCGGAGGGTCGAACTGCTGGCCGCGCCGAGCGTCCGCGGACACCTGCTTGGCCAGCTCGACCAGCTCGACGATCAGCTGCGCGCTGGTCAGCTGCTGACGCATGTAGCGGTTCATCAGGTCTTCGAGCTGGGCCGAGAAGCGCTCCTGCCGGACCACGTTGTGCTTAGTGACCTCACGCATCTTTCGCTCGATCAGCCGGCGCAGCGCCGCGGCGGCCAGGTGCGGGGTCTCCGAGTCCTGCAGGCGCTGCAACGCCACCCCGTTGAGCTCGGTGATGTCGAGCTTGCCGAGGCCCGCCTCCTCGTAGATGTCGGTGATGTCGGCGGCGTCGACCACCTCGGCGGCGAGCTGGGACAGGTAGCGTTCCACCTCGGCCGTGTTGGGCAGGCCCTTGGCCTCCCGGTCGGCGGCCTCCTCCTTGACGATCCAGACCCGCACGTCGCGGAAGTAGTGGATGTCGCGGCGCATCCGCTGGATGTCACCGGCGCGTTCGGCGAAGTCGCGGCTGGTCGCACAGAGGGTGTAGAAGCGTTCCAGCCGGCCTGCCGAGTCACGGAACCGCCGGTGCAACGGCTTCGTGCCGGGTTCGGCGTCGTTGCCGGGGGTACGTGGGTTGCGCAGAAAGTTGGCGGCCTTCTTTACCGCCCGGCGCCAGCGGGTTGGGTCCGTCTCGTCGTCCAGGACCTCCCGCCACTTGACCGGGGTCAGCATGGCCTCGAGGACGGAAATCTCGTTGTACACCTCGCTGATCGCCCGGTCGATCTCCCTTCCGAGGGTCTGGTCCTCCTGGTCGCTAGACGTGTACTCGGTGAGTGCCTTGCGCAGGTTCTCGGTCAGCGGGGCGTAGCCGACCAGCAGGCCGTCCTGCTTCTCCCGGAACCGGCGGTTGACCCGGGCGAGCGCCTGCATCAGGTTGGCACCCTTCATCGGCCGGTCCATGTAGATGGTGTGGATCGGCGGCGCGTCGTAGCCGGTGAGCAGCATCGAGTGCACGATCAGCAACTCCAGCTCGTCGTCCGGGTCCTTGGCGCGGGCCTGAACGGTCTTCTGCTGCGACGGGCGTAGGTGATGCGGGCGAAGATCTGCGTCGTCGCTCGGCATCCCATGGAAGACGATCTTCATCTTGCCCTTGTCGACGGCGGGGTCCGCCCAGTCGGGCCGCAGCCCCTTGAGGGCGTCGAAGACGCGGACGCAGATCTCCCGGGTCGCGCAGACGAGCATGGCCTTGCCCGGTCCGCCGAGCTGCGGTCGCATCAGCTCCCGCCGCTTCTCCCAGTGCTCGACGAGGTCCTTTGCGAGGGTCTCGACCCGGTCGGGGGCGCCGTAGACGGTGTTCATGGTGGCCGCGTACGCCTCGGCCCTGCGCCGTTCCGCGTCGTCCAGGCTGGCGGTTAGTTTCTCCACCTGCTCGTCGATGCTCACCGGGTCGATGTCCGGCGGCAGCGACACCGGAATGATCCGCGGCTCGTGGTAGACCCGTACGGTTGCCTCGTCGTCGACGGCACGCTTGAGGTCGTACCTGTCGACTTCCTCGCCAAAGACGGCGCGGGTGTTGACCTCGGCGGTGGAGATCGGAGTGCCGGTAAAGGCGATGAACGTGGCGTGCGGCAGCGCGTCACGCAGGTGCCGGGCGTAGCCGTCCAGGCTGTCGTAGTGGCTGCGATGCGCCTCGTCGACGATCACCAGGATGTTGCGCCGGCCGGAAAGGAGCGGATGCGGTCGGCCGGCGTCGCGCTCTTCCTTCGTACGTGCGAACTTCTGCAACGTGGTGAAGATGATGCCGCCGACGTTCCGGTTCGACAGCTTGTCACGCAGTTCGGCGCGGGTGTCGGCCTGCTCCGGCTCCTGGCCCAGCAGCGTCTGGCTGTCGAGGAACGTGTCGAAGAGCTGGTCGTCGAGGTCGTTGCGGTCGGTGAGCACCACGATGGTCGGGTTCTTCAGGGCGGGGTGCCGGGCGGCCATCGCCGCCGTGCACACCATCTCCTCGGACTTGCCGGAACCCTGGGTGTGCCACACGACGCCCGCCTTCCCGTCGCTCCGCGATGCCCGCACGATGCACTCGACGGCCCGGACGACCGCGAAGTACTGGTGGGCCTTCGCGATCCGTTTCGCCTTCGACGTGAAGTTGACGAACCCGCCGGTGAGCTCCAGGAAGCGCCGCTGGTTAAACAGTCCGCAGAGGGCGACGATGAGCGCTTCCGGGCCGTCGTAGTCCGGCGAGCTGGTGTCGACGCGCTCACCCTCGTCGTCGATGTTCCACGGCGCGAAGTGCTCATAGGGGGTGAACGGGGTGCCGTACTTCGCGGTGACCCCGTCGGAGATCAAGCACAGCACAGCGTGCCGGAAGGCGAGCGGGAACTCCCCGAGGTACGCCTGAAGCTGGGCGTGCGCGCCCGTCAGGGTGGCGTTCTCGTCAGCGGCGTTCTTCAGCTCGACGATCGCGACCGGCAGACCGTTGAGGTACAGCACGATGTCGAACCGGCGCCGGAAGTCGCCGTCGACGATCGTGACCTGGTTGATCGCCCGATAGACGTTGCCGCCGGGGTCGTCCAGGTCGGCCAAGCGCACGGTGGGGTTGTGCTCCGCACCGAACGCGTCGGTGTACGCGATCGAACGGACGCCGCGGACCAGCCGCTCGTGCGCCGCCCGATTTTCGGCGAATGCCTCCCGGGAGGCCACGTCGGTGGCGGCCCGCACCGCGTCGGCAACGGCGGCCTGTGGCAGCTCGGGATGGAGGCGCTCGACCGCGGCCCGCAGGTCCTCGACGAGCACCAGATCTGCCCACGACTGCCGCTGCCCAGACCCCGGCGCGAAGTCCTTCCCGGCACCCGGCTCCCACCCGAGCTCACCGAGCTGATCCAGCGCGAGCGCCTCCCAGTCCGCCTCGCTCATCCACCCGCCCGCACCCATCACAACCCCTCCCCGTGAACCATTTAACTACCTAAACTGCTTCTTCGACGACCCTCTCGGCGTCCTTGATCTGCAACCGCCCCGACATCAACTCCGGCAAGAGAGTGTTACGGATTTCTGTCAGCGTCTTTGATTCGCTAAGCGCTGCATCTGCACGGTCTTCAAGCCCAGACAATCGACGCGCCAGTTCTTCCACATTCCGCACAGGAACGCTGACCAGGAGAGATGCCAACTTGGATCGGCTGAGCTCTGTTTGGCCAGTTGAGCCTTCGCCCAGCGCCTCGACCTCTGGTTGAGCTGCCAGGAGCGCGAAGCCGCCGATGATCGCTGGAAGTGGCGGTGCGATCCTGATAATGGTGACGTGCGAGTCAACGGTTGCCGCTAGGTCATGAGACCAGATGCCTACGCGCCCGAGGGTTCCAACGCCAGTCGAGTTGACGAGGACGTCATATTTTTGAAGGAGTCGATCCGGCTTGATTCGATCAGCCTCCGTGAGCCGTGAGGGTTCGAGGACAGTGCGCCCATCCCGAACGCACTTTTGGTTCAAGACGGTGATTCCCGTGGGTTCATTCGTGTACCTGGGTGCTTGCCCTCGCGTAAGCAAAGCTGACATTTCGTCGACGGCTATTTCTCGGCCTGATTCACCTAAAGCTGCTTGATATAGAGCGATTCCAAGCTCGCGTGATGCGGCGACGATGCAGTGGTTGATCGCGATCTTGTCGTCTAGTGCGCCGAGGGTCGAGGCGATCGCCCGCTGCTCCCGGAGGGGAGGAAGTCGGAATACGTGCTCGCCTATCCGCCCTGGGCTTGTGTGGCGGACGGTGCTTCCGGTCGCGGTCGCCAGGATGTGGTGACGGTACTCCTTTGTCATGAGCACGTAGTAAAGAAACCGTGGGATGGAATCTCGGCTCAGGAACTCCACTAACCCGATGCGCTGGTTGTGCAGGTATGTCCTTCCCGTCGGAACCAGCGCTGGATAGCCTAAGGTGTCTCCTGTCTTGCTCAGGTCTGTCATGGTCACGATGAGATCGCCCGCAGAGAGTGTGAAGCCTTCCACCTCTGGGCCGAAGTAGGTGCGGACCTTGCTCTCCTTAAACCCGCCACCTACGGCGAAGTTTCCCGGCGTAACAAGAACGGGTTGCGCCGGGTCTTCTCCGAAGTATTCACCCTTGAATGCGTATCCGTGTTTGACGGTGATGAGGTCACCAAGCTTCCGTTCACCCCAATCAGGCATTGATGCCTCCTAGCTGCTTACGCACGAGGGCTTCGAGGCGGGACGCCTCGTCGAAGTGGGCGTACAGCTCCTTGGTGAGGCGTTCGATGCGGTCTGCGAGCGGCTCGGCGTCCGGGTCCTCTTCGGCTTTCGCAGCGCCCACGTAGCGGGTAGGGGTGAGGACGTAGTCGTTGGCGGCTACCTCGTCGAGCTTCGCCGAGTAACAGAAGCCGGGGACGTTCTCGTACGTCTGGCCCTTGGTCTTCGCGGACCTGGTTCCGCGCCAGGCTTGGTAGGTGTGGGCGATCTTGGCGATGTCGTCGTCGGTGAGGATGCGTTCGGTGCGGTCGACCATGGTGCCGAGGGCGTTGGCGTTGATGAAGAGGATCTCGCCGCGCCGGTCGGTCAGTGCCTTCGCGCCCTGCGGGGTCTTGTCTTTGGTCAGGAACCAGAGGCAGGCCGGAATAGCGGTGGTGCGGAACAAGTTCGGTGGGAGAGCGACCATGCAGGCCACGAGGTCGGCTTCAACCATCGCGCGCCGGATCTCGCCTTCGCCGGACTGCTTAGAGGACATCGAGCCGTTGGCGAGGACGACGCCGGCACTGCCCCGGTCACCGAGCTTGAAGAGGATGTGCTGAAGCCAGGCGTAGTTGGCGTTGCTCTGCGGCGGCGTCCCATAGCGCCAGCGCGGGTCACCCACCTTCCGCGCCCAGTCGCTCATGTTGAACGGCGGGTTCGCCATGATGAAATCGGCCCGCCGGTCTGGGTGTTTGTCGTCGGCGAATGTGTCGGCCCAACGGTCGCCGATGCCGACCGGGTCCATGCCGTGGATGGCGAGGTTCATCTTCGCCAGCCGCCAGGTGCGCTCGTTGGCTTCCTGGCCGTAGATCGCGATGTCGTTGGTGTGGTCGCGGCCAGCGCGGGCCTCGACGAACTTCTTCGACTGCACGAACATGCCGCCCGATCCGCAGCACGGGTCGTAGACCCGGCCCTCGTAGGGCTCCAGCACCTCTACAAGAACCCGCACCACGCTGGACGGGGTGTAGAACTCGCCGGCCCGCTTGCCCTCGGCTCGGGCGAAGCGTTCCAGGAAGTACTCGTACACCTCACCGAGAACGTCCTGTGCCTTCCGGTCGCCATGGCCGGTGAAGCGGGCGTCGCTGATCAGATCGACGAGTTCCTTCAACCGCTTCTGGTCGACGTTGTCCCGATTGAAGATCTTCGGGAGGACGCCGGTCAGCGCCCGGTTCTCCTGCATGATCGCGTCCATGGCGTTGTCGAGCAGTTCGCCGACGCCGCTGGGAGCGTTCTCCACCAGGTAGTCCCAGCGGGCGGTCTCCGGCACCCAGAAGACGTTCGCGCTGGCGTACTCGTCGCGATCGTCGAGGAACTGGGCGCGGCGGTTCTCCGGGATGTCGGAGAGGCTGTCCTTGATCTGGGCGCGGCGTTCGGCGAACGCGTCGGAGACGTACTTGAGGAAGACCAGGCCGAGGACGAACTCCTTGTACTGTGCGGCGTCCATGGAGCCGCGCAGCTTGTCGGCGGCCTTCCACAGGATGTCCTGAATCTGCTTGGTGCTGGACACGCCGAACAGTTCGGCCTGTCCGTTGGCGCGTTTACGTGGGGGCACTGTGTGTTCCGTTCTCTCGTTCAGGAGTTCGTACCGTACAAAGTCGTGAGGGTGCCGTCGGTGAACCCGGTCACGATGAGTTCGCGCAACTTCGCCAGAAGGTCGGCCTGCCGCTGCAGTAGATGCTCGCGTTCGTCCAGACGGCGAAGCACTTCGTCCAGGCTGGCTGCCTCGTCACGGGCCAGGTCAGGGATCGTGGCATCCCACAGCCGCGGGCCCCGCACTGCACCAGGACTACGTGCCATGTTGCGGGCAGTGCCCAGAAGTGCCGCCAGCACACGAGGAGTGAGCGGGTCGCCCGGGGAGATACGCAGGCCGCTGGCCGGAAACTCGATCACCGAAAAGCCGTCGGTATCGAGGAGAACCCCGAACCGAGGGACGTTGGTGACCACGAGGTCGCCCGGTTCGGTAAGGGCGACCTGCGGGTACCCCGCAGCGAGGGTGAGCCGGTCCATCCAGCGCTCGGACGACTGCGCGAGTACCTCTGCCGCGCCGATTACCCGATGGTGACCTTGCGGTCCGACATGCTCAGGGTTCAAGCGGTGTCCGGTGAGGGGGCGGACCCGGCGAGCCGTTCGTAGCGCCTCACAGGAAAGCTCATTCGGCCTGATCCCGTCACGCTGTACCGCTCCGGTGTTCAGGAAACCGTGCTCCTTCGCGTATCGGATGGCCTCTTGCTCAGCGTCGGTGAGACGGCGCTCGACCTCGCCGACGAGCGCGGGGCGGTCGGCGGCCAGCCGGGCGCGCAGGGTGACCGACGCCGGACCCGGCGGTCGGAGCGCCGCACCCCGACGCAGGTTGAGGCTGTCCAGCGGGACGACTCGGCCGGTGCGCGGGTCGTGGCCGTCGCTGCGGTGCCCCTCTGCGCGCCAGAGGAGGATGTCCTCGGCTGCGGACTCGACAGTGGATTGGTCAAGCGCGTGACCGCTGAGGTCGACGAGTAGCACGCGGCCCTTGGTAGTGGGGATCGGGTCGCGGGTCAGCAGCCACAGAGCGGCGGGATGGCCTGGTCTGGCCGGGTAGACGCCGCCCGGCAGTTGCACAATCGCCTCGACGATGCCGCTGCTCAGCAGCGCGGACCGGCGAAACGCCGCTGGCCCGTCCCGTAGTTGGTCGACGAGGCTGCTGGCGGGACCGACGACGATGGCCGTGCGGCCCGGACCGAGCAGATCGGCGATCGCTTCGACCCGGTCGAGGTCGGCGAGGGCTTCTCGGCTCTCCGCCGGTTGGTAGGGGAGCCGGGTGACGATGAGGTCCGGGTCGGCGAACTCCTCGTTGAGCTCATCGGCGCGCACGTCGAACTGGAACTCGGGCAACTCGGCGAGGAGTAGCTGCCGACGCACCAGGCGGGCGAGTTCCTCGTCGGCGACGAACGCGTTGACTCGCAGATTGTCGCGGTCCTGGTCGGTTATCAGCGCTGTAAGTAGGTCACCTGCGCCCGCGTTGCCGTCGGCGATGGTAAGGGCACCGTGGGCCTGCAGCCGGGTCGGCGCGTCGGCCACCCGACGAATCAGGGCCACCGTCTCTGGAGTGAGCGCATCCGCTGTCAGCTCGGGCCAGCCGAGGCGGTTGGCGGAGCTGAGCAGGAACTGACAGCAATGCCACGGGTCGAAGGCTCCCTCGATCAGTTGCTCGACCAGTTGGGCGAGCCCGGTCAGTTCCGGGGCGTCAGCCAGCTCGTGCAGCAGAAACTCGTCATCGGGATCGAGGCGCTGAGCCAGCGGCAGAGGATCGGCTGGCAGTGCCTGGCCGGTGAGGTGGCGGAGGCAGAGCGCGGCGGCGAGGACGACGATCGTGCGTCGGCCGCCGTGCCGCCGGGCGTACGCCGCCAGGGTGTGCATGGACCGCTCGGCGCGCAGGGTGTCCGGGTCGGCGTGGCCGAGCCCGGTCCGGAGTAGCCAGGCCACGACAGCGTCTGCAGGAAAGAGAGGTTGGCCGTGGTTGCCCGGCACGGGTTGAGGGAAGTCCGAGTGCCGCCGGCGCCAAGTGGTGACCGCAGGCTTTTTGACCCGCGCGAGCTGCGCGATCTCGCGCTGCGACATCAACTCCGCCTCCATGGCTCACCTCCTCGCTCTAGCGGTCACAGTACGAGTCCTGGATCCTCAGAAAACAAGGTCAATCTGTTATCCCGGGATAACAGTGTGTAGGGCAGTGTAAGCGACCAATCTGCGGTTCCCTCGATGCGCCAACGACATCAGGGGGTCTGATGAACGACACGCTCACGCTCTACCAGGAGCTCACTGACCGCCTTCAGCGGTTCCAGGTGCCCGGCCCGGTCAGCGACCTGGTTCTTGCCGCCTTTCACGGCGAGCAGGTTCTCGATGACGTACTGCGAGGTGAGGCCCTTCCGCCGTCGCCCGAGTTGGGTGAGGCGGGCGGTGCAACGCCGCAGGCATTGCTGGAAGAGGTCCGGGTTGCCGGCTTCCGCGGGATCGGCCAGCAGGTCACGGTCGGGCGGCTGCCCAAGACCGGGCTGACCGTGTTCGTGGGCCGCAACGGCTCCGGGAAGTCCAGCATCGCCGAGGCCGTCGAGTACGCGCTGACCGAGGACTCCCTGCGCTGGGCGCAGCGTCCGCCGGCTTTCCGCGAGGGCTGGCGGAACCTGCACCACGATGGCGCATCGGAGATCCGCCTCAGCCTTCGGCTCGACTCCGGCCAGCAGGTGACGACCCACCGCACCTGGCCGGCCGGGGCCACCGATCTGACCTCCGCGACGGTCACCACGACCACGGGCGGCGCCGCGATGTCGCCCGGTCAGGTGCCGCAGTGGGTTGGTCAGGCCGCCAGGTACCGGCCGTTCCTGTCCGCCCGCGACCTCGAACGGGTCATCACCGCGAAGCCGGCCGAGCTGTACGACGCGATCGCGCCGATCCTCGGCCTGAGCCCGCTGCGCGACACCGACGCCCGGCTGCAGCAGCGGCGTAAGGTCTACGACTACCGTGCCAAGGCGCTGAAGGCGGCCTTCACCGAGCTGCGCGAACAGCTCGGTGAGATCGACGACGACCGCGCCCGCGACGCCCTGAGCGCGCTCGGTGCCCGTCCGCTCCGCGCAAACCTGACCCTGCTGGCCGACCTCGCCTGCATCGACACCGCCACGTCGGAGGAACCTGCAGCGGCAGCCGCCCGGCGACTCGCCGAGCAGGACTTGCCCGACCTCGGTGGGGCGCTGGTCGCCCTCGCCGAGTCCGCGGCGGCGATGCGGGAGACGACCGCGACCGACAGCGGCGCTGCGGATCGGAGCGCCCGGCTGCTGCGGGCCGCGCTCGATTTGCACCACGCTCGTGGGAGCGGCCCTTGCCCGGTGTGTCGCGTCGGGACCTTGGACCAGGACTGGCGTACGCAGGCCGAGGAGGAACTCGCGAGGATGGCCGCGGTCGCTGCGGCGGCACGCGCGGCCCAGCAGGCTCACGCGCACGCCCGGCGTACGGTCGATGGGCTGCTCGGCGACATCCACCGGCTGCTGGAACCGGCCGCTGCCACGCTGGCGCCCTACATCCCCGGCGAGAGCGCGGCGATGCGCGAAGCTCTCGCCGGCCTCGGCCCCGATCGGCTCTCCTGGGACAGTGTCGTCGCGGCGCACACCACCCTCGTGAAGGCGGCGGCCGGCTGGCTCGCCCAGCGTCACGACGCCTGGCGCGAGCCCGGCGCCGCGATCCGCCGGTGGGTCGACGCCGCGGCCATGGTCCGCGCCGAGGCGCCGGCCCTGGCTCTGCTCACCAAGGCTCGTGCGGCTCTCGATACCGCCGAGAAGGCGATCCGTGCCGACCGACTGGGCAGCTTCGCCGCGCAGTCGGACTGGATCTGGCAGAAGCTGCGGCAGGAGAGCAACGTCGAGCTGCGCCGGCTGCGGATGGAAGGGGTGAACAACACCCGCCGGGTCCTGTTCCCCGTAGCCGCCGACGGCGTCGAGACCAGCGCGCTCGCGGTGATGAGCCAGGGTGAGCTGCACGCCCTCGGCCTCGCGGTCTTCCTGCCCCGTGCCTGCGCCGACACCAGCCCGTACCGATTCGTGATCATCGACGACCCGGTGCAGAGCATGGATCCCACCAAGATCGACGGCTTGGCCGAGGTGTTGCGGGAGGTCGCCCTGACCCGGCAGGTCATCGTGTTCACCCACGACGACCGGCTGCCGGAAGCGATCCGCCGCCTCGACATCGAGGCCGACGTCCGGGAGGTCACTCGCCGCCAGGGCTCGATCGTCGAGGTCCGCAAGGTCTGCGACCCAGCGGACCGTTACCTCGACGATGCCCGCGCTCTGGTCGCCGCGGACATCGCGGACGAGGCGAAGTACCTGATGGTCGCCGGGTTCTGCCGGTCCGCGATCGAGTCGGTGAGTATGGATCGCTACCGGGCCGCCGAGCATCGGCGCGGCACGCCCTACCAGCAGATCCAGGAAGGGCTCAGCCGGGCGCACACCGTCAAGGACCGGCTCAGCCTCGGGCTCTTCGGCCGCCTCGTACCCCGACCGGAGCTCTTCGCTCGTCTCGACCGTGACTACGGCGCGCAGGCCACCCGGACGGTCAAAGCGGTGGCGGATGCGGTCCACGGCCACCGGAGCATGCCCGTCCGGGCGATGGTCGCCAATACCGCTGCGCTCGTGGGGCGGTTGCGATGACGACGTCGCTGTACCTCGCCACCGCCGACCGGATGCTCAGCAGCGTCATCCGAGGCACCCGTGGAGCCTGGCCCCGTGCGTGCGCGTGGCTGCTTCGCCACGAGCTGGAAGCAGCGATGGACCGGTACTGGGCTCGCGTCTGCCCCGAGATCGGACGGACCCGGGTGCAGCGGCCGAAGCTGCTGCTGCTCGCCCACTACGCCGGCCCCGACCTTGGGCGCCGGGCCAGCTACCTGTGGTGGGCGCTGTCCCGCGCCGGTCACCACCACCACTACGAACTCGGCGTCACCGCAGCCGAGCTGACCCGGCTCCGTACCGAACTCGTCGACATCGTCGCGCTCCTTGACCACTCGGAGGTTCCCAGATGCTGAAGCGAGATCAGGCCATGCTGATCCTCGGCGTTGAGGCGTTGGCCATCGTCGGCGTCGTCTACTACCTCGTCACGCTCGACCTCATCAGCCTTGCCTGGTCGGCGTCGATCGCGATCGCAATCCCGGCCTGGCTGCTCGCCGTGAAGGCGCCGGCGACGTGCGGCGTGACCACCCAGAACGGCAGCCGGTGCGGACGGAAGGTCAACGGAGTGATCTTCGGCTGCGGCCGGTCGAACCACACCTGGGCCAAGTTCTTCGCCCGCTTCGGCTGGCGTCGTCAGCCTGACCCGAGCAATCGGCGAAGCCGGTCTACCGAGGCTACCGAGGTCACCGAAGTGGTGACCGTGAAGATCGCCGAGGACTGGAAGAGCACCGTGACCTTCTGGCTCGCCCTCACCGCAACAACGTGCGCCCTGGTCAGTGCCACCGTCGATGCCACCAACTTTCTTCGCGGACACGAGCCGCCGAAGCCGCCGGCCGCCGTCTCCCGCTGACCTCGACTTCCCCCATCGATGCATCAAAGGCCACGTCCCGACGAGGATCGCCCGCGCTACGGCCTCTCCCTCGCCACGCAGCGCCCGTTCGAGTTGGCCTTCAGCCGCGCCAAGTCGCGCCCCGGCACTGCAACATCTCGGCCTGCTCGATGTGCCGACGAGGCGCGGCGGCACTCCAGGCAAGGGAGTGGAGGTTACTGAGTGGCGTCGTTCCAATGACGTCGGTGTCGGAAATCTGATGCATAGATGAACGTGTCATGCGCCCTATCCTGGAGGGCTTTGCCTCGGGCCGACGGCCCGGCGGATCAGCACTGGTGTACGTCGACTGACTTGGAGACGAGATGCTGTTGACCCAACCGGATGTGCTCCACCTCGTTCAACAGGCCGCCGGCCGGTGGGCAGACCAACTGATCGACTTCGGCCCGCGCAACACGCTGCTCTACTTCAAGGAGCGACAGACCACCACCCTCGATCTCGCCGAGGCGGCTGCTGACGTGGTCGCCGATCTGCTCCGAGGACAGAAGGTTCGCCTACGGACGCTGTTCCCGGACCAAGACCGGCACAACACCGCCTGCAACACTGCCCGCAGTCTCCGCCGGAAGCTGGTCGAGCTGGAGGAGGAGCAGGGCATCCAGGCCGGTTGGGTGACCCGCGGTCTGCTCTGCATGGTCGGTCCGTACACCCGCGGGTCCGTGCCGATGCAACCGCTGCGGGCGCCGCTGATTCTGCAGCAGCTTGCGCTGGACAGCAGGACGGCGACCGAGAATGACTTCACGCTGGAGCTGTCAGAGTCACCTGAGATCAATCCCGTTCTCCTGTACGCGCTGGAGCGGCAGTACGGCGTGGAGGCGGACATCAGCGCCTTGGGCGAGAAGCTGAGCGCGATGCTGTCCGAGATCGCTGACCCAGACCAGCAGCTGAGCGCCGCCTACCAGCTGATCGCCGAGGCAGTAGCTCCCAGCGGCCTGTCTCTCCGGCTCGAGCCCGCGGTGGTTGCCGGCGTCTTCAGCTTCGACAAGCTCGCCATGGTCAAGGACCTGCGCAATTCAGCCGAGCTGCTGGCTTCACATCCGGTGATCGGCGCAATGGCGGGCGACCGCGACGCTCGGCAACAGTTGCGCACGGAGCAAGCCCAGGAGTCCAGCTCCAGTGCCGATCGGATCGATCCGGCCAAGGAGTTCCTGGTCCACGACGCGGACTCGTCTCAGCAGTCGGCGATCGACGCGGTGCTGTCCGGCCGACATGTGGTCATCGAGGGTCCACCCGGCACGGGGAAGAGCCAGACGATCGCGAACATCATCGCGTACATGGCCGCGATGGGTCGCAGCGTGCTGTTCGTCTCCGAGAAGCGGGCTGCCATCGAAGCGGTGATGAACCGCCTTGGCGACGTCGGGCTCGACAACCTGGTGTTCGACCTGCACGACCGCAAGATCAGCAAGCGACAGGTCGCCCAGCGCATCGCCAATGTCCTCACCCAAGCCGGCGCTGAACCACCCGTCGACACCGACGAGTTGCATCGCCGCCTGCACAGCCGCCGGGCCGCGGCGAAACGGCACCCGGCCGAGCTGCACGAAGTACGGCAGCCCTGGGGGGTGAGCGCTTTTCAGGTCATCGAGCAGCTCCTCGCGCTTCCGACTCTCGATGTCAGCGGCTACAACCTGCGCGCGTCCGAGCTGCGGAACCTCGACCGATCGAGGCTTGAGTCCGCGCGGGAGGACCTTCGGACGTTCGTGGATCGTGGCGGCCTGAGGATCTGGCGCGGGGAGTCGCCGTGGGCGAAGGCCGCTATCCGCACCCCAGACGATGTCGGCAAGGTGCTGGTGCATCTCGACGAACTCGCGGCCGGTGCCCTGCAGGGCGCGCAGCGCCAGATCCGGGACTTGGTCGACCGCGCGGGGCTGGACGTACCCGACGACCTCGCTGCGTGGAGGGACCTGTTCGACCTGCTCAGCGAGGTCGACCGCACCATCGCCAGCTACGGCGAGCAGGTCTTCGGCCCGGATCTGGACGACTTCGTCTACGCCACAGCACCAGGGCGATCCCGGCCGCGCCGGCCGGAGCCGCTCGGCATCTTCCGCCGGTTCCAGCTGCGCCGCGAACTGCGACGGATCTGTCCGGCCCCTCCCAAGAACCGCTCCGAGATGTATCAGGGCTTGGTCGCCGCGGCGGATCAGCGTGAGCGGTGGCGGAAGCTCAGCCGTCAGGACAGCGCACCCACTGCGCTGGCGGGCGCCGACCTGTGCATGTCGTCCTTCACGCAGGTGCGTAACCACCTCGCCGCGGTGGCGGCGTGTGCCCGGATCGACGGCCTTGAGCGTGGAACCACCACCATCGCAGCCAACACGCTCGCCGAGTTGAATGCCGACCGCGAGACGTTGTTCTTGATGCCTGACCTGAACAAACAGCAGCAGCTGTTCCGCTCGTTGGGCCTGGGCCACATGCTCGATGACCTGGCCACCCGGCAGGTTTCGAGCGATGAGGCAGCCGACACCCTGTTGCGCTCCTGGTTGCAGGTGGTCCTCGACGAGATGCGCATGCGGGTCCCGTACCTCGGTCAGTTCGTCGGGCAGCAGCATGCCACGGTGGTACAGGACTTCCGCGCTGCGGACAGCCGGCACATCGAGATGGCCGCCCGGCACGTGCGCCGCAATGTGGCAGTGAACCTGCGGAAGACCCGAGACGCCTATCCCGACCAGAACGGCCTCGTCCGGCGGGAGGCGGCCAAGAAGAGCCGGCACCTCTCTCTCCGGAAGCTGCTCAGCAGCGCACCGGAGGTGCTCCTCGCCGCGTTCCCGTGCTGGGCCATGTCGCCACTGGTGGTCAGCCGCATCCTGCCGCCCGAACGGTCGTTCGACGTGGTGATCTTTGATGAGGCGAGCCAGATCGAGCCGCACGACGCGGTCGCCTCGATCATGCGTGGCACCCAGCTCGTAGTGGCCGGCGACCCGAAGCAGCTCCCACCCACGCCGTTCTTCCGGCGCCTCGTTCAGCAGAGCCCGGCTGGCGAAGACGATGATCTCGGCGACGAGAGCCTTGAGGACTACGAGTCCGTTCTTGACGTCCTCGGTGGCCTCATCTCGGACCGGTACCGCTTGACCTGGCATTACCGCAGCCGAGACGAGCGCCTGATCGCGTTCTCGAACGTCGAGATCTACAACCGGTCCCTCGTTACGTTCCCCGGCGTGCAGGTCGACAGCCCGCTGTGCTTGGAGACGGTGGATGGCCGTGTCGCTCCCGGGCAGGGCGGCTCATCTACGGAGGAGGTGAACCGGGCGGTCGAGCTGATTCTCGAGCATGCCGAGCAGCGACCGAATGAGAGCCTCGGCGTCATCACGATGGGGCAGAAGCACGCCCTGCGGATCGAGGCGACCCTGCGCAGCCGACGCCGAGAGCATGAGCACCTCGACGACTTCTTCTCCCAGGACCGGGCCGCGAGCCAGCGGTTCTTCATCAAGAGTCTGGAGAACGTCCAGGGCGACGAGCGGGACGCCATCATCCTGAGTATCGGCTACGCCAAGACCAGAGACGGTCGACTTCCGCTGCGCTTTGGACCGCTCAACCAGGAGGGTGGTGAGCGGCGCCTCAACGTCGCGGTTACCCGAGCGCGGAGTCGGATGACCGTGGTGAGCGCCTTCTCTCACCACGACATGGACCCGAACCAGACCGCAGCGACACGGAACCGCGGGCCCGAACTGCTCCGCCGCTACCTGGAGTTCGTCGACCTCGGCGGCGACCTGGGCGCGCGACAGCACACCGGGGTCGAGCTCAACGGCCTCGAACGCAGCGTCCTGAAGGCTCTCCAGCAGCAGGGCATCAACGCCGTGCCGCAGTGGGGCGTCTCCGGCTATCGCATCGACCTGGCCCTCGCCCACCCAGACCAGCCCGGCCGCATGGTCCTTGCTGTGGAGACCGACGGTCACTCGTACCACCAGGCACACAGCGCCCGGGATCGGGACCGGCTGCGCCAGCAACACCTCGAGCGCCTCGGGTGGGAGTTCCACCGCATCTGGTCGACCGACTGGTACGTGGATCCGGCAGGCCAGACAGCCCGACTCATCGCCCGCTGGAAGCAGGCGGTCGACCGCGCCGACCACGCCGCGAGGAGCCATCCCGTACCGCCGGCACGCCGGCCCGCTCAGCCACCGTCTCCGCCAGCGACCCGCCGTGGCCCCCGCCCCGACGTGCCGATCGGTCTGCGGATCACCGAATACACGCGGGAACAGTTGGTACAGATCTGCACCTGGCTTGTGAGCGACCAGCTTCAGCGTGATCGGGATGAGCGCCTCCAGGAGGCCATGACTGAGCTCGGCTTCCGCAAGCGCGGCTCAATCATCCTCCAGCGCCTGACCGAAGCACTCGACATCGCGCAGCAGCGCGCCGACCGGGAGGTGTCCCGATGATTGCCCTCGACCCGCTCACTCTGGAACGCGTCGCCCGCCTGATCTGCGACGTCGATGGTCCCTACGAGCGGACCGGTACGCAGGTCGAGCGGTTCCTGCACCGGGTCCGGTGGCCTGGCGATCCGCAGTACGACGGCTCTCCGCGGATCCCCTGGCTGACTGAAGTACTGAATTGCCATGCCGATGATGCCGCCGCCCTCGACCGGCTGCTCTGTCGCATCGGTGATCCGCTGGAGTACGACGGTGGCGTCGAGGCCGCCGAACCGATCGCGCAAGAGCTGAACCGGATCCTGGCGCCGGAGCAGCTCACCATCACCTACGTCGGCGGGCGGCCCGTGCTCGGTCAGCTCAGCCAGAACGGCGACGTTCCCCTGTACGGGCCGCCGCCGGACCTCCACGAGCGGGTGCGACGACTATCCCCCAACAGCAAGGCGACCGACATCCTCATGGCCCGCGCCGACGAAGCGTCGATCTGCCAGAACAACGGAGCCTACGCACTGGCGATCATCGGCATCGGCAGCTTCGTAGAAGGCCTGCTGCACGTCGTGGTGACTGACCGCGACGAGACCGTGCGCAGGAGCGGCCTGGTCGACCGGAACGGCCGACGGGTTCGGGCCGAACGAGCGGGCCTTCACCTGCTCCTCGAGTACGCGCACCGACAGAAGTGGGTCCAGACCGACGCCAAGGACTTCATGGAGAAGGTCCGGGACTACCGCAACTTCGTGCACCCTCGTCACCAGATCGACTACGGGCTCGTGCCCGATCTGGACACGGTGCGGATGTGCTGGGCACCTGTACACGCGCTCCTCAATGACCTGGAATCCGCACCATGATCAACAGCTCATCTCGGTGACCAGCAAGCAAGCGGATTGACCTCTCCTTGTCCAGATGCCGACCTCGACACCGCCGCTGCTACTCCAGCTTCCGAACCAAGACCAGGTGCTGGAGTAGCAGACGGAGGTCAGCGGGGCCGCATCGAGCGAGTGCGGCGACGCGTTCGGCGCAGCCCTCACGCCTGTAACCCCTCGGGACGGCGCAATGCTCGGTTTCAGGTCTGTGTTCACGACCCACCGCGAACGGAACCATCTGCAGCCACTGGTACGGGAACAACTCGACCGCTGGATCGCGGGACCCAAGGGCTGGGATCCGTCCGCGCTTCATGAGAATCGGTGGACGACCATCGGCGACAACGTCAGGGCCCTCCTACTGCAGCACGAGGGGCAGGATGGGTCGACGTCAACGCGCGTACGGATCGTCGAAACGAAGCCAGACGGGCAGTGGATCATCCAACTGACCGTACACTCGCCCAACGCGAGAGAGCGGGCGGCTTGGGCCTGGATCGACATCGAATCCCCCGACCCCGACAGCGAGGACCCACGCAGCCGCCCCCGCCTCGCAGGCACCCCCCGCTTTCTCGCCCCCATGCTCGAAATCATCGATGCCTGGGACGGTGCCGCACGCCTGACGACGCGACCAATCGTCATCCGCGGCGACGAAGTCGACGAGGTCCACCGAGCCCTCATCGACACCGACCGACGAGGTGTTGTCTTCGTCGCAGGCAACGACGACTCGCTGCCGTCAGTCCCATGGACTAACCGGATCGCCAATCTGACTGGGTTTACCAACGGCATGGCCTCGTGCTACGTGCTGGACGGGGAGGCCACACAGTTGCTCAATGACCGGCTCGGCCAGGCCCACGCCGTACTGCCCGGCCGGCTTCGTACCTATCGCTCCCAGGTGCAACCGGACTCCGTCGTCGACGGGCTGCGGCACCGGGTGCTGAGCGCCGAGCGGATCGCCGACGACAACGAACAGCCCCGGCTCGCGCGGGTCCTCGCCTCCAATGCCCAACTTCAGGCTCTCGAACAGCCACTACCGGCATCGGTGGCGCGGGTACACCGGATGCTGGAACGTATCGCCGACGACATGTTGGTGCACCGACTCGGCGACGTCAGTTCGAAGCGGCCATCGCTCGTTCCGTCGCAGCCCCAGGCAGCGGCCGTCGAGACGCGAGAGAGTGATCGCCGACAAGATGACGCCAGCGCGCAGCAAGGCATGTTGCTGGACTACCTGAAGATCAAGGTAGGGGTCGATGACCTGACCGTCGACCGGATCGACGAGATCGTGCGTCTGATCGAGGTCGGTCGGTCATCGCAGGAGGCGCAGAAAGACATCGCAGCCCGACTCGCGCAGCTCCAGGCCGAACTCGATGAGACACAGAAGGCGTATCACGACGTCAAATGGCAGCTGGATGATGAGCAGATCGAGAACCGCGACGCGGTTGAACGCCTGACCCGGTCCGCGGAGACCGAACGGACGCTGCGCCACCGGCTCGCCTCTATGGGGCAAGCAGAGGTGGCCTGGACGGCACAGCCATCGGAAGCGGATGTCTCCCGGCCGGACAG
Source organism: Micromonospora sp. LOL_024 (assembly GCF_048060415.1). Classification (NCBI taxonomy): domain Bacteria; kingdom Bacillati; phylum Actinomycetota; class Actinomycetes; order Micromonosporales; family Micromonosporaceae; genus Micromonospora; species Micromonospora sp. LOL_024. The sequence continues at coordinate 33,372 of NZ_JBHMIS010000026.1, forward strand.
CTTTGGTGAGTTGCTCCGTTGGCTGCCAAGACTCCAGCACGTCGTGTTCACGGGCGATCCTGACTGCGCCGAGGAACTCGACAGCAACGACCCCCTGGGCGCCTGGGCTTCGAAGACCTGGGACGCGTTGTTGGTGCTCCAGGACTATGCAGCGGCGAAGGCAGACGGGCGCTGGGCTCGGGACGTGCATGGCTTCCTGGAGAACACTCCGGCTGGCTGCCACGAGTGGTCAACGCGACGACACGCCCGTGACGAGAGCGAGGAGGTCCGAACCAACCCGGCGTTCTGGAGGAAACGGGTGCTACCCGTGCCGGTCTCCGTCATTCCGGCGGGCGAGATCTTCATGGGTGCGCATTTCAAGATCGCTCAGTTCGCAATGATCAGCCCTCGCATGCACTACTACGACGATACGGCGCACAGCGGACGAATCTATGTCGGCTACATCGGTCGGCACCTACCGACCGGACAGACAAACTGACGGCCACCGAAGGTGATTGCTGAGCCACAGCATCGAGGGCTGCGGTACCTACGGCTGGCTGAGGTCGTGCACCAGTCAGCCGGTGGCGCGGTAGAGCTTCACCCCGCCGCTGGCATCCGCTGGGCTGGCGACTGCGGCGTGTTCGTTGACGAGCCACGGTGTGAGGCCGGGAGCCGTCTCCCGGTCCTCGCCGGTGCGAGCGTCGAGGATGACGGGGCCGTTCGCCGTACGGCCGTAAACGGCTCCGTGCCAGGCGGTCGTGACGGTGGGGGCAACGCGGTTGGCCTCCTTGTCGGGTAGTTCCCAGAGCCACTTCCCGCTGTCGTCGAAGGCACCCGCCCAGTCCTGGCGTTGGTCCTGGCAGATGGTGACGCTGCGGCCGTCGTGGAGACAGGTGATGTTGTAGGCGGTGCTGCTGGTAGCCGTTGACTCGTCCAGCATGCGGCCGGTGGCGGCGTCGAGGAGGCGGAAGAACTGCTTGCGGCCTTGCGATGCGCCGGTGGCGGTCACGATCTTCGCGCTGCCCGGCTTGATGGTGATCGTCCCTGCGGGCTCGGTGCGCCAGCGCTCCGCGCCGCTTTCGATGGCGAGCGCACGCGCGACTGCGGCCTTGGCGTCGGTACCGACCGCCACATTGCCAGCGACGGCTCCGAGGGCGAAATCCGGACGGCGCCAGATCTCGCGTCGATCATCGAGATTCACGGCGACGGTGTCGGTGCCGACCTGGGCGACGACTACGGGGCCGGACGCGCCGACGACGACCGGGTGCTTCCGCGTCAACTCGTGCTGATCTTCGTCACTGGGCTCGATCTCGATACGTTGAGCTTCACGCCCGGTCCCGGCGTCAACGGCGAGGATTTCGATAACCGGGCGCGGCGGTGTCGTGCCCTTACCGGGCGCAGTGGCGGCGAAGGCAGTCACCACACGGCGCTGCGCACCGGTTCCGGCCAGGATCGGCGGTTGAGCGGGGTTACCGCCGACGAAGGGGTTCTGCGTCGACGGCGACAGTGCAGGCTCGTGTGCGGGTCGCAGCGTGTCGGTGACCATGCCGGAGGTGATGTCAACGATTTCCAGCCGGTCCACCGACGAGATCCAGAGTCGGTTCCCGTCGAGTAACAAGGGTAGCGGCTCGACGCGTTGCCCACCCAGGTTGATCTTCGACAGTGACGCGCTGTCCGGTAGCGGGATGGGGTCGGACACGTCGAATGTGCGCGGTGGGTCAAAGGTGGGCCGCTCGCTCGGTGCGCTGGCTGTCGCTTGGGCTGGTGGCTGTTGCGCCTCCGGTGCGGTTCCGCAGCCGATGGTGGCGGCAAGTACGCCGAGGCTTACGCCGAACACGCCCAGATTTGCTTTGTGCACCGCGTCACGTCTCCCCGTTGCCGTTGGGTACAGCCGGGGAGTGTAGCGACTTTGGTCCACTCTTCGTGTCCCGACCGTCGCAGCCCGGAGCCGTATGTCGTGGAGCGAGATAGGGCAACGGACTCGGGAGGCCGCCATAGCTCATGAGCACCATCAAAAGGAATTCTCTGCTGGCTGTACGTCCTCAGGCTTCTCCGCCACAAGGCGTCGGACATGACGTTCGGACACGCCGGCGGCCAGAGCCAACTCCGCCGGACTGGCCTGCGGCCGCTCGGCACGCAGCCGGGCTAAACGTCTGCTGTCCGCTCCGCGCGTCCCGTCACCCGCTTGCGTCGTGAGGTTCGCCGCCGGAGGGGCGCCGACACCTGGCTCGTCGCCGGACCGTCGGCGGCCTCAGCCAACTGCGCCTCCTTCATCTCGGTCACAACCTCCAACGGAAGCGACACCAGTGGCGATGCAGACGCAGCGTCAGAGACAGGCGGCTGGGCGGTGTCTGACGCTCGGTGGTCGTTGCCCGAGGCCGGCTGCGCTCTGGTCAGCATCTCCACGACCAGCAGCAGCGCCACCGCCGGCCATGCCGCCACGATCCGCGCGCCGAGGCTTGGCTCGGCGGCGGCGATGTTCGCCGCCACGCTGGCCGCCACCCCGACCGCGAACGCCGTCCGGGCCGACCAGCGCACAGTCCGGCCGGCGCGTTTGTCCTCGACCATGGCCGCCGACGCGACGACCAGCATCCCGTCGACCGACAGCGGAAGTACGTAGGCGACCTCGGGACGCTCACCGAACCTCAACGCCACGGCGACCATTTGACTCCACGACGACCAGGCAGCAATCCCGGCCACAGCCACCGTGCTCACGTCTCGGGCGAGTCGGGTCGGCGTCATCGGACCAACCCCCTTCCGAGCCGTCGCTCGATGGCCCGGACTTCGGCGGGGTCCACGGACGGGCGTCCGCCAATGTCCAGCCGCATCTGGACATCGACCCATCGCCACCACCGTCGGACGACGTCGCTCGCGTCGAGGCCGGTGGCGTCGGCGACGTCCGCCAGATCCGCGCCCGCCCGCAGTGCGGCGTGGATCACCGAGGGTTGCCAGCGAGCCCACCAGGACACCACCGCGGCGGACAACGCCAGCTCTGCCAAGACGGCATCCGCACGGCCGCGTCCCGCCGTCCGAGCGAGTGCACGGTCGTGAAGATCGAGAAGGAGCTTGAACGGGTTGATCTCTTCCGCATCGGCGAACCGCGTCGGCGGTTCGGCCGGTCGGGCCGGGTTCATCGGGCACCGCCCGAGGCCCGTGAGCTGGGCAAAGTTAGCGGTAGCGGGTCACCGGCGATCGTGGCGGTGTGGTTCGCATGGTGGTACCTCCGGCCCACCTTGTTTATGCAGGTCAATCGGCATTGGTCAGCGACCAATGCCGATTTTCTGATCACTGTGCTCACCGGTGTGCTCACACGATCGCCCCCCACACTGCTGCTCGATGATCGGCGGCAGGTCGCGCATGACACCGATCTTTAGCAGGCATTTCGTTGTGATCTTGGCGGTTGGCCTGGTCGAGTTGGAGTGTGGGGTGCCCGAAACGGTGTGGGGCGGACTGTGCCGCGCTCCGAATTCCACCCGTGACGCCGCGTCGATGCGAGTGACTCGGGTGCGTTCGGGTGCGATGGTGTTGGTCGCAGTTTGGGCGGTTGGCAGTGGGCAGATCGGCGGCGACCGCCCTGATTGCGGTACGGCCCGATCACCTCGGGGTTGCCCCGGTGGCCGCCGTCGGCCATCACCGGCCGCCCGTTCAAATAGCGGTAGTTCTTGCTCTGGGCGGCCAGCCGGTGATCACGGGTGGGACCAGAGTCCCGTCGACGATCGCGATCTGCTCGACCGGGTGCTTGCGCACCGGCGCCAGGGCCAGCAGAGGGGCGAGGGTGTCGGTGACCCAGTGCGCCGCGGAGTGCGACACCCTGAACAGCGGCCGATCTGGCGCATTGTCAGGTTCGTGCGCCAGTATGTGGCCACCAGCAGTACCCGGTCGGCGAGGTTGAGGGCCCATTGCCGGCCCGGCCGGCTGTCGGCGATGCCGTCACCGCCACGCTCGGCGACCAGCCGGACCAGCTTGCGGAACTGGTCGGGCTGCAGCCCGGTGAACGAGATCCACCCGGTCGAGCTGCGGTGATCACCTGCTCCCAGGCATCCTGCCCAACCATCCTGAACAGACAGATGCCAGATTACGATTCGCCGGTCGTAGTGGGCACGAGCGCCGGCCAAGACCTGGTTCTCCTCCGTGTCCCGGTCGGCCGCCCGGCCCGTCAGAGTCCGGCGGCGGAGTCGTATCGGCGGCGCAGGTCGGCCATTTCGGATGCGGCCAGGGCTTCGGTGAGGGCGAGTTCGGCGTACTTGTGGGGGAGCATCTGGCGGAGGCGGTCGACATAGCTGATCTCGGCGGTGGCCTCGACGACCTGGATGTTCGGCGGTTGCGTGGTCATGTCCATGATCAGTGGTCCGGCGAGCTTGACTGCCCAGTCCCACGGCCGTTGGGTCTCGGCGATCCCGCAGAGGTGGAAGCCGTAGATGGTGTGGACATCGGCGAGCGTGGTGGCCTGGGCGGGTTCGTGGCCGTAGGCGTGGACTCCACAGATCACCGGTGGGTTCTCCGCCTCCTCGGTGCTGATTTGTTCGGCGGTGTGTCCGGCGTGGTGGTGGAGCGCGGGGTCTGTTTGTTCGAGGGTGGTGCGCAGTTGGGTGAGAACCTGCGCTGGTAGGTCGGCCGATGCTGTCGTGGAGTAGGTCGAGGTGACCAGGGCGACCGCGCCGATCGACACGGCGAGCAGGCCGACCTCCATCCACACGAAGCGGTTTCGGTACCACCCCGTGACACGTTGTCGGAAATTCATGGTTGTTTCTCACCTCGTCGCCGGTTCAGGTGTGTTGACATGCAGCAGCGGACGGGAATCTGCCCGGGAGTGTGCCCGTCGTCGTGGAGGTGGCCCGGCGATGCGCAGGCGTCTGCCCAGGGTGGCGCGCTGCCGGCACTGCGATGCTCCCGTGCGGGCCGTGCTCAGCGCGGTTGCCTCCGCGCTGCGGCGATATGAAGCCATCTCAACACGCTCGGACCCACTCCGGCAACATTGGCCATCGTCGACATGCTTCGGCCTTGTCGATTTGCCGGGTCCAGTGCGCAAGCTGCATTCGACCGGTGGCCTCCTGCCTGCGGGCTCACCGGCAGTCCGGGCCCTGAGTAGGTCCTGGAGACCAGGTCCAACCAGCGCTGGTTCCTCGGCGGCGGGCCCGCGACCGCCGATCAGCAGACGCGGGCCGGGCCGGTGACGCCGTCAGGACCTTCCTGCGCCACGGCGGTGAGGTTGGCGATGGTGGTGGTGGCGATGTTGCGCAGGCCGTCCTCGGTGAAGAACGCCTGGTGTCCGGTGATCAGCACGTTGGGGAAGGTGGTGAGCCGGGCGAAGTCGTCGTCGCCGAGGACCCGTTCGGAGCGGTCCTCGAAGAACAGGTCACTCTCCTCCTCGTAGACGTCGAGGCCGAGGTAGCCGATCTGGCCGCTCTTGAGCCCCTCGATCACCGCCCGGGTGTCCACCAGCGCTCCCCGGCCGGTGTTGACCAGCATGACGCCCGCCCGGACGAGCGCGATCCGCTCGGCGTTGATCAAATGCCGGGTGTCCGGCGTGAGCGGGCAGTGCAGGGTGACGATGTGCGATTCGGCGAGCAGGCGCTCCAGCGGTACGTACTCGACACCGGCGGTGATCGCCGAGTCGCTCGGGTAGGGGTCGCTGGCGAGCACTCGGCACCCGAAGCCGGCCAGGATCTGGGCCACGCAGACGCCGATGCGGCCGGTGCCGACAATGCCGACCGTACGGCCGTGCAGGTCGAAACCGAGCAGGCCGGTGAGGGCGAAGTTGTGTTCCCGTACCCGGTTGTAGGCGCGATGGATCTTGCGATTGAGGGCGAGGATCAGGCCGGTGGTGTGCTCGGCCACAGCGTGCGGAGAGTACTCGGGCACCCGTACGACGGTCAGGCCCAGCTTGCGGGCGGCGGCGACGGCGACGTTGTTGAACCCGGCCGAGCGCAGCGCCACCACCCGTACCCCGGTCTCGGCGAGTTGACCGATCACCTCGGCGCACAGGTCGTCGTTCACGAACACGCACACGGCATCCGCCCCCTCGGCCAGCCGGGCGGTCTGCGTGGTGAGCCGGGCGTCCAGGAACGTCAGATCGTGACCTGCCGCGGCGTTGGCCACGGCAAGGAACTCCCGGTCGTAGGGCTTCGTGCTGAACACCGCCACCCGCATCAGGCCACCTCCACCTCTCACGCTACGACCGGGCGGCGGCCCGGGGCAGGGCCTTGCGGCCCGTCGATCCGGGCCGACTCTCAGGGGGTGGACCGAGATCGTCAGGTCAGCTGGGACTCGATCTCGGCCACATCCTCGGGGGTCAGGTCGAGGTGCTGCACGGCCGCGACGTTCGTCTCCAGTTGGGACACGCTGCTGGCGCCGATGATGAGGCTGGTCATCCTGGGGTCGCGCAACGCCCAGCCGAGCGCGAGCTGCGCGAGGGACTGCCCGCGTCGTTCGGCGACCGCGGCCAGGGCGCGGATCGTCCCCAGTCGCCGCTCACTTACGTCGTTCTCGGAGAGGAAGACGCTGGTGCGTGCCCGGGAGTCGGCCGGGATGCCGTCGAGGTAGCGGTCGGTGAGTAGACCCTGGGCCAGCGGGCTGTACGCGATGCAGCCCGCACCGACCCGCTCCAGCGTGTCGAGCAGGCCGTCGGCCTCGGTCCAGCGGTTGAACATCGAGTACGCCGGCTGGTTGATCAGCAGCGGCGTACCCAGGTCGCGCAGGATCGCCGCGGCCCGCTGGGTCTGCTCGGAGTTGTAGTTGGAGATGCCGACGTAGAGGGCCTTGCCGGAGCGGACGATGGCGTCCAGGGCACCCATCGTCTCCTCCAGCGGCGTGTCCGGGTCGTACCGGTGGCTGTAGAAGATGTCGACGTACTCCACTCCGAGACGACGCAGCGACTGGTCGCACGAGGAGACGAGGTTCTTACGGGAACCCCATTCGCCGTACGGGCCGGGCCACATCAGGTAGCCGGCCTTGCTGGAGATCACCAGTTCGTCCCGGTACGGCCTGAGGTCGCCGGCGAGCATCCGGCCGAAGTTCTCCTCGGCGGCACCGGGCGGCGGCCCGTAGTTGTTGGCCAGGTCGAAGTGGGTGACGCCGAGGTCGAACGCGCGCCGGACAATGTCCCGCTGCCGCTCGAAGGGGCGGTCCGGCCCGAAGTTGTGCCACAGGCCGAGTGAGATCGCCGGCAGCCGCAGCCCGCTGGCTCCGCTGCGCCGGTAGGTCATCTGGTCGTAGCGTGTGTCGTCGGCGAGGTAGGTCACGATCATGACCCTAGCCCGAGGGCGTCCCGCGACACTCGGACATCGCGAACGCCCGGCGGATCGGCGTCTGTCGTGCTCTGCTGCGGGTACGGTCGGAGCCATGCGCTACGTGCGGCTCGACACCCCGAAACGCCTGTCCAAGATCGGCCTCGGTACCTGGCAGTTCGGCTCGCGGGAGTGGGGCTACGGCCCTGACTACGAACGGCTGGCGGCCCAGATCGTCCGGCGGGCCGTCGAGCTGGGCGTCACCGTCTTCGACACCGCCGAGCTCTATGGCTTCGGCCGCAGCGAACGGATTCTCGGCGCGGCTCTGGCAGCCGACCGGGACAAGGTGGCCGTGGCCACCAAGATCTACCCATTGCTGCCGGTCGCGTCCGTGGTGCAGCAACGTGCGGTCGCCTCGGCGGCCCGGCTCGGCGTCAGCGGCATCGACCTCTACCAGGTGCACCGGCCCAACCCGGTGATCAACGACCACCGGACCATGCTGGGCATGCGCGCGTTGCAGGACGTCGGCTTGGTCGGCGAGGTCGGGGTGAGCAACTACAGCCTGCGCCGCTGGCAGGTGGCCGAGGCCGCGTTGGGTCGGCGGGTGCTGAGCAACCAGGTCCGCTACAGCATGCTCGACCGCAAACCGGAGGCGGATCTGCTGCCGTACGCGGAGCAGGCCGGCCGGCTGGTCATCGCCTACAGCCCGCTGGCGCAGGGGTTTCTCTCCGGGCGGTACGACGCGCACCACCCGCCGACCGGCGCGGTACGACGGGCCAACCCGTACTTCCTGCCGGAGAACCTGGAACGCGGCACGGCGCTGATCGAGACGTTGCGCCAGGTGGCCGCCGCCCACGACGCCACGTCGAGCCAGATCGCCCTGGCGTACGTGCTTCGCCACCCGAACGTGGTGGCCATCCCCGGCGCGTCCACCGTGGAACAGGTGGAACGCAACGCCGCAGCCGCCGAGATCGACCTGACCGAGGACGAGTACGCCGCTCTGGTCAACGCGGCGCGGGCGTTCCGCCCGATCACCGGAGTGGCCGCGCTACCCCGCATGCTCAAGGCCCGCGCCGGTCGCTGACCGCTACCTTCCGTTGCGCCTCAAGTCCCGCCCGTAAATCGACGCCGCGGTGTTACCGCTGCTCACGGCGGGCTCCGGATCGCCGCTGGCGCCGGCCCTCAGATTTCCGGCAGGTCTCGGGCAAGGCAGACGGACAGTGGCTCGCCCAGGTAGGGGCCGAAGTTGTCGATGCGCCGGTAACCCTCGCGCTCGTAGAAGCGCATCGCGTCGGGCTGAGCCGTGCCGGTCTCCAACACCAGGGTGCGTACGCCGGCGTCGCGGGCCTCGTCCTCCAGGGCGTGCAGGATGGCGACCGCCACGCCGGTGCCCCGGGCCGCCTGGGTGACGTACATCCGTTTGATCTCGGCGCGGCCGGGTGCGAGGAATCGCAGGCCGCCGCAGCCCACTGCGGTGCCGTGGGCGTCGCGGGCGACGAGGAAAACGCTCACGGTTTCGGCGGTGGGTGGCGCCCCCGGCTCGTGGTCGTCGCAGCCGTAACGGGCATCCAGTTCGCCGCGCTGCGCGGCGCGTAGGCGCGTGGCGTCGGTCGACTCCCACGGCTCGTGGTCGACGGAGACCATGGCACTTCCTTTCCCCGTGTCCCGCAACACGCGATACCGTACCCGGTGTGCTCCGACGGTCTCTGAAACCCGCGGCGGCGCGCTAGCGTTGGGCGGGTGACTGCATTCCCGGTAACTCCGGTGCCGCCGGCCGACCTGCCGGCCACGCTCGGCGCACTGCGTGCGGCCGGCCACCCGTACCGCACCGTCAAGCGGGAGCTGCGCGACAACCTGCTGGCCCGCCTGCGCGACGGCCGGCCACGGTTCGCCGGCATCGTCGGCTACGACGACACCGTGCTGCCCGAGGTGGAGCGGGCGCTGCTCGCCGGGCACGACATGGTGTTGCTCGGCGAGCGGGGCCAGGGCAAAACCCGGCTGATCCGGTCGCTGGTGACATTGCTGGACGAATGGACCCCGGTTATCGCCGATTCGGTGCTCAACGAGCATCCGCTGCACCCGGTCACCCCGGCATCACGGGCGCTGGTCGTCGAGGCCGGCGACGACCTGCCCGTCGGCTGGCTGCACCGCTCGATGCGGTACGGCGAGAAGTTGGCCACCCCGGACACCAGCGTCGGCGACCTGATCGGCGACGTCGACCCGATCCGGCTGGCCCAGGGGCGTGTCCTCGGTGACCCCGAGACGATCCACTTCGGGCTGGTGCCCCGCACCAACAGGGGCATCTTCGCGGTCAACGAGCTGCCGGACCTGGCCGAGCGAATCCAGGTGGCGCTGCTCAACGTACTGGAGGAACGGGACATCCAGGTCCGCGGCTACCAGCTGCGCCTACCGCTGGACCTGCTCCTGGTCGTCAGCGCCAACCCGGAGGACTACACCAACCGGGGCCGGATCATCACCCCACTCAAGGACCGGTTCGGCGCCGAGATCCGCACCCACTACCCGACCGACCTGGAGCTGGAGCTGGAGCTGATCCGGCAGGAGGCCGACCTGGTCGCCGAGGTTCCGGAGCACGTGCTGGAGGTGCTCGCCCGGTTCGCCCGCGCGGTCCGCGGATCGCCGTCGGTGGACCCGCGCTCGGGTGTCTCCGCCCGGTTCGCCATCGCGGCCGCCGAGACGGTCGCCGCCGCCGCGCTGCGCCGGGCCGGTCTGCTCGCCGCGTCGCGCGAGGGTCACGAGGTGCAGACACCGGTGGCGCGGGTGGGCGACGCCGTATCCGTCACCTCCACGCTGCGCGGCAAGGTGGAGTTCGAGAGCGGCGAGGAGGGCCGGGAAACAGAGATCCTCGGTCACCTGCTGCGTACCGCCACCGCCGAGACGTTCCGGGCCCGGCTCGCCGGGTTGGACCTGTCCGGCTTCACCGCACTGGTCGACGACGGCAAGACCATCGAAACCGGCGAGTTGGTGCCGGCGGCCGAGCTGCTGCGCCAGGTGGGCACCGTTCCCGGGCTGGCCAAGGTGCTCGAACGGCTCGGCATCGGTGACGCGCCCAGCCTCGGGCAGGCGGCGGCGGCCGTCGAGTTCGTGCTGGAGGGGCTGCACCTGAACCGACGGCTGGGCAAGGACATGACCGACTCCGGTCGCACCCGCTACGGCGGCCGGGACTGAGCATGGCCGGCGACCGGTTCCGGTACGGGCAGTGGCACGGCGGCCCCGACCCGCTGGCCCCGCCGTACGACGTGCAGGCCGCCGTCGACCAGGTCGGCGCGGAGGTGCTGACCGGCGGCAGCCTGCGCGACGCGCTGCGGGAGCTGCTGCGCCGGGGCCCGCAGGGGCGGGGTGGGTTGGACGGGCTCACCGCCCGCGCCCGCCGGCTGCGGCGGGAGGCGCTGCGTCGAGGTGACCTGGATGGCGCGGTGACCCGGGCTCGCGCCCTGCTCGACCAGGCGCTGGCCGCAGAGCGGGACGAGTTGGCCGGCCGCCAGGACGAGGCGGCCCGGTTCGCCGAGACGGTGCTGGGCAGCCTGCCCCGCTCCACGGCGCAGGCGGTGCGGGAACTCGCCGGCTACCAGTGGGCCAGCGACGAGGCCCGGCAGACCTACCAGCGGATTCTCGACGGGCTGCGGGAGGACGTGCTCGGCCAGCGCTTCGCCGGGCTGCGCGACTCGGCGCGGCTGACGGCCGACCCGGCGGTGCAGGAGCGGGTGGCCGAGATGATGCGGGACCTGAACGCGCTGCTGGCCCGGCACGCCCGCACGGAGGACACCACCGACGCGTTCGCCGAGTTCATGCGCCGGCACGGCGAGTTCTTCCCGGAACGGCCGCGCGACGTCGATGAGCTGATCGACCTGCTCGCCCGGCGGTCGGCGGCCGGCCAGCGGCTGCTGAACTCGCTGTCGGAACGGCAGCGCGACGAGCTGGCCGGCCTGATGCGCGAGTCGCTCGGTGACCGGCTCGCCGGTGAGCTGGCCGCGCTGGAGGGGAACCTGCGGGCACTGCGGCCCGAGCTGCCCTGGGGGCGTGGCGAGCGGATGCAGGGCGGCCAGCCGCTCGGTTACGGCGAGGCGGCCGGGGCGCTCGACGAGGTCGCCGAGCTGGACGACCTGCTGGACCAGTTGGGCCAGGCGCATCCGGGGGCGACGCTGGACGACATCGACGTCGACGTGGTCGCCCGGACGCTGGGCCGCGACGCCGCCGACGACGTGCGCCGGCTGCGGGAGCTGGAGCGTGAGCTGCGTCGACAGGGCTGGGTGACCCGTGACGCCGAGGGCCTGACGTTGAGCCCGAAGGCGTTGCGCCGGCTCGGCGGCACCGCGCTGCGGCAGGTCTTTGCCGAGCTGACCGCCGGCCCACGGGGTCGGCACGACCTGCGTTCGGCCGGGGCGGCCGGTGAGGTCAGCGGCGCCTCCCGACCCTGGTCGTACGGCGACGAGCAGCCGCTGGACGTGGTGCGGACGCTGACCCGGGCGGTCTCCCGGGCTGGCCCGGGTGTGCCGGTGCAGCTGGCTGTGGAGGACTTCGAGGTCGTCGAGACCGAGCGGCGGGCGTCGGCGGCGGTGGCGCTCTGCGTCGACCTGTCGTACTCAATGATCTCTCAGGGGCGGTGGGGGCCGATGAAGCAGACGGGGCTGGCCCTGGCCCACCTGATGGCCACCCGGTTCCCGCAGGACGCGTTGCAGATCATCGGGTTCGGCCGGCTGGCGGCGACGCTGACCCAGCAGGAGCTGGCCGCGGTCGAGCCGGACATGACGCAGGGCACCAATCTCCAGCACGCGTTGCGACTGGCCGGTCGGCACCTGCGTCGGCACCCGGACGCCGAGCCGGTGGTGCTGGTGGTGACCGACGGGGAACCGACCGCCCATCTCGACCCGGACGACGGCGAGGCGGTGTTCCACTGGCCGTCGCTGCCGGAGACCGTCGAGGCGACGATCAGGGAGGTGGACCGGCTCGGCCGGTACGGTGCGACGCTGAACGTGTTCATGCTCGGTGACGACCCGGGGCTGCGCCGCTTCGTCGACGCGGTCGCCCGGCGCAGCGGTGGTCGGGTCTTCACACCGGACGCCGACGACCTCGGCGAGTACGTGGTGAGCGACTACCTGCGGGCCCGCCGAGGTCGCCGCTAGGTAGCTCGCACAGCCGACTCGCCGACCGTGAGCACATCCGGACGCCGGTCCGGGACGGGGCGGGTTGCCGACTTACTGCAAGGCCCAACGCTGGGCCGGGTTGCCGTCGCAGGGCGCCTGGACGATGTCGGTGCCGGGTTCGGCGCCACCGTCGCGGGCCTGGGCGCACTTGCGGCTGTGGGCCGCCACCACCAGGGTCGCGCCGTCGACCTGCTGGAGCCGCCACTGCTGGTTGGCCTCGCCGTGGCAGCCGAACTGCTGCAACCGGGCGCCGTCGTCGCCGCTGCCGCCCTCGACGTCGAGGCACTGGTTGTGCGCGGCGTTGGTCAGCGTCACCGTCTCCGGGCCGAAGGCGGTGATCACCCACTGCTGCTCCGGTCCGCCGCTGCACTCGGCCAGCTTGGCGACGGCCTTCTCGCCGTCGCCGTCGAGGCCGAGGCACCGGCCCGAGCCGACGCCACGGAACACCTTTGGGCCGGAGATCGCGTCCGGGGCGGCGCTCGGGGTGGGCGACCGGCTCGGCTCGGCTGATGTGGTGCTCGGCTGCGGCTCGCTTCCGGTCGGGCTCGGCGGCGCCGGTGGCGGGCTGGGCGCGGCCACTGTCGGTGCCGGTGCCGGGTCGCCGCCGCCGAGCACCCCGGTGGCGAACAGCACCCCGGCCAGTACGCCGACCAGCCCGACCGCCAGCGCCGCGATCAGCAGCGGGTCGCGGCGTGGTCCGGCCCGGCGGGTGCCGTAGACGTTGCCCGGTCCATCGGTTTCCGACATGCGGGCATCCTGTCCCACGACGGCCGGCGCCAGCCAGCCGCCCCCGGGAGGACGTCCCCACGCGGGCAGCCGTGACGCGTAAGGTGATCCCATGCGCGCCGTGCGTGATCATGACCTGGCGGTGGCCCAGTTGCGACGGTCGTACGCGGCGGTGCCACCTGATCTGCCAGTGCGGCTGGCCAAGCGCACCTCCAACCTGTTCCGCCCGCGTAACGCCCCGCTGACCGGGCTCGACGTCAGCGGGCTCGGCGGTGTGCTGGGCGTCGACCCGGTCGCCCGCACCGCCGACGTGCAGGGCATGTGCACCTACGAACGGCTGGTCGACGCGACTCTCGCGCACGGCCTGATGCCGCTGGTGGTGCCGCAGTTGCGCACCATCACCCTGGGTGGGGCGGTGACCGGGCTGGGCATCGAGTCGACCTCGTTCCGCAACGGCCTGCCGCACGAGTCGGTGACCGAGATGGACGTGCTCACCGGCTCCGGGGACGTGGTCACCGTCGGCCCGCAGGGCGAGCACGCCGACCTGTTCGCCGCCTTCCCCAACTCGCTGGGGAGCCTCGGCTACGCCACCCGGCTGCGCATCGAGCTGCAACCGGTCCGCCGTCACGTGGCGCTGCGCAACCTGCGCTTCGGCGACCTGGCCGGGTTGAGCCGCGCGATCGCCGAGATCGCCGCCACCGGGTCCTGGGCCGGGCTGAGCGTCGACGCGATGGACGGGGTGATGTTCGGCATCGACGAGGCGTACCTGGTGCTGGCGACCTTCGTCTACGACGTGCCTTCGGTCTCCGACTACACCGGCCAGGACATTTACTATCGCTCGCTGCGCCGACGGCAGCACGACGCGTTGAGCATCCACGACTACCTGTGGCGCTGGGACACCGACTGGTTCTGGTGCTCCGCCGCCTTCGGCGCGCAACATCCCGTGGTGCGGCGGCTGTGGCCGGCCCGGTGGCGACGCAGCGACGTCTACCACCGCATCGTGCGCCTGGAGCACCGGCACCGGGTGGCCGGCCGGATCGACCGGTGGCGCGGCCAGCCGGCCCGCGAGCGGGTCGTGCAGGATGTGGAGGTCCCGCTGGAGCGCACCGCCGAGTTCCTGCACTGGTTCGCCCGCCGGGTGGGCATGACACCGGTGTGGTTGTGCCCGCTGCGGCTGCGTGCGCAGTCGGGCACCGGATCGGCCCGGTCCTGGCCGCTGTACCCGATGCGGCCGGGACAGGACTACGTCAACATCGGGTTCTGGGGGAGCGTGCCGATCGCCGAGGGCGCCACCGACGGTGACGTCAACCGGGAGATCGAGCGCGCGGTGTCGGAGGCGGGCGGGCACAAGTCGCTCTACTCCGACGCGTACTACGACCGGGATTCCTTCGACCGGCTCTACGGTGGCGACACGTGGCGTGTCGTCCGGGACCGGTACGACCCGGCGCATCGGCTGACCGGACTGTACGAGAAGGCGGTAGCACGAGCATGAGCCTCACCGACCGAAGCCAGGGAGCGGCCGGCGCTCCCGCCACGCCGCCCCCGGGGGGCCGGCGGATCGGCCCGACCGTGGCGGACATCGTCCGGGCGCTGACCGCAGGCCCGCTGCCGGTCCGGGTGCGTGGGTACGACGGCAGCGCCATCGGCCCGACGGACGCCGGGATCACCCTGTCGATCCGGTCCGAGCGAGGATTGTCGTACCTGATCACCGCCCCGGGTGACCTGGGCATGGCGCGGGCCTACGTCAGCGGGGACCTGGACCTGGAGGGGGTGCACCCGGGCGATCCGTACGAGGCGTTGCGGGTGCTCAAGGATGTGCGGGTACGACCGCCCGCGCTGACCGACGGGCTGGCGTTGGCCCGGGGACTGGGCTGGGAGCGGCTGGTGCCGCCACCGGCGCCGCCGCAGGAGGCGCTCCCGCGCTGGAAGCGGATCCTGGGCGGCCTGCGGCACTCGCGAAGCCGCGACAGCAACGCCGTCCTGCACCACTACGACGTGTCGAACGCCTTCTACGAGAAGGTGCTCGGCCCGTCGATGACGTACACCTGCGCGGTGTTCCGCAGCCCGGAGGACACCCTGGAGCAGGCGCAGGCGAGCAAGTACGACCTGGTGGCCGGCAAGCTCGCGCTGCGGTCGGGGATGCGGCTGTTGGACGTGGGCTGCGGCTGGGGCGGCATGGTCCGGCACGCCGCCCGCGAGTACGGCGTGCGGGCGCTCGGGGTGACGTTGTCCCGGGCGCAGGCGCAGTGGGCGCAGGCGGCGATCGAGCGGGAGGGGCTCTCCGAGCTGGCCGAGGTGCGGCACCTGGACTACCGCGACGCGCCGCGCGAGCAGTTCGACGTGGTCTCCTCGATCGGGCTGACCGAGCACGTCGGGGTGCGCAACTATCCGAGCTACTTCGGCTTCCTGCGGGACCGGCTGCGCCCGGAGGGGCGGCTGCTGAATCACTGCATCACCAGGGCGGACAACCGGGCGCCGCACCGTTCGGGGGCGTTCATCGACCGGTACGTCTTCCCGGACGGGGAGTTGGCCGGGCCGGGCCGGGTGATTGGGGAGATCCACGACGTGGGGCTGGAGGTGCACCACGAGGAGAACCTGCGCCAGCACTACGCGTTGACGTTGGCCGCCTGGTGCCGCAACCTCGTGCGGCACTGGGATTTCTGTGTCGCCGAGGTGGGTATGGCCACGGCCCGGGTGTGGGGTCTGTACATGGCCGGTTCGCGGCTGGCGTTCGAGCGCAACGGTATCCAGCTGCATCAGGTCCTGTCGACCCGCAACGGGCTGGACGCGGTGAGCGGCTATCCGCTGCGGCCGGACTGGCTGCCCTGACCTGAGTCGACGAAGGCCGCGTCGGATTTCCCGGCGCGGCCTTCGTCGACCCAATCAACAAGCAAGTTTTTACGTAGAAACTAATTTTGCCATGAAGGATGTCCTGTACCTGGAGCAGATCGAGCAGGCCGAGGTGCTGCTGAAGCCGCAGCGCGTCTACTACCACGTCAAGCAACTCGTCGCGGCCGCGCTGGTCGAGCAGGTCGACCAGCGCAAGGTCCGCGGCATCTCCGAGGGCATCTACCAGGCGGCTGCCCGGTCGTACTGGCTCTCGCCCCGACTGGTGGGGCGGATCGGCCTGCGCCGGGCCCGCGACGAGCTGAGCCTGGGCTACCTGCTGGATCTGATGGAGGAGGTCCAGGCCGACGTCGCCGCACTGGACCGCACCGCGCCGGAGCTGCCCTCGATCGGCGTCTCCGGTGAGATCCGGGTGCCGGCCGAGCGCCGGCAGGAGTTCCTGCACGACCTGCAGTCCGCGCTGCAGGACCTGTTCTCCCGCTACGGCGGCGCCGAAGGCGACGCCTTCAAGCTCGCCGTGGCCTGCTACCCGAAGGGAACCGACAATGACTGAACCGATGATCCTGGCCGTCCGACTCGCCGCGCCCGTCGCGCGGGTCCGCCGAGCCCTGACCGACACGGCCGAGCTGCGTGTCTGGCTGGCCGAGCACGCCGAGGTTGACCTGCCCGAGCGGTACGAGTTCTGGGGCCGCTACACGCCGGAGGGCGACGCCCCGCACCAACGGCTGCTGCACGCCGACGACAACCGGCTGCGGATCGGCTGGCTGCTCGACGGCGTCGAGACCACCACCCAGATCAACCTGCGGCCGGAAGGACCGGACGCCACCGTGCTGTCCCTGTCGCAGACCCACTTCGACTTCGCCGACGTGGTCAACGGCACCAGCATCCGGGGTGTGCTTCAGACCTACTGGGCCCTCGCGATCGCCAATCTCGATGCTCACCTGACCGGCAGGCCGCTGTTGCCGAAGACCGACTTCACCGCCACCGACTTCCGGGGCGAGATGGCGATCGCGGCGCCAGCCGACAAGGTGTGGGAGTCGCTCACCGACTCCGAGCAGGCCAGCGCCTGGTTCGGCTACCCCATCGGCATCGAGCCCTGGGTCGGCGGCCGGTACGCCATGGGTGGCTTCGAGAGCGGCCACGCGGCCAAGGTGGTCGACCTTGAGCCGGGCCGCCGGATCTCCGTCGACTGGGGACCACCCGGCGTCACCAGCTGGGAGCTGACCGAGTCCGAGGGGCGGACGAGGCTGACCCTCGTGCAGAGCGGCTTCGACGAGCAGAACCCGCCCTACGCATCCTGGTCCGGGATCGTCTCCGGGCTGGCCGAACTGCGGCGCTTCCACGAGGTGTCCGACTGGCAGCCGATCTGGCTGCCGAAGGAGATGGCGCGCACGGCCGGCTGAGCCCGGACAAGGTGTCGACGCGGGCGGGGGGCCGTCGGCGCGGCTATCGTGGCGTGTCGTGACGAGCAGCGAGCAGCGACTGGCCACGATCCGGGGTAGGGTTCCCCCGCGACGGCACAACGCCCGCACGATCGCGGCCCTGACCGGCAACCCGGGCTGCGCCCGCCGGGCGGTCCTCGACGGCGCCGGGGTGGACAAGCCGTTACTGGCCGAGCGGGTCGGTTTCCCGGCCCGGTTCGGTCAGTCCCGGTTCGCCATCACCCGGGGCAACATGTTCGAGGCACAGGTGAAGGCCGACGGCGGTGTCGAGCTGCTGCGGCTGGTCGCCGAGCGGTTGGGCGTACCAGTGCCGGCGGCGGCGAGCTGGACGGATCTCGGCGACGGCGACGAACCGGCCGGGCGGGCACGACGCTCGGCCGCCCTGCTGACCGAGGCCCTGCCCACCGCCGCCGGCCACGACGAGCCGGCGGCGCTGTTCGACCACCCGATGCTCGGGCTCGAGGTCGCCGGGCGGCGGGTGCACCTGGAGCCGGACCTCGTCGCCGCGCGGCTGGCCGGTCGGTACCACGTCGTGGAGATCAAATCGTTTCCGGTGATCGACGGGCAGGCCGACCCGGCGAAGCTGGCCGCCGCGGCGGTGCAGTCCGCCGTCTACGTGCTGGCCCTGCGGGAGCTGCTCGCCGCGCAGGGCCGCGATCCGCAGCTGGTGTCGCCCGAGGTGGTGCTGGTCTGCCCGCGCGACTTCACCAACCAGCCGGTGGCGCACCTGCTCGACGTACGCAAGCAGTTGCTGGTGGTGCGCCGGCAACTGGGCCGGATGGACCGGCTGGACACGTTGCTCACCGACGTGCCGGCGGACTTCACCGCCGATCCCGCCGTCGCCCCGGAGGCCCTGGCCGGCTCCCTGGCCCAGGTGCCGGCCCGCTACGCCCCGGAGTGCCTGGCCAGCTGCGAGCTGGCGTACTTCTGCCGGCACGAGGCGCGCGGGCAGACCGGCGCCCTCGGACGCCCGGTCCGCGAGGCGCTCGGCGGGGTGGCCGACCTCGGCGAGGCACTGGCGCTCGCCAGCGGGCAACGTGCCGTCGACCCGGAACAGGAGGAGGCCGCCGCCCTGCTGCGCGCCGCCGCCCGGCTACGCGCCGACGCCCTCACGGCGACGTCATGAGTACGCTGCGGGCGTTGGCGGCTGCGCAGGCCGTTGCCGCCGGTGTGGCCCAACCGGTGGCCACCGTCCGGCACCTGCACCTGTCGAGGCGGCCCCTGGTGCTGATTCCGCTGGCGATGGCCGGCGAGGCGAACGCCCCGCTCGCCGCGATGGTCGGGTCGGCACCCGGCGAGGGCCGGCTGCTGACCGTGCCGCAGCCCCGCAACCGGGACCAGCGTCTCGCCTTCGCCGCCGAGCTGGCCGCCATCCTGCTGCCCTACGTGGACGCGCATCGCACCGGCACCGAGGCGATCTCCGTCGACCGGGGCCGGGACGTGCGGTACCGCCACCTCGACGCGCCGCAACTGCTGGTGCCGAACCCTGCGGGGGTGACGTTCCTGCGACTGCTGGGCCGCTCCACCCGGTTCCGCCGGGCCGACGGCGAGTACCCGGTACCGCCACACGTGCCGCTGCTGGGCCGCTGGCTGACCTTCTTCGCCGAACGGGCCGAGCACCCCGGCTCGTCGGCGCTGGTGGCGATGACGCAGGCGCTGACGCTGCACTGGGCGACCGGGCAGAGCGACGTGGAGGACCTGCACCTGCCGGCGCTGCTGAGCTGGATCGCCCCGCCGGCCGGAGTGTCCGGCGCCGAGGCGGCGGCCCGGGCCGAGGACCCGTCGGCCTGCCCGCCGGCCGGCCCGGCCACCGACCCCGAGTTCGACAACCGGCTACTCGCCCCGGCCATCGAGGCGTACGCCGCCGCCGACGACGAGACGGCGCGCGTCGCGGCGTACACCCAGTTGGAAAGGTTGCTGCGGGACCAGCTGACGCCCACCTGGGAGCTGATGTGGCGCGGCCTGGGACTGTTGCGGGCACTGGAGCCGGGGGCCCGGGTGGCCGGGCGGTGGGACGGCGACCGGGACGCCTTCACCGCGCACGCGGAGCATCTCGACGATGACGGCGTGCCCCAGCCGCGCCGCGACGGCGCGGTGGCCGCCGCCACCCGCCTGCACCGCCTGGAGCGGGCAGCGGAGAGCTACGCGGTGCAGCGCGCCTACGACGATCCACTGGTGATGGCGGAGCACCGGCTGACCGGGCAGGCGTTCGTCGGCGAGGTGGTCCGGGCCGACCCGGCCCGGGTGGATGACACCGGCCGGCGGCCCGTGTTGCGCCCGCGAATCCAGCTGGTGACCACCGAGGCGGTGCTGGTGCCGGTCGGTGCGAGCCTGTCCAGCCCGACCCGGCCCGGGCAGAAGGCGCGGGTGGTCTTCGCGACCCCGGGGGCCGACGGGACGGTCGAGGTGGTGCTGGAGCTGTCCGGTGGCATGGGACGCGGGCTGAGGGCCACTCCGGGCAGTGTGCCGGAGGTGGGGCAGCGGCTCTGCTACACCACGCTCAGCGAGGCTTATGTGCCCGGCGGGGCGTTCCCGGCGGTGGAGGAGACCCCGTGGACGCACGGCGGCCCACCCACCGCGAGGCAGACGACCGGCAGTGGTCTCAGCGGTACGGCTGGTGGTGCCGTCAATGCTGAGCCGGAGCCCGACGAGGAATGGACCTGAGCGACGGCTGCCGGCCCTGTCCCGGCATCTGATGCGGATCGACCGTCAGGTTGTGGACGGAAGCCGCCGGATCTGGCGGTGCGGTAGCCCGCGTGGCTAGGCTTTCAAGTTTTCCAGGGCCGATCCTCGCCGCCGAGGGTGTACCACGAGAGAGAGCCGGAGCGATCGCTGTGTCGCGAAGGGATATCGGACAGGCTGCCGCGCGGTCGCCCCGCAAGGACCGGGCCGGTCGGGTGGGGTTGGTGGGCGCCGGTGCCGTCGTCGCGATCGAGGCACTGTGGCTGGTGCTGGGTTTGCCCGCCGGCGCCCTGGTCGGCGACCTGGGCGCGATCACCGTGGCGGGCTGGGCCGGGGTGGCCTGCGTCGGGGCCGCCCGCCGGCAGCCGGTGCCCCTGCGGCGGTTCTGGCTGTTGTTGGCGGCCACCATGGCGCTGTCGTTGGCCGGGCGGGCACTGTGGACGTCGCAGCGGCTGCTCGGTGAGGGCCTGCCGCACCTGTTGCCGATCGGACTGATCTTCGCAGCCAGCCTGCTGACCGGCACCGGTGCCCTGTTCTGCTGGGTCACCGCCCCGCGTACCACGGTCGGCCGGCTGCGGACCCTGCTCGACGGAGTGATCGTCGGGCTGGCGCTGATTCCGATCGGTTGGTTGCTGACCTTCCGTTACCTGATGATGACGGATTCCGACGAGCCGCTGCGCACCGCTGGCCTGCTCCACCCGATGTTCGACCTGATGCAGCTCACCATCCTGATCGCGGTGATCGGCCCGGGTCGGCCGGCAGGGCGGCCGATGGCGCTGCTCGGGGTGAGCCTGACGGTACGCGCGATCGCCGACTCGGTGTACGTGTCGCTGGTGGTCGCCGGCACCTACCAGCCGGGCACCCCGTTCGACGTGCTCTGGCCGCTGAGCTACCTGCTGATCATGGTGGCGACCCGGATGCCGCCGCCGTACGACGACAGTGCCGAGGAGGCCGTCGACGCCCCGCTGCCGCCGTGGTGGCGGGTGGTGCTGCCCTACCTGCCGGTGGGCGGGGCGATCGCGGCGACCATGCTGGCCCGCGACGCCAGCGGTCACACCCCGCTGCCGGTATTCCTGGCGATGATGGCACTGTTGGCGACGCTGGCCCTGCGCCAGGGGCTGGCGGCGAACGAGAATCTGCGGCTGGTGGCCCGGCTGCGACAGCTCGCCTACGTCGACCAGCTCACCGGGCTGCCGAACCGGCTGGCGTTCATCCGTCGCCTGCGCGGCGCCCTGCGGGGAGCGAACCGAGTAGCGGTGCTGCTGCTCGACCTGGACGGGTTCAAGCAGGTCAACGACCGGTTCGGGCACACCACCGGTGACACGTTGTTGTCCGGTCTGTCCCGGCGGATGCGCCGGGCGGTCGGCGACGACGCAATGATCGCCCGGATCGGCGGCGACGAGTTCGCCGTGCTGGTCACCGGTGGACGGCCGGCTATGCCGGAGCGGCTGGCCGAGCGGCTGCTGGCGGCGCTGCAACCGTCACCCGGCGAGGAGTTGGTCGGGGTGCACCCGTCGGCCAGCATCGGTATCGCCGAGTACGGGCCGCAGCACCTTTCGCACACGGATCTGCTGCGCGACGCCGACATCGCCATGTACGCGGCGAAGGCGGCCGGCAAGTCCGCGTACCGGCGGAGCACGCAGGCGCTGCGGGAGTCGGCGGTCAGCCGGGCGGAGCTGATCGCCGACCTGCGGAGGGCGGTCGACGAGGAGCAACTGCACCTGGAGTTCCAGCCGATCGTGGATCTGGCCACCGGGGTGGTACGCAGCGCGGAGGCGCTGGTGCGGTGGCGGCATCCCCGGCTGGGCTTGCTCAGTCCGGCGCGGTTCCTGCCGCTGGCCGAGGAGACCGGGCTGATCCTGCCGATCGACCGATGGGTGATCCACGAGGCGTGCCGGGCGGCGGCCACCTGGCAGGACCGGGGTCCGTCGGCGACGGTGGCGGTGAACATCGCCGCGGCGCACCTGCGCCGGCCCGACCTGATCGCCACCGTCACCGAGGCCACTGCGGGGGCTGGGCTGGCGCCGCGGGCGCTGACCCTGGAGCTGACCGAGTCGGCCCTGATCGAGGGCAGCGACGCGGTGCTGGACCGGCTGGGCCAGCTACGGGAGTTGGGCATCCGGATCGCCATCGACGACTTCGGCACCGGGTACTCGTCGTTGAGCTACCTGCACCGGATCCCGGCGACCGAGCTGAAGATCGACCGGTCGTTCGTGGCCCGGATCTCCGAGGACACCCGGGCGTACGCGACGGTGGAGATGGTGAATCGGCTGGCCGGCGCGTTCGACCTGGGCGTGGTGGCCGAGGGGGTGGAGACCGAACGGCAGCACGACGCGGTAGCCGCGATCGGCTGCCTGCAGGGACAGGGGTACCGGTACGGCCGCCCGACCGCGCTCGCCGAGTTGCGTGGTGTCCTGGCGAAGTCCGCCCCGTCGAGGGTGACCGACGTCCCAGAATCGGGCTTGACCCTCACGTAGCGGCAGGCGGGAGCCTGGTTCCCAGGAAGGGAGGGAACCATGGCCTACACCGTTGGTCAGGTGGCCAGGCTCGCCGGTGTGACAGTGCGGGCGCTGCACCACTACGACGAGATCGGGCTGCTGACGCCGAGCGGGCGCAGCGGTGCGGGATACCGCCGCTACTCCGAGCCGGATCTGGAGCGGCTGCAGCTGATCCGGTACTACCGCGAGCTGGGGTTCCCGTTGGAAGAGATCGCCGCGATCCTCAGTGACCCGGCGAGCGACCCCGGTGCCCACCTGCGCCGGCAGCATGAACTGCTGACGGTGTGGATCAAGCGCCTGCAGGAGATGGTCGCGGCGATCGAGTTCGCAATGGAGGCGAGCAAGTTGAACATCAACCTGACCCCGCAGGAACGCTTCGAGGTGTTCGGTGACTTCGAGCCGGAGGCACACGCCGAGGAGGCGGAGCAGCGCTGGGGCGGCACCGACGCGTACCAGGAGTCGAACCGGCGGGCATCGAGCTACACCAAGCAGGACTGGCTGCGGATCAAGGGCGAGAACGAGGACTGGGGGCGGCGGATGATCGCGCTGCTGACCTCGGGCGCGCCCGCGGACGGGCCGGCGGCCAGGGAGTTGGCAGAGGAACACCGCCAGCAGATAAGCCGTTGGTTCTACGAGTGCTCGTACGAGATCCACACCGGGTTGGCCGACATGTACCTGGCCGACGAGCGGTTCACCGCGCACTACGAGGCGATGGCGCCGGGGCTGGCCGAGTACCTGGCCGAGGCGATCCACGCCAACGCGATCAACCGCGCCTGAGGTCGATCGGCGAGCGCGGAGCGTCAGACCGGGGGAGTATGACTGGCGTGTCAGATCCCCTGATTCTCGGAGGTACGCAGTGTTGATCGTCGCCGGCACGCTCTACGTCGACCCGGCGGAGCGGGACGACTATTTGGCCACCTGTGCCGAGATCGTGCGGCAGGCCAGGGAAGCGCCTGGCTGTCTCGACTTCGCCATCAGCGCGGACCTGATCGAGCCGGCCCGGATCAACGTCTACGAGCGGTGGGAGTCCGACGAGCAGCTGCTGGAGTTCCGTGGCTCCGGCCCGGAGCCGGAGCAGCAGGTGGCGCTCGTCGGCGCCGAGGTCCACAAGTTCCGCATCGGTGCGGTCGAGTCACCCTGACAGGCGTACAGGTGGGCCGCCGTGTGCCGCACCGAAACCGCCACATCGCCCGTTTTAGTCCACCGATCGGGTAATTATCCCGGTATCGGCCGTGTCCGTGCTGGTGCTCGCAGCCGTTAACACTGTGACACCCCATTTCATGGCCTGCGGTTGGCATGCGCGGCGGAGGAGTCGGCGTGGCGAAGACTGATTCGACGGGTTCGACCTGGCGGTACCGGTGGGCGCGCCAGCAGAACGAGCGCCGACTGCGGCTGTTCCGCAGCGCCGAGGGCACGTGGCGGCACCGCGACGAGGAGCTGCGCCGCCTGCGTACGCTCGCCGAGCAGTGTCACGGTTCGGCCGGTGCGGGCGACGGACTTCCGTTGGAGCTGGCCGCCGGCGAGGTCGTGCTCCGGGTGGTGCCGGGCGGGCAGCTGGTCGAGATGCGACACACCGCCGTGCTGCCCGCACCGGACCTGACTGTGGCCGCGCAGACCGGCCGGCTCCGTAAGCGCATCCCCGAGGGGGTCCGGGTCGTCGACGCGGGCATGGCGGTGATCACGAACCGCCGGCTGGTGCTGCTCGGCGGGCGTGGCCGGCGCGACTGGGCGTACGGGCGGATGACCGGTCTGGCGCACGACCCGCACGCCTCGGTCACCCTGCTCCAGGTGCTGGACCGGCGGCCCGTCTCCGGCGTGCTGCTGCGCCCGGACGCGGCGGCCGAATTCCGCTTCGTGCTCACCCTGGCCTTCGCCGACGCCATCGAGCAGCGGCAGGCGGTTGTCGACCAGCTCGACGAGTTGGTCGCCGAGCACGCCAGGCTGCGCCCGTCCCGTCCCGGCATCGCCACCCCCGGGCAGGCCCGGCTGTCGGCACTGATCCCCGGTGGCCGACGCACCGTGGTGGTCGCCGCCGCCCTCGCCGTGATGGTGCCGGTGGCCCTGGCGAACTCCGGGCCGTCGGACCCGACCGGTTCGGAGACCGCGGTCGCGGCCGCCCCGGCGCCGGCCGCCGGCACCGCGTCGAAGTCGCCCCACGCGACCGACTCAGCCAAGCCGCGCCGCACCAGCCCGGCAGCGCAGCGGCGCTGCGGCGCCCCCACGAACCCGATGGGGTACGACTTCTGTGGCGGGCAGCGGATCCGCGAACCCGCCCGTGAGGTGTGTGACCACTTCGACTGCGTGCCCGGGTTCTGGGAGGGCCGCGGCTACCTGGTGCAGTGCGATGACGGCAAGGTCAGCCTGGCCGGCGGCAGCCCTCGGGCCTGCGGGGCGCACGGCGGTGTGCGCCGCGCCGTCTCGGCCTGACCTGCACCCTCGGTCGGGGGTGAGGCCATCGGCCGAGGACGTCTCCACCGACCTAGCCGGGTGCGTGGCAGACCGCCTCGACGTTGTTGCCGTCCGGGTCCCGGACGAAGGCGCCGAAGTAGTCGGCGTGGTACTCCGGCCAGACGCGGGGCTCGTGCAGCACCTGCGCGCCAGCGGCCACCGCAGCGTCGTGGAAGGCCCGGACCGCGGCCCGGTCGGGTGCGGTGAAGGCGATGTGGCTCTCCTGCCCGGCACCGTCGGCTGACGCCGGGCTGAGCCAGAAGTCCGGCTTGTTGCTGCCGTAGCCGACGGCCTCCGGGTATTGCAGCATCCGCCCGGCGCCGAGTGCGGCAAGGATCGCGTCGTAGAACGTCATGCTGGCGTCGAGGTCACGGACCTGGATGCCGAGATGGTCGAGCATCTGCTGCCTCCGTCGGGACGGGAAGTTCGGACGAAGCGGAGGCTAGGACCCGGGTACGACAGGAGGTGCGGTACACCACGGTGTGCCTCGGTTGCCGTTGGACCGGACCGCCTGGTCTGATGCGCTGATGACTGTGCATCCGGAGGTCAACCGTGCGATCGAGGCGGTGTGGCGGATCGAGTCCGGGCGGGTGATCGCGGCCCTGGCGGGGCTGGTACGCGACGTCGGCTGGGCCGAGGAACTTGCCCAGGAGGCGCTGGTCGCCGCGCTGGAACGGTGGCCCCACGACGGCGTACCGGCCAACCCCGGGGCGTGGCTGACCACGGTGGGCAAGCGGCGCGCGATCGACGGGCTCCGTCGCCGGCAGGTGCAGGAGCGCAAGGTCGCCGAACTCGGCCGTGACCTCGCCGAGGAGAGCTTCACCCCGGACTTCGACGCGGCCTTCGAGGAGCGGATCGACGACGACCTGCTTCCGCTGATCTTCACCGCCTGTCATCCGGTGCTCGCCCCGCAGTCCCGGGCGGCGCTCACCCTACGGATGCTCGGCGGTCTGAGGACCGAGGAGATCGCCAAGGCGTTCCTGGTGCCGGAGACCACCATGGCGCAGCGGATCACCCGGGCCAAGAAGACCCTCGCCGAGGCGAGGGTTCCGTTCGAGGTTCCCGGCGTGGCGGAGCGGGGCGAGCGGCTGGCCAGCGTGCTGGAGGTCGTCTACCTCGTCTTCAACGAGGGCTACGCGGCGTCCGCCGGCGACGACTGGATGCGTCCGGCGCTCTGCCAGGACGCGCTCCGCCTGGTCCGGGTCCTGCAACGGCTGATGCCGGACGAACCCGAGGTGCACGGGCTGGCCGCGCTGCTGGAAATCCAGGCGTCGCGGACCGGAGCGCGCACCGACGCCGACGGCGAACCGGTGCTGCTGATGGAGCAGGACCGGCGGCGCTGGGACCGGCTGCTCATCCGCCGGGGCCTGGCGGCGTTGGACCGCGCCCGGTCCGCCGACGGCCCGCCCGGTCCGTACGCCCTCCAGGCGGAGATCGCGGCGTGCCACGCGCGGGCGGGCACCCCGCAGGAGACGGACTGGGTGCGGATCGCGGCCGGCTACGCGGAGCTGGCCCGGATCGCGCCGTCGCCGGTGGTGGAGCTGAACCGGGCGGTGGCGGTCTCCTTCGCTGACGGTCCGGCCGCCGCGCTGGAGGTGGCGCTGGCCCTGGTCGACGAGCCGACGCTGGCCCGCTACCACCTGCTGCCCGCCGTTGTCGGGGACCTGCTGGCCAAGCTGGGACGTCACGACGAGGCGGCCGCCGAGTTCAGCCGGGCGGCCGAGTTGACCGGCAACGCCCGGGAACAGGCGCTGCTACGCGGTCGGGCCGCCGACAGCGTCCGGGGCGTACCGCCGAGGCGCTGAAGCGGCGCTGCCAAAGATCCTGGGAGAGATCTGTCCCCATGTCGAATCCCGGCCGGCTCGCTCGACGTGTGAGTAGAAGCCGGGACGGACCGGCACGGCACACCGGTGATCAGCCGGCGGAAAGAGGAGGCACGGATGGCAACGGCGACGATCGGGAGGCCCACGGTGGCGGGCGGCGCCGCCCGGCGTACGACGGGGGTGTTGCTAACTGGCGGGATCGCCTCTGGCCCGGTGTTCGCGGTGTCGGCCGCGGCGCAGGTGCTCAGCCGCGACGGGTTCGACCTGAGCCGGCAGCCGCTGAGCCTGCTCGCCCTTGGCGAGCACGGGTGGATCCAGATCGCCACGTTCGTGGTGAGCGGGCTGCTGGCCCTGGCCGGCGCGGCCGGGATGCGTCGCGTGCTGCGCGGCCAGCCCGCCGGCACCTGGGGGCCTCGGCTGGTGGGCGCCTTCGGTGTCGGGAACGTCATCGGCGGGGTGCTGGTCTCCGACCCGAGCATGGGTTGGCCGGCAGGCGCGCCGGAAGGGCCCGCGGAGACGCTGAGCTGGCATGCCGTCGGCCACGGGGTCGGTGCCATGCTCGCGTTCTGGTCGCTCACCGCCGCCTGCCTGGTCTTTGCCCGCCGGTACGCCCGCGACGGCCAGCGCGTTGCCGCCACGCTCTCGGTGGCCTGCGCCATCGTCGTGGCGGTCGTCATGGTGTGGCCGGATCATGGCAGCCTCAGCGTCCGGATGGCGCTCGGCTGCGCTCTGCTCTTCGGCTGGCTCTCGGTGGTCTCCGCCCGGCTGCTGGCTGTTTCGTCCCAATGACCGTAGAACCGAATTGGAAGGCGAGAATGATGCGCTTCATGCTCATGCACAAGCTGGACGAGAACAGGCCCGAGCTGTGGAACCCGAGCCCCGAGTTCATCGCCGGGATGGGGGCCTTCATGGAGGAGGCGACCCAGGCGGGTGTGCTGCTCGCCGGTGAGGGGCTGCGGCCCAGCAGCGTGGACGCCGGCCGGATCACCGTCACCGGCGGCAGGTCGACGGTGACCGACGGGCCGTTCACCGAGACCAAGGAGCTGATCGCCGGGTTCGCGCTGATACAGGTCCGTGACAAGGCGGAGGCGATGGAGTGGGGTCGGCGGTTCGCCGGACTCTTCGCCGGGGCCGGTGCCGATATGGAGGTCGACGTCCGCCGGGTCACCGAGTGGGAAGATCTGCGGTCGCAGCCCTGACCGGGTCGGTCGCTGCGTTGACCGGGGGCCATGCCCCCGGTCAACGCGGCTCAGCGGCTCTGTCGGCCAGGCGGGTCAGCGCCGGCACCGCGGCGAGCAGTTGCTCCCGGTCTGCCGCGTCGAGCCCGGCCAACGCGGCGGCGAGGACCTCGCGGCGGTGCTGCCCGTAGGCGGCGATCCGCTCCCGCGCCACCTCGGTCAGCCCCAACCGGACGGTACGCCGGTCCGCCGGGTCCCGGTCCCGGCGCAGCAGGCCGGCGGAGGTCAGCTCACCGACGATGGTGCTCACCGTGTTGGCGGCCGCGCCGAGCCGCTCGGCGGCCTCCCGGACGCTGATCCCGGGCTGGCGCTGCACCAGTCGTAGCACCTCCACCTGCGCGTCCGGCAGCAACGCGCGGCCGGTCCGTTGGCTGGCCCGGCGGCGCAGCACCCGGTGCAGGTCGCCAAGGGCGGCACCGAGCTGGCTGAGCGTCTCCTCCGTCACAGTGGAACCCTCTCCCGCTACGATATCTCTGTAGGCAGAGCTATCGTAGCCGGACGCCACCAACCACCCGAGGGGACCGCCGATGTCGCAGACCGCCGCGCCCTCCGTACGCCAGCCGGAGCGGTTCGCCGCACCCACCGGCCGGGCCGCCGTCGCGCTGCTGGTGCTGCTCGGCTTCCTCACCGCGATCGGGCCACTGTCGCTGGACACCTACCTGCCGGCGTTCCCCGGGATGACCCGCGACCTGGCCGCCAGCCAGGCGCAGATCCAACTCTCCCTGACCACCTGCCTGATCGGCATGGCCCTCGGACAACTCGTCACCGGCCCGCTCAGCGACCGCTGGGGACGGCGACTGCCAGTGCTGGTCGGCGTCGGCGCGTACACCCTGTTGTCGCTGGTCTGTGCCCTCGCGCCGTCGGCAGAGACCCTCGCCGTGGCCCGCTTCGCCCAGGGCTTCGCCGGCGGCATGGGCACCGTCGTGGCCCGCGCCGTCGTCCGTGACCTCCACTCCGGCCGGGCCGCCGCGAAATATTTCTCCCGGCTTGTGCTGATCTTCGGCATCGCACCGATGGTCGCCCCGGCCCTCGGCAGCCTGGTGCTCAACGTCGGCGACTGGCGCACCATCTTCGTCGCCCTCGCCCTGGTCGGTGCCCTGCTCGCCACCGCCGTCGCGTGGCGGCTGCCCGAAACGCTGCCCCCCGCGTGGCGCAGCACCGGCGGCCTGGCCGCGACCGCCGCCACCGGCCGCGCCCTGCTCGCCGACCGCGTCTACCTCGGGTACGCGCTGACCCAGGGACTCGCCTTCGCCGGACTCTTCGCCTACCTTTCCGGCTCCTCGTTCGTCCTCCAGGACGTCTTCGGCCTCTCCGCCGGCACATTCAGCGTCCTCTTCGGCCTCAACGCGCTCTCCTTCGTCGCCGTCGGCCAGCTCAACGCCCGGCTGCTCGACCGCTACGACCCCCGACCGCTGCTGGTCGGCGGCCTCGGCCTCAGCCTGCTCGCCGCCCTCGGTGTGCTCGCCGGGGCACTGCTGGGCAACCTGCCCCTGGTGATCGCCGCGCTTTTCGTCTTCCTCGGCTCGCTCGGCCTGGTGATGCCCAACGGCACCGCGCTCGCCCTGGACCGGCACGCCTCCCGCGCCGGCACCGCCGCGGCACTGCTCGGCGGCATCCAGGCCGTGGTCGCGGCCAGCGCCGCACCACTGGTCGGGCTCGGCGGGGAGGGCAGCGCGATTCCGATGGCCGTGGTGCTCAGCGGCGCGGCCGCCGCCTCCCTGCTGATGCTGCTGACCCTCGCCCGCCCCGCCCGCGTGCGGTAGTGCGGCTACTCCGGCTTGTCGGCAAGGGCGGCCGGAAGCCGTGCCATCGGTGAAGCGGCTTCCGGCGAAGTGGGCCACGGCGGCTGCCACCTCATCCACGGACTGCCGGACGTCGGCGAAGAAACTCCCGGTACCGCATGGCGGCACCGGGAGCCCTGTTCACCTCAGCTCAGTGGCGCGCCGCCGGGCTGCACCACGTTGTTCACCGTCAACTGGTACGGCGCGTACTGCGAGACCTGCTCGGTCGGCTCGTCGTAGGCGACGATGGCGACCACCGTGGGGAAGGCGGTCAGCAGCGCCGTCTGGATCAGCCCGAGGGTGAAGCTCGACTTGCCGTCGACCTCGAACTGGAGGGCCAACTTGAGCCTCTCGTCGATGCCGACGAACCGGACGTTCCAGTTCGCCACCTCGGTCGGGGCGATCTCCGACGGCGAGTCGAACGCGTCGAGGTTCGACCCGTCGCTGACCGGCGTGCCGCCGACGGCGATGTCGTCGATCAGCAGACCACCCTCGTTGACGCCACCGTCGCTGACGTACCGAAAGCTGACCAGCACGTCCTGCCCGGCGTACGCCGACAGGTCGAACGAGTGCGGCTCGAAACCGGTGGTGGTGCCGTTGAGCGCCGGGCCGAGCGGACCGTCGATGCTCTGGTCGCCCGCAATGACGGTGTAGCTCTTACCACCGTCGGCAGAGATGCTGACGTAGCCGTAGTCGTATCCGGCCTCGGCGCCGTACTTCGCGAGGAAGGTCAGCGTCGGGTCACCGGCCGGCACGGTCACCGGGGTGACGGCGGCGACGTCGAGGCTGTTGCCGTTGCCGGACCACAGCACCGGGTTGCCCGGGCGGTCCGGGTCGGCGGTCACCGTGGTCCAGGCCAGCGGCACCGCCGGCAGTGACCTCGCGCCCCCGAACTTGATCGACCGCAGTTCGCCCCGGCCCAGCGGCTTGCCGTCGGCCTTGCGTAGCCGGACGTAGTCGGCTCCGTTGGGCGCCGCGCCCGGTGTCGCGTACGAGGCCGGGTTGGCCAGGTTCACCGTGGCGTTGAGGCTGGCCGAGGTGACCTTGCGCTTGCCGACGCCGAGCGTGACGCCGAACTTCGAGTTGCCGACGATCCGGTCGACCAGGTTCATCGTCTGGTAGTCGTGGATCACGTCGTACAGGTCCTCGACGCCCTCGTCACTCAGCGCGGTCTCAAGGCTGGTCAGCCCCTGCAGGTCGCTGTCGCGGTGCAGCCTGGAGATGAAGTCCAGGCCGTAACGGTCGTAAAGGAACAACATCAACGAGTACGCGTTGCCGTAGTCGGCGAGGACGGCGTTCGGATTGCCGCCCTCGTCCCAGAGGTTCAGCGAGTTCTCCGGCCCGCCGCAGTCGCGGGGGTTGGTGTTGTACTCCGTCTGGACGGTGCCGAAGCCCTGGAAACAGTAGATGTGGCTGTCCGCCCCCGGCTGGTCGACGCGGACGGTGGCGTCGGAGTAGCCACCGAGCGTCTGAGCGAAGTCGGAGAGACCCTCGTTGATCAGGATGCTCTCGAACGGGTCGGTGTAGTAGTGCGCCAGGTGCTGCCACTCGTGGATGAACGTGCCCTCGTACAGGTTGGGGCGGGCCGGCCGGCTGGTGCACAGGTCGTCGGTCGGCTCGTTCGGCGGGCTGGCGCCCGTGCGGTGTGCCCAGTCGAACGCGTCGATCGTCATGATGTTGCGGTCGAGCAGCTCGTTGAAGAGCGAGAAGAAGAACCCGGCGATGTAGGTCGGTGCGGCCGGGAACTCGTAGAAGTTGTCGTCCCGGACGTTGTCGACCAGCGTGACGGTGCGGTTGCCGGCACCGGTGAAGTCGCCGTCGATGGAGGCGTTGGTGCCGTCCCGCTCCGGCGGAGTACTGAACGCGGCCGTGGACCTCGGGTACATGTTGGTGTCGAACTCGTTGACCAGGTCCGCGACCTGCGCGTCCGTCACGACCGTCGAGTTCGCGATCTGCCGCCGGCAGTCGCCCTCCGGGAACGCGGTGTCGTTGGCGACCCACACCTCGATGTTGTCGCCCACGCCCCGCAGCGTGTACGGCTTCAGGTACATCACGCCCTGGTAGTCGTCCAACGCGAGCCACTGCCGCACGGTGCCGACCGGTGGCGTCTCGGCGGCCTCCGACCGCCGCGTCTGGGTACGCGGCTGGTACTGGGTGGGTGCCTCAAGGCTCTCGCCGTTGAACGTGAAGTCCTTCCGGCTCAGCTCGCGGACGTCGCTGGCGACCCCGGAGGCCGGCACCGGAGCGGGCCGGACCACGGTGGCCTCCGGGTTGGCCGCCGCCGGCCCGGCGATGACGAGTAGTGGTAGGACGATGGTGCTGGCTGCTAGCCCCGCGAAGCGGCGTCGTGCCACGAAACCTCCTCATTGGTACGAGACCCGCCCGGCCCCGGATGGCCAGGTGCCGGTGGACCTACGCACGCTGATCGAGCGTCTCCGTATCCTGTGCACGCGACCATCCATCAGACAACCCCTCGGGACCGGGCAGACACGAGATGCCGCAACTTGCGGCTTCTACCCGCCGGATAGCCCGGAATGCCGCAACTCGCGACGCTCGCGGCCCGCGCGCAGCGATCCTTGGCATCGGCTTCGGATCAGCGCGAGCGTCAGTTGCTTTCCGCGAGGATCGCCCTGTTCAGCGGCACGTCGGCAAAGAAGCGGGTGCGGGCTTCGCCGTCGAGGCTGTCCGCCTTGCGCTGTACCTCAACCGCGGCGCGTTCGATGGACTCTTGTTCGCCCTGCTTGTCCCCGAGCGCTCGTTGGATGCGGCTGTGCCGGTACAGCACCTCCTCCACACAGACCGCCGGGATCTGCCAGCCCGCGTCCCGGATACGGTCGACGGCCAGCTCGCTGAACGCCATCGCCTGCGCGGATTCGTCCTCCAGGAGATGCCATTCGCCGAGCAGTGACAGAGCGGCGATCTCGCTGCGCCGCATGCCAGTGCGCCGGGTCTCGGTCAGCGTCTCGTTGAGGACCCCCAGTGCCTTGCGCATGTTGGTTGGATCGTTGGAAGCGAGCGCGATCAGGCTCGCCGCGTAAAGGTTGGCGACAAGTGGAGCGAGGTTCGCCTGCCAGGTTGCATCCGCCTCGTCCCGGGCCCTTACGAGTAGTTCCAGTCCGGCAGGATCGTGCTGGTCCAGCACCAATCGGTTGCTGAGATACGCCAGGTTGACGGCGTGCCATCCGTCCGGCTCGCCGTCTTCGTGCAATTGCGTCGCCTCGGTCAATAAGCGTTCCGACTCTTCGTAGTTGCCGATTGCGGCCTCCACCTGAGCCAGGTAGTTGAGGCCGATCGGCAGCAGCCCGAGCGCCGGTTTGCGGCGAACGGCCGGCGCGGCAGCGCGGAGTCGAGCGAGCGCCGGCCCGAGCTGTCCCGCGTCGAAGAGGCTCACTCCCAGTTGAAGTGCAGTCATGTGCCGGGCTCGTTGCAGGACGGGATCGTCGAAGCCGTCCGGTACGTCGCTGGCAGCCTGCTCCGTCCGACGGAGAACGTCGAGGCCAGCTTCGACGTTCACCTTTGGTAGCTGGCGCCCGTATTCACAGCCTGCCAGAAGGATGTTCGCCGGATCACCACTGTCGAGAGCTGTCTCCCAGGCATCCCGTAGTGGACCGATGGCGGCCGGAACACCGCGGGTGTAGAGCAGGACCTTGCCGTGCAGGTAACGCACCCGCACACCGAGTGCTTCGTCGTTGGCGGTGCGAGCGGCTGCCAGCGCCTCGGCCGACAGGGTCTCCAGGCGTACGGTGCCGTCCGACTCCGGCCGGGTACGCCAGCTCAACTCGCTAGCGGTAAGCAACAGTTCGATCAACTGGGCGCGAAGCCGGTCGGCCTCGGGCATGGCTGCCACCTGCCGTACGTCCTGTAGACCCTGCTCGGCTATCGCGGTGACTTCCCGGGTGGAGGCACCGGTCGCGGCGAGTCGGCAGGCGGTGTCGTGCGCCACTTTCGCCGCCGACAGCCAGTCACCGCCGAGTCGGTGATGCCGAATCAGATCCAACGCGAGCTCCAGGGTCAGGTCGGAGAAGTTCCGCGAGTGCTCGTACAGGATGCGGCCAACCTTGCGGTGCCGTTCGCGGCGCTGCCGCGCTGTCTGGTCCCGGTAGAGGGTCTCCTGGAGCAGGTCGTGCTCGAAAGCGTAACGATCGGCATCCAGCACGTCGTCCCAGCCGTCGGCGTCGACCGCGTGCAGCATCCCAGTCTCCGCCGCGAGCCGGTGCAGGCGATGTGCCACCACGTCGTGATCCTCGCCCGCGACACGTGCCACGACGCTGCTGTGGAACATTCGCCCCTGCACGGCGGCGATGGACATCAGCCGCAGGTTCTCCCCGGAAAGTCTTCGCAACCGGGCCTGGATGACCAGCCGTACCCGGGCGAGGATGAGGTCGCCGCCACTATCGACTGGTAGCCCGTCCAGGTCCGTGGTGACGCCGACGGAGGGCAATGCAGCCATCGGCTGCCCCCTGCCCAGGTAGTAATGCAGAAGGAGTGGGTGTCCACCGGTCTGTTCAGTGAGTCGTCGCGTAACCTGCGTCGACGCCGAGCCTAGGAGTAGCTGTCCGAGCTGCTCGACGGCGGCGGACGGTAGACCTGCCAGCCGGATCCGCCTGGAATCTCCCTGCAACTGAAGATCGTCGATCAGCTGCTGTGCGGCAGGGTTGTCTCTAGTCTCGTCGTGCCGTAGCGCCAGCACGATCAGGACCGGTCGGTCCTGAACCGCGTGGGCGAGATACGACAGTGCGGCGCACGAGCTGCCGTCGATCCGATGGGCGTCGTCGATCATCACGACCGCGGGACGCTTGGCCCGCAGTAGCGCGAGCGTCGCCTCCGCCATCGAGCGCGCAGCCGTACGTTGGTCCACCAGCGGCGCCCCTGGGACCGGACCGGACAGGGATTCGGCCACCATCTTCAGCGCATCGCCGACGCCGGGGACCATGGTGAGCAGCTCCGGCCAACGGGACTTCACCCCCTCGCCCGAGCGACGCAGGATCCTGCGGTGACGGGGCGTGCTCTGCTCC
This sequence comes from Micromonospora sp. LOL_024, assembly GCF_048060415.1. Taxonomy (NCBI): domain Bacteria; kingdom Bacillati; phylum Actinomycetota; class Actinomycetes; order Micromonosporales; family Micromonosporaceae; genus Micromonospora; species Micromonospora sp. LOL_024. The sequence goes on from NZ_JBHMIS010000026.1 coordinate 68,239, forward strand.
ACCAGCCACGCCAGGTCGACCAGGGGCCCGTACGCGGCAAGTTGCCCGACTTGTGCGTGGCAACGTACGGACAGGAATGTCGCTGATCCGCCGTACTCGGCGAGTCTGGCCAGCAGTGTGCTCTTGCCGATGCCGGCGGTTCCCTCGATGACGAGGAACCCGCCACGTCCTGCACAGGCGGCGTCCACCTGGGCGGTCGCGACCGCGAACTCGTGCTCGCGGTCAACGAAGGTGTCCACCGGCATGTCGCTCCCTCGGCTCCACAGTGGTGCGCGACGAGGCCTTGCTCACGTCGGCACAGGTGACCCCTTTGTATCAGCAAGTGATTGCGTCGGCACGAGGGGTGAGTGGCGTGAGGTTGTCGACGGCGCTAGTCGGCGGCAGGCTGGGGATCGTGTCCGCCAACCAGTCGGTCCAGCCGTCACCACGGGGCGGCCGCGTGAATTGATGCATCCGCCGACCGACGCCGCATGCTCCCGGCCACTTTCAACTACTCCCAAGCCTGTGAAGCTGGACTCTCGCGCTCGCCGATCCGGCTGTGACCGGGGCCTCCGGCGGGCGGACCTGGCTCGGGGCATCCTCGGCCTGGACGATGGCCATTTGACTGACCAGCCCTACCGTCCGGTTCAGCGTCACCCGCTGGCTGCCGTCAGGCGGCGATGGCGCGGGCGGCGGCGAACATGTCGGCGGGCAGCGGATGGTCAAGCCGCCACACGATCCGCATGGGCCGGTCACCGCTGTGATCGACGTACGTCATCGGCCCGGCGTACAGGTAGGCCGGTGCGCCGAGATCCCGGTCGGCAATCCTGGTCTCCCGTACGAAGAGGTGCACCGTCGAGCCCTGCTCGGCGTGGTGGACGTAGCGCTGACCGGTCGCCGACGCCGACGAGGTGGTGCTCTGTGACTCCCACTGGAACAGCGTCTCGGTGATGGCCCGGTCGGCGTACATGGTGGTGGGGGAGTAGTGCTGCTCGGACTTGACCAGCGTGACGAAGAAGATGTCGGCCCTGGCGTCTGGCAGCCACTTCACCCCTTCGCGCAGCGATCCCGGCTTCGCCATGCCGAAGCCGGCGCAGGCCTCGTTGCGGCTGTACCGGGCGTGCACGTTGAGCGGCAGCCCTGCGACGGGCTGCGTCACCCGGTGGATGCGGTCGCGTAGCACCTCGGCGACCTGCCGCAGTTCGGCACAGCGGGCGGGCTCGGCGAGCAGCCGGGCCAGTCGTTCCTCGCGTTCGGTGAGCGGCGCGTTCGGCCCCCAGAGGTCGAAGTGCAGCATGTCCCACAGCGGCCCGGCCGCCGGCTGCTCGCCGGCCGCCAGCCGAGACAGCAGGTCGATGCGGTCCAGGTCGTCGAGGTGCAGCATCCGCCCGATGGCCCGGCCCAACTCGCGGTCGTCCCGCCCGCCCGTCGCGGTTTCCAGCCCGGCGAGCCGCCGCAGCCCGGTCCACCCGCCGATGCTCGCCGACCGGTAGACGTCCTCGATCTCCACACCGGTCTCGTGCAGAAACACGTCGAGGCCGACGTCTCCGAGCAGCCGCAATTCCTTCGCCAGCCCGGTTTTGGAGGTCGGCGCCGCTGACTTCAGGTTGGCGAGCACGAGCTCCTTGGCCACCCGGTCGAGCTGGATGTGGCAGCCGCTCGGCAGGGACGGGAAGTCGTCGCGTACCGCTTCGGTCATCGCCCGCCGGCTCACCCCGGTCAGGGCCCGCCACCGCAGGTCGAAGCGGAAGTTGGCGTGCTGCCCGCCGATGAAGTCGAGCACGGTCAGGCACGGCTTGTCGTCGTCCAGGCGCAGCCCGCGGCCGAGCTGCTGGAGGAAGATCGTGGCGCTCTCGGTGGGGCGCAGCATCAGGATCGTGTCGACCATCGGCAGGTCGACACCCTCGTTGAACAGGTCCACGGTGAACAGCACCCGGAGCGTGCCGCTCCGGAAATCCCTGAGCAGGGCCTGCCGATCCACGGTCCGGGAGGTCACCGCCGCCGACGACACGCCGTGCCGACTGAACCAGTCCGCCATGAACTCGGCGTGCCCGATGCTCACGCAGAACCCGAGCGTCCGCATCCGCTCGACGTCGACGCTGTCCCGGACCGCCCGCAGCACCATCCGCGCCCGCGCGTCGTTGCCGGTGTAGACGCCGTCCAGCTCTGCCGGGTCGTACCCCTGCCCGCGTCTCCACCGCAGCTGCGACAGGTCGACATCGTCGTGCAGCCCGAAATACTGGAACGGCGCGAGCAGTTGCCGCTCCAGCGCGTCCCACAGGTGCAGCTCCACGGCGGCGCGGCCGTCGAACCACCGCCGCACGTCGCCGCCGTCACTGCGGTCGGGGGTCGCCGTCAATCCCAGGAGTACGCGCGGCGTCAGCCGCTCCAGCAGCCGGGCGTACGTCGGCGCTTCCGCGTGGTGGAACTCGTCGACGATCACCATGTCGTACGCCTCGGGATCGATTTCCCGCCGGTGCAGCGACTGGACGGAGGCGAAGACGTGCCGCCAGTGCTGCGGCTCCCGGCCGCCGACGAGCGTCTCGCCGAAGCTGCCGTCCCCCATGACCTGCCGGAACGTCGCCAAACTCTGCCGCAGGATCTGCTCCTGATGCGCCACGAACAGCAGCGAGTCGAACTGCCCTCGACGGTTGAGCCGGCGGTAGTCGAGCGCGGCGACGATGGTCTTGCCGGTGCCGGTCGCCATCACCACGAGGTTCCGGTGCCGCCCGTGCACCTGCCGCTCGGCGTCCAGGTCGGCCAGGATCTCGGCCTGGTACGGGTACGGCCGCACGTCCAGGTTGGCGATCCCGGTCGACGCCTCGCCGGGCCGCTCCCCACGCAGCGCTGTGCGGAGTCGGTCGGAGTCCCTGCGGGGGTCGTAATCCTCGAACGCCGGATCGTGCCAGTAGTCCTCGAACGTGGCGGTGAACGTGTCGATGACGTACGGCTGCTCGACGTTGGAGATCCTGACGTTCCACTCCAGCCCGTCGACAAGCGCTGCCTTCGACAGGTTCGACGATCCGACGTACGCCGTGGTCATGCCGTTGTTGCGGCGGAACAGCCACGCTTTGGCGTGTAGCCGGGTGGTGCGGGTCTCGTAGGAGATCTTGATGTCGGCGCCGAGTGCGGCGAGGCGGTCGAGGGCGCGTTGGTCGGTGGCACCGAGGTAGGTCGTGGTGATGACCCGGAGGCGTCCGCCACGGTCGATCAGGTCGCGGATCGCGCCCTGTATCTGGAGTAGGCCATGCCATTTGATGAACGCGCAGAGCAGGTCGACGGACTCTGCCGATGCCATCTCGTGGGTGACCTCGTGGCCGATGCGCGGCTGATGGCGGCCGTTGACGAGGAGTGCGCCGGTGGAGAGCGGGGTGGTGGGGCGCACCGGGAAGACGGGCGAGGCCGGCGGGGTCGGTGGGGTGGCGATGGCGTGCAGCAGGCGCTTGGCGTCGGCAACCTGGTCCTGGGCGGTGGCGGCGTGTGGGCTGAGAGCGGCGATGTTGTCGGCGATGCGGTTGGCCAACTCGACCTGACGGTGGAGCTTGTCGTCGCCGGCGCTGACAGCGTGCAGGGCGCGGTGAGCCAGGGCGGCGATGTGCCGGGCGAGGGCATCCGGGGCGTCAGCGGGATCAAGATTCCCCTGCTGGATCAGCGCGGAGTCGACGCGCCGGAGCCGGTCGGCCAGGTCACGCGTGACGACGTGCTCGTAGACACCCCGCTCAAGATCCGTCACCCGGAAAACCAACCACTGGTCGCTACCGGCATGCCGGCCGGATCCGGTGCCCCCGGAGGAGGGAATAGCAGCACTCGCACGTCGGGGAGATCGGTGAAGGCCTGCTCGATAGCTGGCCGGACCTGTTTCCAGTCCAGACCGCCGTTGCCGCAGCCCAGAGCAGGCACGGCTATCGAGGTGATCTGCCGATCACGCACGACGCGGACGAGATCAGCGAGGCCGACATGGATGTCGGACAACGCCGACGTGGCTCGCCAGTGGCCCTTGGTAGGAAAATTGATCACGAATCGGCGGGGACCGAGGCGTGCTGAGTTGAACACCAACATCTGACCTAGTCGGACCTCGTTCTTCGCGCAGGCTGACCGGTAGGCCGCGTAGTTGGCGGGGTAGGCGCGCTTGAACTGGAGCGCGATGCCCTTGCCCATCACTCCGACCGTGTTGACGGTATTGACCAGCGCATCGACGTCGGCGATCAGAAGGTTGCCGCGACTCAAGATGATCACTAATGGACCTCTCTCCGCTTGTACCTGTCGTACCAGGCCGGTCTGACATGAACGCGGTTCGATCATGCCAGCCAGCGGTGCCGCTGTGGGCGGGGCGGATTGGCCGTGATCAGCTTCGCGTGGCGGCAATAGGAAGCCCTCGGGTCCTGGCCGTGGCCACCACGGCCAAAGCAAACTCGGTAGATCATCTTTGGGTGCGGGTCGAGGGCGGCGCGGCGTAACCGGAAGACCGGGGCGGCGCCCGGGAAGTCGATGCGTAGTCGGCGTCACGCCCATGCAGGTAGTCGACGGTCACGTGGCTGATGATGAATGGACCCGTGCCTGCTTGCTACTCGGGGCAGGGCTATTGCGTTCTGGGGTAACTGCTGGTCACGGCGGTTATGAGGTCGTGTGAGCGAC
>NZ_JBHMIS010000027.1:0-67712 GCF_048060415.1 Micromonospora sp. LOL_024
CTACCGATGGCTCCACGTCCTTATCCCACACTGTCCGCTATGGACGTTACGCCCGTGTCATCCCGAACCGCCCCCGAAACCTTGCTGAGATCACCTCATTATGGGCTGTCCACGGACTGGGCAGAATAGAAACAGTGCCTTGATCGAGCAAATAGGACTTGCTGAGGGTCCGATGTTCTTGTCACGGAAGGCACTTGCTGGGTGAAGGCTACCGCAACACGTCCGAAGATCACGGTCACCGGCGACGGGCGGGGCGTGGTCGGTCACGCTGGTGCCCGGCTACTCGCTGACCTCGCTGACGTGACGGGGCTGACCAGCACGTTCAGCCAAGCCCTCGCCGGTCTGCGGTAGCGGCGGCGCAGTGGTCATGATCCGGGCCGGATTGCCGTGGATCTGGCGATAATGCTCGCCGATGGCGGTGAAGCGATCGCCGATCTCGCTGTGCTGCGTGATCAGGCCGGTTTGTTCGGGTCCGTCGCCTCCGAGCCGACCGCCTGGCGGCTGCTGTCGCAGGTGGACGAGGCGCTGCTGTCGGGCGAGCGACCGGTCGCGAGACCAACGTGGCTGCCGACGTCCTCGCTGTCAGCGGCGGCCAGCACGGCGTCCAACAGGCCGGGGAAACGGACGTGTAGGTCCTCCTGGCGCAGCACGACGTAACACCGGGTGCCTTCCTGGCGAGTGCGGGTGAGCCCCGCATCGCGCAGCACACGCAGGTGGTGGCTCAGCGTCGACTTGGACACCGGCGTCCGCAGCGCTCCCCAGCCGCGTTCGTGGCCGTCGGACAGCAGCCGGACCAGGCCGATCCGGATCGGGTCGCTGAGCGCGGCCATCACCTCGGTGAGGGTCATCTCGGCGAGTTCCGGATGCTGCGGATCCTTCATGCGACCATGATACCTTGTTCGATGTTCTACGAACTTCGAACAACGACAAGAGGTGGAGTTGTGACCACACTCCCAGACGCAGGCCGATTCACCGGTCGCGTGGCCGTCATCACCGGAGCAGGATCAGGAATAGGCCGCGCGACCGCTCTCGCGTTCGCTGAAGCCGGCGCGTACGTCCTCGGTGTCGGACGTCGCGCGGACGCACTGCACCGCATCGCCCAGGAGCATTCCGGCATCGCCGTTCTCGCCACCGACATCCGCGCGACCAGCGCTGGCCAGGCAATCATCGATGCCGCCATCGGCCGGTGGGGCCGGGTCGACGTGTTGGTCAACAACGCAGGTGCCACAGCCGTCATGCCGCTCGCCGACACGGTCGCAGACCGCATCACGAAGATGTTCGATCTCCACGTCACCGCGCCCAGCCTGCTCGCCCACGCAGCCCTACCCCACCTGAGACACACCCGCGGCTCAATCATCAACATCTCCAGCACCTACGGCCACCGTCCGGTAGCCGGCGCCGCCCACTACGCCGCCTCCAAAGCCGCTCTCGAACAGCTCACCCGATGCTGGGCGCTGGAACTGGCCACCGTCGGCATCCGGGTCAACGCTCTGGCTCCAGGACCCACCGAAAGCGAAGCCCTGCGCGCCGCCGGCCTGCCCGAACCCGTGGTCAACCAGATCAAGCAGGACGAAGTCGAACGCATCCCCTTGGGCCGCCGCGGCCGACCCGACGAAGTGGCCACCTGGGTACTCCGGCTCGCCGACTCCGCCGCTACCTGGCTCACCGGACAGATCCTCACCATCGACGGCGGTCTTGAACTCACCTGACAGCACCGACTCGGCTGCCGACCGATCGCGACGTGCGCGATCAGCGGCCCGCAACCCCCGAAGCCGCTTGGCGAGCCGCCTCCGATCGATTCACGGCGGGCAACGCGGCTTCAGCTGGCCAGCGGCTCCGGGTTACTGCCTCGGGTGGCTGTCTGCCGGGTCAGCATGCCGACGGCGGCGAGGACGCAGCAGGTCGCCACGGCGCCGAGCAGGAGGGTGTGTCCGCCGTCGATGTGCAGAACGGCGGCGGCGCCGAGAGGCGCGGTGGCCTTGGCGACGGTGACGGGGGCGGCGAGTCGTCCGGCGATGGTGGCGTAGGCGGCGGTGCCGTAGCGGTCGGTGAGCAGGGCTGGGGTGGCGAGGCTGGCGATGCCGAAGCCGAGCCCGAATCCGGTGACCGTGACGATGGCTCCAGCGCGGGTTCCGGCGGTGAGAGGCATGGTGAGTACGGCGACTGCCTGGATGACGAAGACCGCGGCGACGATGGTACTGACCGGGAGCCGGCGTTGGGCGGCGGTGAGGACGAGTCGTCCGGTGACGGACAGGACGCCGAGCAGGCCGGCGGTGGTGGCGGCGAAGGTGGCGGGGTGGCCGCGGCTGGTGAGGTAGCCGACCAGGTGGACAGCGATCGTGCTGGTCGCCGCGCCGTGAGCGACCAGGGCGGCGGTGAGAATCCAGAGCCGGGGTTCACGCATCGCTGCGCGTGCCACGATGCGTCGTAGCGTTTGGTCCGGCCGCGCCGTGGGGCTGGTTGTCCTGGCTTGTGACGGTTTGCGGATGTAGAGGGCGTGCAGGGGAACGGTCACGACGCCCTGGACGGCGGCGAGCGCGAGAAGCGCGCCGCGCCAGCCGAGGTGGGTGATCAGGTGGCCGGTGAGGGGCATGAAGATGGTGCTGGCGAACCCGGCGACGATGGTGACGGCGAGCAGGGCGGTGGGGCGTCGGTCGGGGGTGAACCAGGAGACGATGACGGCGAAGGCGGGTTCGTAGAGGACCATCGCGCCAGTGACCCCTACGCCGATCATGACTGCGTAGAGCTGCCCGATGGTCTGGACCTGAGACCAGGCGACCAGCAGGGCGGTGGCGGTGATCGAGCCGGCGGTCATCAGGGCGCGTCCGCCGTGTCGGTCGAGCCACCTGCCGACGGGTATGGCCATGAGGGCGCCCGCGAGGACACTGGCGGTCAGTGCGCCGGTGACGGCGGTGGTCGAGGCCCCGAGGCTTGTCGCCATGGGGCCGAGCAGAACCGCATAGGCGTAGTAGAGGGTGCCGTAGCCGATGGTCGAGGTGATGGCGAGGGCGGCGACGATGTGCCACCCGTGGCGCCCGCCCACTGTCGGGTCAGCGGACGCCACCATGGTGGTCATCACTTGCCTCAGCTGCCGCCGGTCTGGCCGCTCGCCGGAGTGTCGAGGGTGGTGGGGTTCACCGGCGCTGCGAGCAGGCCGCCGGAGATGCCGGTGGCAAGGCCCTTGGCGGCCGGCTGAGGGGTGGAGCCGTCGCAGCTGTCGGTGCCGGTGGCCTCGGCGGGGCTGCTGGTGCAGACGCCGGTTTCGGGTAGGTCGAGCTGGACGTCGCGGGCCGCCTGCCAGTCGCCGGCCAGGGCGGCTACGACGGAGCGGACCTGCTCGTAGCCGGTGGCCATGAGGAACGTCGGGGCACGGCCGTAACTCTTCATGCCGACGGCGTAGTAGCCGGTCTCAGGGTGGGCGAGCTCGTCGACGCCGTGCGGGGGGACGGTGCCGCAGGAGTGCTCGTTGGGGTCGATGAGCGGGGCGAGGGCGCGGGTGGCGCCCATGACCGGGTCGAGGTCCAGGCGTAGCTCGGCGGCGATGGCGTGGTCGGGGCGGAAACCGGTGGCAGCGACGAGCCGGTCCACGACGATCTGCTCGTCGGTGCCGTCGGCGTGGCGGACGACGACAGTGAGCCGGCCGTCGGTCGGCGCGAGGGCGTGGACGGAGAAACTGGTGAGCAACCGGATCCGGCCTGCCTCGACGTGGGCGCGCAGACGTGAACCGAGCGCACCGCGAGCGGGCAGGGCGTCGGCGTCACCGCCGCCGTAGGTGCGGGCCGGGGACGCGGACCGGGTAGCCCAGGCCACGTCGGTACCCGGCACCTCAGCGGCCAGCTCGGCCAGGGAGAGCAGCGTGTTGGCGGCAGAGTGGCCGGCACCGACGACCACGGTGTGCCGACCCGCGAAGCGGCTTCGGTCCGCGCCGAGCACGTCCGGCAGCGCGTGCTCCAGGTACGCGGCGGCGGCCCGCTCACCGCTGGCGGGCAGGCCGGACGCGCCGAGGACGTTGGGCGTACCCCAGGTGCCAGAGGCATCTACGACGGCCCGGGCGAGGATTTCCTGCCCGTCCGTGAGGCGGACCAGGAACGGAGTCTGCTCGCGCCCGGCGGTGCGGAGCCGGTCGAACCCGAGTCTGCTGACCGCCTCCACCCGGGCACCGCAGCGCAGGTGCGGCTTGAGCTGCGGCAACTCGGCGAGGGGCTGCAAGTAGTCGGCGGCTAGTTCCCTACCGGTGGGCAGGGCCGCGAGGTCGGGGGCGATCCAGCCGGCGTCATCGAGCAGACGGCGGGCGGCCGGATCGATGTTGTACCGCCACGGGGAGAACACCCGCACGTGCCCCCACTGCCGTACGGCAGCGCCAGCGCTGTCACCGGCCTCGAGAACGAGGAAGGGCAGGCCACGCTCGTGCAGGTGTGCGGCGGCGGCCAGGCCGACCGGCCCCGCGCCGATGACGGCGACGGGCAACTGGTCCAGAGCGCTCATCAGGAACTCCTTACGTCGGAATCTGTCGAATCAGCAGGGTGTCGCGGGCCATCGGGTCACTGCGGCGGCGGTGGGGCCTACTGGGAGTTGGCCGGTATGGCCGAGGTCATCGGCAGCACCCCTGTCCGGCGTCGATGGCATCGGCCTTCGCCTCTGCGTCGCAGCAGGAACCGGCGCTCTGGGCGGCCTCCGCCGTGCCGCAGCAGGGGCTGGAGGTCGTCGTCTCTCCGGCGGGTGGGCGGACCGAGTCGGCCGCCTCGGCGGGGCTTGCGCAGCAGGATCCGGATCCGGTGACCGCCGGGGCGGCAGCCGGGTCGCCGGCAAACCCGCCGGTGGTCTGGGCGTTTTCGCTCATCAGAGATGTTCCTTCCGTTTGTCGAGGGCTGGTCAGGGCGTAGACGGTGGCGCTGGCGCTTTCGTAGCGGCGCTGCGTGCTGGGCGGCGGTTGACACCTCGGTCCAGGAGTCGCCACGGCACTTCCGTCGGTGCCCGTTGGCGGCCGAGCCTTGTCGAACATGACGACTCCCCCTGGCAACGCTTGTCTTGATGTCCGTCTAAACAAGGCTCGCACGTTGATTAGAGGATTGTCAACCTAGGGATATGTCGAAACAACGTGCGCCGCTCGCCGTGCTCAACCTGAACGGCGACGCGGGCGTGGCCGGAGGCGGCCGGTGGTAGCCGGTGGCGGAGCGGTCACCTCCCGACGCGACGGCAAGACGATGTACTACCGGGCCGACCGCGACGGCGCCCTCGCTGCCCTGGCGGACCTGCAGTCGTACCTCAACACCTGCTGCTGACACCCTGAGAAACGGCCACCCTGCCGGGTCGGGGGCGTCCGCCGCCGGCGACCTTGGGCCTACGGCTGCCGTCCGGGGGGGGCAGGCGATGCCAGCTCTCCCACACGAACTCACGGTGATCCTGCCCTCGTTCACCAGCTGATCGATGCTGACTGCTGCAACGATGCGAGATGTGGGAACTGTGAAGACTGCGATGCCTGCCATCTCGCCCCTCGCCGGCGAGCCGATCGAACGCGCCGACGCCGAGCGGCTCGCGGGAGTGCTCAAAGCGTTCGCCGACCCGGCCCGGCTGCGACTGCTCAGCCTGATCCAGTCGGCCCCGCAGGGGGAGGCCTCGGTCAGTGACCTCACCGCGCCCCTCGGGCTCTCCCAGCCGACCGTCAGCCACCACCTGCGGATCCTCACCGAGGCTGGCCTGCTGGAACGGGACAAGCGCGGCGTTTGGGCGTACTACCGCCTCGTGCCGTCCGCCATCGCCACGATCGCCGACCTGTTGACGCCACCCCGCAAGCGCGCAACGAAGAAGAACCGCTGACCGACGCCATCGAAGACTGCCCACCGGCGCCATCTGACCCGGCGGTACGACTCTCGATCAGGCGCACTCCCGTGGCGCGGATGCCGGTGATCGAGATGGTCGTACCCATGTCTTACGTTGGCCTCATGGACTGGAAGATCGAACTGATCCCCGTTCCGGTGACCGATGTCGACCGGGCCAAGGCGTTCTACCAGAGGGTGGGCTTCAACGCCGACCACGATCACAGGGTGCACGAGGGCCTGCGGTTCGTCCAGCTGACGCCCCCGGGCTCAGCCTGCTCCATCGTGATCGGCGAGGGCATCACCGACAAGACTCCGGGCAACAGGAGATTCAGGTTGTAGTCGCCGACGCCGCAGCGGCGCGCCGGCGACTGTTCGACGCGGGCGTCGATGTCAGCGATGTCGACCTCCAGGCATGGGGCAACTTTGTCTACTTCGGTGATCCTGACGGCAACAGGTGGTCGCTGCAGGCGATGAAGTCACGCCCCAACGGCTGATCGCCGGCCCACCACCGACGGCTGTCTCTTCGGGCACCGCCGATCGTGCGCCGGTAGGGCCACCTATCCAGCAGCCAAGGCACGTCGGGCCACAGGGCTCGTGAGGTGGCTGCGGTTGACAGGTCGGCGGCCAGCAGCGCGCGGGCGACGGCGAAGGTCGCCGCCAGCCAGAAAGCGGATGGAACGGTCAGCGACGGGCAGGTGTCGGCGTCGGTAGTGCTGCGAGACCTACGAACGGCCCGCCAGCCGGTAGGCCACGCCCGCTTCGGTGGCGGTGCCCTCCTCGCGGTACAGACCGTGCGCCGCGTGCTCGCCGGTGGCCGGCAGGGCGAACCAGGCGTACCGCTCGACGTACGGCGTGGCCTGCAGTGCGGCGGTCGCCTTACCGATGAACGTGACGAGCTGCTGCGGCGTCGGGTGGCGGGCCGTGCCCTGAGTGAAATCGATCAGGCCGAACTCGGTGACCCAGATCGGCAGGCGGTAGCGCTCGTGGACCGCGTGCACGTACTGCATCAGGTGGCTCGCGGCGTCGTCGCCGAAGTCCGAGCCGTACCAGTGCAGGGCGATGAAGTCGACGCGCAGCCCTCGGTCATGGGCGCCGGCGAGGAACTGGTCCAGCCAGCCACCCGGGTTTTCGGCGCCGAAGGCGACGGCGGGGCTACCCAGCCGCATGCCAGTGCTCTGGAGCCGGGGCCACAGGTCCAGCGCGTGGTCGACCGACATGTTCGCCTGCGACGGTAGGTCCGGCTCGTTGAAGCCGAGCAGCGTGCGGCCGGCCCGTTGTGCGGTGTCCAGTTCGGCGTCGTTGACGAACGCGGCACCCCAGATCATCGGTACGAACTCGGCCGTCGCCGGCACGTCGCTGTTCGAGGTGGACCAGTCGTGGTACCAGGCCGCACCCACATCGCGGATTACGTCGCCGCCGGGCGAAAACGCCCATGTGGCTACGCCCTTCTTGCCCGCAGGCCCGGCCACTGCCGGACCGCCGTCCGGCGCCCATGCCTGCGTGGCGGCGCCGGAGCAGCTGCGAATATGTAGCGTCGTCCCAGTCGCTGCCCCACCGGCGTCCAGGCACTTGCCCGACCCCGTGTTGATCAGCTGCCCATTGTCCGGTATCCAGCTCTGCGCCTCGGTGCCATTACAGTCCCACAACTGCACCCGCGCGCCATCTGTGTGGGAGCCGCCGGCCACGTCCAGGCACTTACCGAGCGCGCGCAGCGTGCCCTGACGCCCGATCCCAGCCCAGTTCTGCGCGTTGGTGCCGTTGCAGTCCCACAGTTGCACGGGTGTGCCGTTCACAGTTCCGGACCATTGGATGTCGACGCACTTCCCGGCCACACCGACGATCTGTCCGCTGGCGTCGGCCATCGCCGACGGTTCGGCGGCCAGGCCGGCCAGGGCCGCCGAACAGGTCAGGGTGGCGATAACACGCATGAGCCGCCTGCGGCTCGTGTTACGTGAGGTCATGAACGCGCTCCTCGACATCATGGCTGGTCGCGTGTACCACGGCCCGCAGCCGGCCACGGTTCACCGTCGCGTGACTCCTTTCGTCTCAGAGCAGCGGCTGAGGGGCGTCGGCCGTGCTCGGGGCCGACAATCGGCGGGACTGCTGGTAGCGGCCCGTGGCATCGGTGGTCGCCAGGGCCGGATTCCGGCGACCCGGCGGGGCTGCGCCGGCTCCCCACTCGGAGACCACGTCGTGCCTGTCCACTGGCGCAGGACGCCCGGACGCCGCAGCTGATCGCAGGGATAGGATCCGACGATCCGGTCTGAGGAAGAGCGACTCTGGTGCAATCAGATCCGCACGCGGCGAGTCCTACCCGTCGGATGGGTGGGTGGATGAGTGACGACGAGTTTCTTCAGGCGATGCGGGAACACCTGGATCTGGTCTATAGCCTGGCCCGGCGGCTGACCCGGTCGCGACCGCAGGCCGAGGACCTGGTTCAGGATACGTACCTGCGCGCGTTGCGGGGGTGGCGGCGACGGCCACCGGACGACGTGCGGGCATGGCTCGCGACGATCTGCCTGAACGCCGCTCGCGCGGGGTGGCGGTACGAGTCCGTCCGCCCAGTCGAGGTTCTCGACCCCGACGCCGGCACGTCAGCGCAGGCCAGCAACGACACCGCGGGCGAGGCGATGGGCGTACTTGTCCGCGACCAGGTGCACCGCGCGTTGTGGCAACTCCCGGCCGCGCAACGCGAGGCGATCGCGTTGATGGACCTGTGCGGGTTCACCGCAGCCGAGGTCGCGGCGATGACCGGGGCTCCGCGCGGCACGATACTGGCCCGCGTGCACCGCGGGCACAAGAAGCTCGCGGAGTTGCTGCAACGGCAGGGGGTGACGGCGGAATGAGGCACCAGTACGGCGACGCCACCCTCGGCGCCTACCTGGCCGGTGAGCTGCTCGACGGGCCGCGCGAGGCGTTCGAGAGGCACCTGCTGACCTGCGACAGCTGCTGGACCGACGTCGACGCCGGACGTCGAGGGCGGACGCTCGCCCACCTGGCCCGGGAACCGGCACCGGCGTACCTGGCCGTCCGACTGGCCGCCGTCGTCGTGGCCGAGCGGCACGTCCCACCGCGCAGCCACTCGGTGCTCGGCGGGTGGCTGTCTTCGCTGCGCAGGCTCAGGCACGGGCATTCCCGGAGCTCGTGGGCGCTGGCCGCCGCCCTGGTCCTGGTCGCGGTCCTCGGTGCGGCGGTCGTCGGCCGCGACGGCGGAACCACGCCCGCACCGCAGATCGCCGTCGCCGTCGCCGGCTACCACGACGGCCGCCTGCCGGGCACGACCATTCCTGTCCGATCGGGCCCGGACCTGTCTGCGCTGCGTCTGACCGGAGCCGGCGCCAGCGCCGGTGAACTGGCCGGACAACCGGTGACCGGGTACGCCTACCGGGATGGCACCGGACGGCGTCTGCTCGTCTACGTCAGTGACAAACCGTTCCCCATGTCCCCGCAGGCCGAGAACCCGATGGGGACCGACGGCGCCGCGATGATGCACCTGAATGGCGTTGTCGTCCTCTGTTCCCGCCGCCCGCACACCGCGCTCGTGCTGGGCGAGGACGAGGACCTCGTACGGCAGGCGGCCGTCACCCTTGACCTGATCTGAACCGTATTCACGGGCCGTCCGCGGCACGCCAACCGAGTAGCAGACGAGATGGAGCATCGATGAAGGCACGGCAGGCACTACTTGCCCTGGTGGTGGTCGGCATGCTGGCCCTGGCCGGTTGCGGGAACGGCTCCGGCCAACAGACAACCACGCCGGAGAGCTCGACGACGGGAGTCGCCGACGTGGGGACCGACAGCTACGACTTCTCCGTCGCCACCCTCGACGGCGGTAGTTTCGACGGTCACAGCCTGGCCGGCAAACCTGCGCTGTTGTGGTTCTGGGCCCCGTGGTGCCCCACCTGCCTGACGCAGGCGCAGCCGGTCGCCGACCTGGCAGCCAAGTACCAGGGCAAAGTCACCGTGGTCGGGGTGGCCGGGCTGGACGGGGTGCCGGCGATGCACGATTTCGTGCGGATGGCGAAGCTGTCCGGGTTCCCGCAGTTGGCCGACGAGCAGGGCGTGGTGTGGAAGCGGTTCAAGATGACCGAGCAGAGCACCTTCGTGGTGCTCGACCGCTCGGGCACGGTCGTGGAACGCGGCCGGGCAGACGTCGACAAGCTGCACGACGTGCTCGACCCGTTGCTGGCCGGTTGAGATGGGTGACGCACCGCTGGCACTGGCATTGGCCGCCGGCATGGTCGCCGCGGTCAACCCGTGCGGGTTCGCGCTGCTGCCGGCGTACCTGTCGCTCCTGGTGGCCGGCGAAGCTGCGACCGGGCGTGGTGCCGCTGTCGGCCGGGCCCTGACCGCCACGGTCGCGATGACCGTCGGTTTCGTCGCCGTCTTCGGCCTGTTCGGTCTGGTCCTCACCCCCGTGGCCGGCACGTTGCAGAGACACCTGCCGTGGGTCACCGTCACCATGGGCGTACTGCTGGTCGGATTGGGCGGTTGGCTGCTGTCCGGCCGGCAGTTGCCCGGCCTGCGGTTGGCGGTGTCGCGTGCGCCCACCGTGCACCGGTCGTTGCCGTCCATGGTGGTGTTCGGCGCCGCCTACGCCGCAGCGTCGCTGTCATGCACAATCGGCCCGTTCCTGGCCATCGTCGTGAGCAGCTTCCGCGCCGGCTCGATCGTCGCCGGAGTCGGGCTGTTCTGCGCGTACGCGGCCGGTATGGGCCTGACCGTCGGAGTCGCCGCCCTCGCCGTCGCCCTCGCCCGTGACGGTCTGCTCCGCCGGATCCGCCGCGCAGCACCGCTGTTGTCCCGCCTCGGTGGTGTCCTGCTCGTGGCCGCCGGCGCCTACGTCGCATGGTACGGCTGGTTCGAGATCCGCATCCTGCGCGGCGCCACGACCTACGATCCGATCGTCGACGCGGCCGCCACCGCCCAGCGCTGGCTGGCGACCCTGCTCGACCAGACCGGCGCCGGGACCCTCACGGTGATCCTGGCTGTTCTCCTGACCGGCGCCGCCCTGAGTTGGTGGCGCCAACGACGACGCTCCTCGCAGCGGGGTGATCGGGAAGCTGAGCGCCAGGCCGAACGCGGCGGCGCCGGTCGCGTCGGTAGCGAGAGCTGATCATTGGTTGCGGCACCACGGCGAGGTCGACCTGGGGGTGACCGAAAACAGCTGCAGTAGCGCGAGGTACTGCGTGGGGTCGGTATGGGCGAGTAGCTCCCATCTATCCGTGGACTCCCTGCCCACTCGGCCGAGCAACAGGCGGCGGTGCGGCGTGGCCGGGTCGCTGAGAGCGAGATCCGGCAGGCCGCGCGGAGTCAGGGCGCCGGCGATCTCTCCGATATCGCGGCCGTGGTGCTGGAGGAGCGGTAGCTGGCGCTGGGTCCACGCCGCCCGGGAACCGTGTTCGCCTGCGCCCGGTTGATGTTCGAGCTTTTCGTGAACCAGTGGCAGGCGCTCGTTCGGTACAGCCAGGGGCCCTTTCTACCGCGAGTATTCGCCTGACTGATGACCCAGCTTGGTGGCATCGTCAGGTAAAAAAATGTTCATGTTTGACTATGAGTGGACATCACCCTCACCAATGTCACCACGACCACCGATCCGACGACGAGGTGCCGTACGGTCAGGTCAACGTCACTGCGCCACTGGGTCGGCGGGCGCTGCTGGCCGTTGCTTACCGCCCTGTGGGGCGGCAAGTAGGGCATCCACCTAGGTTCAACTGACTGGTCGTGCCCCGGCCCCGATTGCGGACCGGTCGTCCTGTGTCCGTGTGCCGGCTCCGAGGACGCCGGCGGCGAGCGCGGTCAGGGCCGCCAGAGCCGCGACGAACGGGCCGCTGCCAAGCCGGGGATTCACCATCGGAATCCACTCGTCGAACAGTGCTGCCGCGTTGTCGTAGCCGAGCGCGACGAACACCGTGGCTCCCACGACGAGGACACCCGCGCCTGCCGCCTACACGAGCGCCGATACCCGCTTGGGTGAGGTGAGCAATGTCCACAGGGCACACGTATAAGCCACGGCGACGGCCACCAGGTGTAGGCCCCAGTAGAGCAGTCGCCACGCGCCGATGCTGATCGTTCCGTACCAGACCCAGGGGATGACGAGCACCGAAAGCACGCTCACGCAGGCCGCCACGCCTACAACTCCGAACGCGATCGCTCTGACCTTCATGTTATCCGCTCCGTGAACCGATGCCTTGGGTGAATGTGACGGCCCACCGGCCGCCACATTCACCTCGCCAACGATGCCGCTATGACGTCTGTAGCGTCAGACCCATTATTGCGATGATGCACGGTATCTCGGTGAAGATGATGTTCTCGTATGATAGGTCGGGCGTCACCGGGGTGTTCCCCGCACTGACGACACCCCGCGCGGCGACATACCCGTCCTCGCGACGGCATTTCCCTACCTCTACCGCGTGGCGGGCACATCGCTCTACCGCTACACCGAGATTTACGTGATCTGCCGGTAGCGGCCCTGGCCGTCGGCGGATCCCGGAGAGTGCTCGCCACCGACAGGCGTTGGGACACCAGGCTGGTGGAAGCCGGGGTACGGCACAGGGTTGGATTAGCCTGCCTGGTCATGGAGACAGCGGACGACCGGCTCGAACTGGCCGTCGACCCGCGCCGGCCCACCGGGCGCACGCTCCTCGCCGACGGCGTCGAGCAGTCGTACGTGGACGTGGCCGATCCCTTGTACCTGCACTTCGAGTACGTCCGCAGGATGGCCGCCGTGGTCGATCAGGCGGCGCCGGCCGGCGTTCCGCTGCACGTGCTGCACCTCGGCGGCGGCGCGCTGACGCTGCCGCGCTACGTAGCCGCGACCCGGCCCGGCTCGGCGCAGCTGGTCGTCGAGCGGGACCCGGCCGTGGTCGAACTGGTGGCGCGTGACCTACCGCCGCGCCCGGCCGGTGTCGAGGTCCACATCGCCGACGCGCGGGAGGCCGTCGCTGCCGCTCCGGCCAGCGCTTACGACCTGGTACTCGCCGACATCTACCGGGCGGCCCAGATGCCGCCGCACGTGGCCACCGTGGCATTCGCCGCCGAGGTCGCGCGGGTGCTGCGACCGGATGGCACCTACCTGGTCAACGTGGTCGACCTGCCGTCTCTGGTGCTCAGCCGGGCGCAGGCAGCCACCCTGCGAGCGGTCTTCGCCGACGTGTGCGTCGTCGCCGACCGGCGGATGCTGCGGGGCCGGCGGTACGGCAACGTGGTCCTCGCTGCGGCGCGGCGCCCGAACCGTCTGCCCGTGGCACGCCTGCTGGTGCGGGCGCGGCGTGATCTGCTGTCCGGCGGTTTGCTGCACGGGTCGGCGCTCGACACGTTCATCGCCGGAACCCGGCCGCACACCGACGACACCGAGCCCTGAACAGTTCGGCTGGCCGAGGTGTCGCAGCTCCCGGCTCGCCCCGCCGGCTGCGGCCGTGGTCACGACGCAGAGCCACGGCCCGCAGGTCGGGGTGTACGGGTGCGGCCGATTGACTGCTCCCGCACGCCCCGACCAGGCTCCACCGGCCGGTGGAGGGCCCTCAGGGGGTCAGTACGACGGTGGAGACGCTGCGTGCGCCGACGTTGACGGTGAGATCACCTCTGTGGACCTCGATGTACTGCCTCGACGGCGCGAGCCAGCAACCTTGGTGCCTGGCTGCAGTTGAATCGCGGTGCGCGGTGCTTGGATGGAAACAGTGTGCGGACCGGTCGGGCAGCAGTCCCGATCAGCAGGCGGGATGTGTGCCCCGCGCGCCGCTACGCTCCGGCGCCGGCCGGAGCCGTCCTGCGAAGGACGGCGACGCAGGCCAGCCCGAGAAGAAGCTCCACGGCTGCGGCCAGAATCAGCCCGGTGGCCGGCCGCCCGTCCAGCACGAGGCTCAGCAGCCGGGCGAAGGCGTACGAGAGGTGGACGAGCGCACCGGAGAGGCTGGAGGTGAAGGTTAGTCGTGCGACGAACGCACCGGCCATGATCAGTACGCCGAGCGACAGCAGCGCTCCGCCGGCGGCCCGAGCTTCGCTGAGCAGGCTGCTGTCGCCGCCCAGGTCGATGCCGTTAGTGCTGTGAAAGGACTCCGGGGCGAGCAGGGTCGCTGCGCCGATGCCAGCCAGCGCAAACCCGGCGATGAGGAGGGTGGCCTTCTGGATCCGGCTCATGCGGTCGTCCAGACGCCGGTTCGCGTGGCGGTCCGGCAGAAGTCGGCGAAGTCGCGAGGCTCGCGGCCGAGGGCTTCCTGCACCCCACGGCCGAGCGACTGGTTCCGTCCGTCGAACACCTCCCGGCACAGTCCGGTGAGTAGGTCGGCGTGGTCGGGCCCGACACTTTCGGTGAGCGCGGCGTGGAACTGCTCCAGGGAGATCGGCGCGTACCTGATGTCTCGACCGGTGGCCTCGGACATCTCCGCGGTGGCCTCGGCGAAGGTCAGCAGGCGTGGCCCGGTCAGCTCGTAGAGTCGGCCATCGTGCTGGTCGCCGGTGAGCGCGGCGACCGCGACGTCGGCGATGTCGTTGACGTCTACGAACGGCTCACCGACCATTCCGGCGGGAAGCGCGACGGTCCCGGCCAGAACCGGTTCCAGCAGGTCGCCCTCGGTGAAGTTCTGGAAGAACCAGCTCGCCCGGATGAGGGTGTGGCTCAGCCTGGACTCGCGGACGATCTGCTCACACCGCTGGGCGTTCGACTCGCCACGGCCGGAGAGCAGAACCAGCTGCCGCACACCGGCCCGGGTCGCCGCGGTGGTGAATGCCCTGATGGTGTCGGGGGCGCCGGGAGCCGCGAGATCCGGGTGGTAGGAGACGTACACCGAGGTGACCCCCTGTAGCGCCGCAGGCCAGGCCGAGGGCTGCTGCCAGTCGAATCGCGGGGTGGAGCGCCGGGACGCGCCGCGCACCGGGGTGCCGAGATCGTTTAGCCGGCGGACGATCCGGCGGCCGGTCTTGCCGGTCGAGCCGATCACGAGTGTGGTCATGACGGAAGCCTCCCGTGTTGGATTTGAGTCCAGCCTTCAGTCCAATCACTGGACGGACAATGCCCCCAGGTCCACATTGTTATGCAGATCGTCTGGGCTGATGGACGATCTATATGATCGATGCGACGATGTCGGGCATGCCGGTCGACCCGCTTGGTGAGGCTCTGCACCTCCTTCGACTCACGGGCACCCTCTATTGCCGCGCCGACCTGACCGCGCCGTGGGGCGTAGCGGTGCCAGCGATCGAGGGATGCATGGCATTGCAGGTCGTCACGGCCGGCGCGGGTCACCTGGAGGTCGACGGCACCGAGCCGCGGTTGCTGCGGCCGGGGACGCTCACGCTGCTCCCGCACGGAACGCCACACCTGTTCCGTAGTGACCCCACGGCAGCGGTCGAGCCGCTCTTCGACCTTCCGGTGGAGCAGATCAGCGATCGGTACGAGATCCTGCGGTATGGCGGCGGAGGTGCGCTCACCCAGGTCACCTACGCCGTGTTGCGCCTGGACCACGTCGCCGGCCGGCGGCTCATCGCGCAGCTACCCACCGTCGTCCAGGTCGACAACTTCGACGACGACGGATGGCTGTACAGCACGCTACGCTTCGTCTCCCGCGAGGCGGTGGCCCTGCGGCCGGGCGGCGAGACCGTCATCACCCGGCTGGCCGACATCCTGGTCATCCAGGCGATCCGGTCCTGGCTCGACTCCGCCCCGGAGGCCCGCCAAGGCTGGCTGGCTGCGCTCCGTGACGACCAGGTGGGTCGGGCGCTCGCCGCGATTCACCGGGCGCCTGCCCAGCAGTGGAGCGTCGAGTCCCTCGCCCGCGAGGTCGGCATGTCCCGCTCGGCGTTCTCCGCGCGCTTCACCGACCTGGTCGGCGAACCCGCCATGCGGTATCTGGCGCAGTGGCGGTTGCAGCTCGCCTGGGTCCACCTGGGCGAGACATCGGAGCCGCTGTCGGTGGTAGCCCGCCGGTTCGGCTATCAGTCGGAGGCGGCCTTCTGCCGGGCGTTCAAGCGGGCATTCGGCGTGCCGCCAGGAAGCGTACGGCGCCTGGCAGCGGATGCCCCTGCGTAGCGGGTGCTCCCGCAGAACTGCCGGCAGCCGGCGCGGGCTACCGCACCGTAGTGGCGTCGATCGCCTGACGGCACTGCCGGGCCAGCCGCCGCTGGCGGGTCAGTCTCTGCCACAGGCCCAGCGGCGGTGCCAGGGCGGTACGGGCCGGTGACTCCTCGACGGTGAGGTGGCCCTCGGCCAGCCGGCCCCGGGTGACCCAGGGCGTCCAGCGTTCGAGGTCGGGGGCGGAGAAGTCGTGCCCCAGCAGCACCGCCGGGCCGGTCGCCGGAGGGCGGCCGGCGAGACTCGTCAGCCGGATCGTGCCGTTTGCGGCGTCGACCCGGTCCACCGTGTCCACACGCAGGCCATGGTCGTCGCCGGCAACCGCCAGCACCTCGCCGCGCCCGCCGGACCGGACACCGACCGGGGTCGCGGAGACGCCGTCCAGCACCACGATCAACCGGGGGAGGTACCACCAGTGCTCGCGGCGCAGCAGTGGTGAGTCGACCAGCGCGCGTGCGGGCGGGTACTTGCGCAGTTCCTGGGTGAGTAGCCGCTCCGAGAACTCGGTGCCGTCGCGGTCCTCGATCAGCCGGGGCGGGCCGGCCAGTGCGGCCGGATGCCAACTCCGCCCGGTGAGCCGGTCGTCGGAGACCACCAGCGCGGCCACCGGGGCGGCGGCCACCCGGCGGGCCAGCGCCGCCTCGGCGTACGGGAAGGCGACGGCGGGTTTGTCGCCGAGCAGCAGCGGGGTGACCGGGTGGGCGTGCGGTCGTCCGACGGGGTCGATCCAGGCCAGTTCCCCGACCGTGGCGGCGTGGAACGCGCGGCGGATGTCTGCGTCCACGTTCATGTGATTCACGCCGTTCGATTGACCTTGGAATGTGATCGCCGTTACATTACCGGGAGGTTTCGGGATCTGCATAACGAGCGCCCACCCGGGGTGGGCTGCAAGGAGGCAGCCGTATGCCCGCCATCGTGGTTGTCCTCGCGGTCATGGCGATGTTCGCCCTCGGCTACCGGTACTACTCGCGCTACCTTGCCGGCCGGGTGTACGGACTGGACCCGGGGTACGTGACCCCGGCGCACCGGTTCACCGACGGAGTGGACTTCGTCCCCACCAACAAACATGTGCTCTTCGGTCACCACTTCACCTCGATCGCCGGCGCCGCCCCGATCGTCGGCCCGGCGATCGCCGTCTTCTGGGGGTGGGGTCCGGCGCTGGCCTGGGTGGTGCTCGGCACAATCTTCGCGGCCGGCGTGCACGACTTCGGCGCGCTGGCGGTCTCGGTTCGGCACCGGGCCCGCAACATCGGCACCCTCGCCGCCGACGTGATCAGCAAGCGGGCCCGAGCGCTCTTCCTGCTCATCATCCTCTTCCTGCTCACGTTGGTGAACGCGGTCTTCGCGGTGGTGATCGGGAACCTGCTCGTCGCTTACCCCGGCGCGGTCATCCCGATCTTCGTGGAGATCCCGCTCGCCATCGCGATAGGCCAGTACATCTACCGCAGCCGCAGCGCAGCCCTGGTGCCGTCGATCATCGGTGTGATCGCCCTCTACTTCCTGATCTGGGTAGGCAACATCTGGCCGATCGAGATCACCGGCGCGGCCGACGCGCTGGGCTTCGACCAGCCGCGCAACCTCTGGGTGATCATCCTTTTCGCGTACACCTTCATCGCCTCGCGCCTGCCGGTCTGGCTGCTGTTGCAGCCGCGCGACTACATCAACTCACACCAGCTGTTCATCGCCTTGGCGGTCATCTTCACCGGCGTGCTGGTAGGGATGGACCGGATCGTGGCACCGCTGGTCAACGACGTGCCTGCCGGCTCGCCGAGCATCTTCCCGTTCCTGTTCATCACCGTCGCCTGTGGGGCGATCTCCGGGTTCCACTCGCTGGTGGCGTCCGGCACCACCGCCAAACAGTTGGACAAGGAGACCGACGCCCGGTACGTGGGCTATGGCGGGGCGATCGGTGAGGGCAGCCTGGCGCTCGGCTCGATCATCGCGGTGACGGCCGGGGTGGCTGCCACCCGGGCCGAGTGGGACGGGCTGTACGCGACGCACACCGACGCCTCGGGTGGGGCAACCCGCAACTTCGTCAACGGCATCGCCAGTTTCGCCGAGAATCTGGGCTTCGAGTTCCAGCTCGCCACCGTCTTTGCGGCGGTGGTGGTGATCTCGTTCGCGGCCACCACGATGGACACCGGTGTCCGGTTGCAGCGCTACATCGTCCAGGAGATCGCCGAACTGGCCGGCTGGCGACGACTGTCGCGTCACCTGACGCTGACCGGGCTTTTGGCGATCGCCGCGCCGCTCGCACTCGCCCTGCTGCCCGGCGGCGGGGACGCGGGCTACACCTTCGGGGTGCTGTGGCGGCTGTTCGGCACGACCAACCAGCTCACCGCCGGCCTGGCCCTGGCCATGATCGCGGTCTGGGTGCTGCGCCGCCGCCGCAACCCGGTCGCGATCGTCGTGCCGCTGGTCTTCCTGCTGCTGATGACCACCTGGGCGCTGATCGTCCAGCTGCGCGAATTCATCGAGGCCGACGAGTGGGTGCTGGCACCTTTGGACGCCCTCATCTTCGTCCTCGCGCTGTGGTTGATCGTGGAGGCGGTGCTCGCGCTACGTCGTGCCAGCGGGCAGACCACCGAAGCCGACCCGGGCGACGGGCCTGGCCCGGACACCGGCGGCGGTGCCAGCGAGCCCGACGGGACCGGGCGCACGGTCGGCGTCGAGTCCGGAGGCAGTGCCGAGGTCGGCGCCGCCGACGATCGTCGCTGATGGGACGGCACCGGGTCCTGTTGATCCGACCGTGGCGTGCGGCCCGGGCCGGCTCCGGCTGCTGCGCCGGTGCGACCGGCATCGGCGGCGAAGGCTGGCACGAGGATCCCGCGTTCGCTCGTCAGCGGACCGAACTGCGGCCACTCAGTGAGGTCTACCTGACGCTACGCGCTGGGCTGCCACCCGATGTCGCGGTGGAGATCGTCGACCCGCACAACACCCTGTTCCTGGTTTCGGCGATCGTGCGGGACGGCCACCGGCACCGTCGGCCGTGGTGGGTTCTCCTGCGGGACCTGGCTCGCGCCCCCGGGTACGCCGCGATCATCGTGGACGGCCGGGTGGTCGGCGATGCCGGACTCCCGGCTCCCGAGCAGGCGCTGCGACTCATCCGTGAGGAGTTGGCCGCGCCGAGGGCAGTGCCGCGGCCAGCGGCTGGAACGTAGGCCGAAGATGGCGGTGGCTGCCGCGCGGAGGGCCACCGTCGCGGCCGGGCTGCCCTGCTTCGGTGCCGTCAGCTGCCGCAGCAGCCGCCGGCCTGGCTCGTCGACGGAGTGTCTACACCGACGAGGTTCAGCGGTGCGCCGAGCAGGCCGCCGGAGATGCCGGTGGCGAGTCCCCTGGCGACCGGCTCGGGGGCGGGACCGCAGCAGTCCTCGCCGGTGGCCGAGTCGTCGGGGTTGCTGTTGCAGACGCCGGTTTCGGGCAGGTCGAGTTGGACGTCATGGGCAGCCTGCCAGTCGCCGACGAGGGCGGCGACGACGGAGCGGACCTGCTCGTAGCCGGTGGCCATGAGGAAGGTGGGTGCCCGGCCGTAGCTCTTCATCCCGACGGCGTAGTAGCCGGGCTCGGGGTGGGTCAGTTCCTTGACGCCGTGCGGCGGGACGGTGCCGCAGGAGTGTTCGTTGGGGTCGATGAGCGGGGCGAGGGCGCGGGTGGCTCCCATGACCGGGTCAAGGTCCAGGCGCAGCTCGGCGGCGATGGAGTGATCCGGCCGGTACCCGGTGGCGGCAACGATGCGGTCCACCACGACCTTCTCCTCGCTGCCGTCGCCGGGGCGGATGATCACCGTGACCCGGCCGCCGGCCGGGTCGATCGCATGGACGGAGAAGCCGGTCAGTAGGCGGATGCGGCCGGCGTCGACGTGGGCGCGCAAGCGGGAGCCGAGCGCGCCACGCGCCGGAAGGGCGTCGGCCTCGGCGCCGCCGTAGGTGCGAGCCGGCGAGCCGGAACGGATCGCCCAGGTCACTTCGGTGCCCGGCTCCGTGGTGGCGAGTTCGGCGAGGGAGAGCAGAGTGTTGGCGGCGGAGTGGCCGGCGCCGACGACGAGGGTGTGCCGGCCGGCGAACCGGTCCCGGTCGGTGCCGAGCACGTCCGGCAGCGCGTGCTCGAGGTGAGCGGCGGCGTCGGGCTCGCCGCGGGCGGGTAGCCCGGAGGCGCCGAGCACGTTGGGGGTGTGCCAGGTGCCGGAAGCGTCGATGACGGCACGGGCGAGGATCTCCTGGCCGTCGGCGAGGCGGATCAGGAAGGGCGCCTGCTCGCGCCCGGCGGTGCGGAGCCGGTCGTAGCCGAGGCGGCTGAGCGCCACGACCCGGGCGCGGTAGCGCAGGTGCGGCTTGAGTTGCGGCAGGCCCGCGAGGGGCTGGAGGTAGCTGTCGGCGAGTTCGGCGCCGGTGGGCAGGGCATCCGGGTCGGGTGCGATCCAGCCGGCGTCGTCGAGGAGGCGGCGGGCGGCGGGGTCGATGTCGTACCGCCAGGGTGAGAAGACGCGGACGTGTCCCCACTGCCGCACGGCGGCGCCGGGGGCGTCGCCGGTTTCGAGGACGGTGAAGGGCAGGCCGCGCTCGTGTAGGTGCGCGGCGGCGGCGAGGCCGACCGGCCCGGCGCCGATTACGGCGACGGGTAGCTGATCCGGGTCGCTCATCGGGACTCCTTGTGCGGAACGATTCAGCCGGGCGGGGTGCGCCGGTCTCCGGGTCGAATGTCGGGTTCTCTGTCTCGACGTTCGTCAAAACAGACAGTTGCACGCTGGCTAGACAGCTGTCAACCTAGAGATATGTCGAAGCAGGCGGGACCGCTCGTTGATCTCACGGCCGCGCCGTGCTGTCCTCCACTGGCGCGGCAGCGGGTGCCGGGTGAGACCGCCGCAGTGCTCGCGCCCGCGTTCAAGGCGCTCGGCGACCCGGTTCGGCTGCAACTGATGTCGATGATCGCCTCTGCCGAGGGCGGAGAGGCGTGTGTCTGCGATCTGACGCCGGCCTTCGACCTGACCGGGCCGACGATCTCGCACCACCTCAGGACGTTGCGGGAGGCGGGCCTGGTCGACGCTGAGCGACGAGGGACGTGGATCTACTACCGGGCCAGACCTCAGATCCTCCGGCAACTGTCCGCGCTGCTGTCGATCGACCTCAGCTAGCACCCTCGGCCACAAGAGCCTGAAGACCATGGAGCTCGGCCGGGCGCCGTTCTGCTGTCTGCGCACGCGGTACAGCTCCACGGTGACGTCGACCTGTACGTCCAGCTCCGCGTGCTACGCGCCTAGTCGTGGTCGTCGTGGACCCGGCATCTGGGACAACCGCCGCTCGGTCGCGTCGAGGTAGTCGTGCAGCGCCCGACGGGACCGGGCGAGGGCGTCGATGCGCTCGTCCAGTCCGTGCAGGCGGTACGCAGGGCATCCAGCAGCTCGGGGCAGGGTTCGAGATCGTGGCCCTCTCCGGTGGCGCAGGGCGGCAGGTATGCGATTTCCCCAGGTGACGAGCCCGCCCGGCAGAAAGGTGTTTCGGGTGCTGCTGCCGGTCAGTTGGCCGGAGCCGCCGACGCAGTGCCGGCAGCGCCCGGCGGCCACCGGTGGATCGTGGCGGCCGTCAGCGGGTCAGCCGCACGCCGGCCTGCGCTGCGTGATCGAAGAGGTCGTTGACGAGGACCACGTCGCGGCCGGCGTTGGACAGCAGGGACGCGGCGACGGCGGCCCGGTAGCCGGAACCGCAGTGCACCCAGATCGTGCCTGCCGGGATGTCGGTCAGGCGGCGACGCAGGTCGGGCAGCGGCACGTGTATTGCATCGGCCACATGGCCGTCCCGCCACTCGTTGGTCAGCCGCACGTCGAGCACGACCTGCGGGTCCGGCAGCCCGGCCGGGGTTTGTCCGGCCTGCGCGGCGGCCAGCGTCGGGAAGTCGGCGACCAGCATCTCCCGTACCGCGTCGGGCTGGGTGGCCCACTGCTGTGGGGCCCCGGTCGCCTGGGCGGCGGGCCGGTCGATGCCGATGCGGACCAGTTCACGCTGTGCGTCGGCGACCTGTTCGGGTGTCTCGGCGAGCAGCGTGACCGGCGTGCCCCAGTCGATCAGCCAGCCGAGCCAGGTCGACATCGGTCCGTCGAGACCGAGGCTGATGGTGCCGGCCAGGTGCGAGACGGCGTACGCCTTGCGGTGTCGCAGGTCGACCACCCACTCCCCGGCTGCGATGCGGTCCCGTAGCTGCCCGGCGTCGGCCCGGGCCACCGGTGTGAGGTTTACGGGCGCCGGGCCGGCGGCGTTGGCCACCCCCATGTGCGCGTAGTACGCCGGGTAGGTGTCCAGACCGGCCAGGGTCTCGGTGACGAATTCCGCAGCGGCCAGCCGGAACACCGGGTTGGCCCGCTTCTCCCGCCCGATCGTCGACTCCGGGGCATCGGCCTGGCTGGCCGAGCAGAAGCTGCCGAATCCGTGGGTGGGCCACACCTGTGCCCCGTCGGGCAGCAGCTCGGCCAGCCGCTTCGCCGAGGCGTGCTGCTGGTGGGCCAGTTCGTGCGCGTGCTGCTCGCCGAGCAGGTCGGTGCGGCCGGTGGTGCCGAACAGCAGCGACCCGCCGGTGAACACCCCGAGCGGCTTCCAGCCGCCGTCGGTGGATTCGTCCAGGACGTACGAAAGGTGGTGGAAGGTGTGGCCCGGAGTCGCCACCGCCCGGAACCGCACCGCTTCGGACACCCCGATGACGTCGCCGTCGGCGATCGGCAGCCGGTCGAAACCGACGTCGTCGGCCGCGGCCACCAGATAGCGCGCACCCGTCAGCCGGGCCAGTTCCAGCCCGCCGGAGACGTAGTCGTTGTGAATGTGGGTCTCGATCACGTGGGTGATCCGGGCGCCGACCGCGCCAGCGAGCCGCATGACCCGGTCGACGTCCCGTTGCGGGTCCACCACGACTGCTGTCCGGCCGTCGCTGGCCAGGTAGCTCCGGTCACCCAGGGACGAGGTCGCGATGACCGACACCTGCACCGCCATGCCAACTCCCCTCACGCCCGCTTATACCCATAGGGGTACGTGCGGGTCAGTTGTCCGCCATGCCCGACCACTTACCCGGTGCGCCTGCGAGGATGCGACCGGCTGGGTGGCAGTGGCTGGGCGCTTACCACCAACATACCCCAGGGGGTATCAAGAGCCCAGTCGGGTGGTACGAACCCGAACAACTGGTGGGGCCGGAGTGGCGGAGGAGACCAGCGGCGCCGGTCCGCGGCCGGAGGTGCTCCGACCGCGGACCGGCGCTGTCAGCCAGCAGTCACAGCCGCGCGCACTGGCCCGACGCCGGGCCCCGCACGGTGTTCGCCCGGCCCTCGTTCACCGGGGCCGGGGTGTTGCCCGAACAGGCCAGCGGCCCACTGACCGTGTTCGCGGCGACGACCACCGGCTGGCTGCCGGAGTTGCCGGTCACGCTGACCGGACCGTTGACCGTCACCGTGTCCACCCGCACACCGCCGTGGTTGGCCACCAGCGACAGCGGGCCGTTGATCCGGCCCTTGCTGATCTTCAGGTCGCCGGTGGTGCCGGCAACCGTGACCGGGCCGGACACCGTGGCGCTGGACAACTCGAACAGCACCGGCCGGGTGGCCGACACCGGACCGTTGACGGTGCTCCCGGTCACCCGCAGCGACGCCCCCGCGCCGATCGACACCGGCCCGGCGATGGTGGCGTTCTCCACGCAGGTCAGGCCGGAGGTGACGATCAGCGGCCGACTGTGCCGGCCGGTGATGGTCGTGGTGCAGACCGGCCCGCCCCGGCCGACGGCCGACCGCGGCCCGGTGTCCGCGGTGATGGGCGAGTTCGCCGCGAAGTAGCTGACCAACATGGTGAGGTCGTTGTCACCGGTGGTCACCGGGTTGGTGCCCCCTCCCAGGGTGGTGAAGTTGTCCCCACCAGCCGCGAGGAACGAGTTCACCGTCACCCGGTAAGTGCCCGCCGGGTCGATCGGCGTGCCGTTCAGCTTCATCGAGGTGATCCGTGACCCCTGGGCGGCCTGCGGGTCGTAGGTGTAGCCGAAGCCCTTTGACACGCCGAGCCAGAGCACCGGACGGGACGCGCCCGCAGGCTGCCACTGCTGCTCCAGCACCTGCTTGATCTCCGCGCCGGTGTAGGTCTTGGTGACCACGTCGTTGGCGAACGGCTGGACGGCGAAGGCCTCGGCGTACGTCACCGTGCCGTCGGTCCGGTACAGCAGGTCGGCCCGCAGACCACCCGGGTTCATGAACGCGATCTGCGCCCCGCCCCGGCCGGCGTCACTGGTACCGGCGAGCTGCACGTCGGCGATCAAATTGCCCAGCGCCGACTCCTTGCCCCGGTCCTCGTTGCCGTCGGTGTAGGCCCGCCGGATGTCGGCGGTGATCTCGCCCAGCTTCCGCTGGCCGAGCTCCTGCGCCCGGACCTTGGCGTCGGCCACGATGCCGACCACCGCCGGATCCTGCGGTGCACCGACCACGTCCACCAGGGACGCGTCGGTGGCGGTGATCGAACCCGACTCCGGGTCGAAGGTCAGCGTCACCTTGCCCAACCGCTTGCCGTAGTCCTCGGCCTGAACGATCGGACGCAGCTTGTCCGTGCCCGGAACCGGTACCTCGAAGGCGTACGGCTGGTGGGTGTGCCCACTGAAGATCACGTCGACGGTCGCGTTGGCCCGGGTGAACGCGCCGAAGACCGGGTCGTTCGCCAGCGCCGCCGGGGAGTCGATGTTCTCCGTCGCGGCTCCCTCGTGCGCGAGCAGCACCACCACGTCGGCCTCGCCGTTGTCCGGGTTGCCGTCCTTGAGCTCACCGGCCACCAGGTTGGCCTCGGCCACCGGGTCGCGGAAAGTCAGACCGGCGATGCCGTCCGGATTGACCAGCGCGGCGGTCTGCTCGGTGACCACGCCGACGAAGCCCACGCTGACCCCGTCGATGGTGCTCACCGAGTACGCGGGCAACGCCCGGGTGCCACCCCGGTACACGTTGGCGCCAAGGTGCGGGAAGTCGGCGCGGTCGGTCACCCGCCCGGTCAGATCCGCCATCCCCTTGTCGAACTCGTGGTTACCCACCGCCGAGACGAGCAGGCCGGCCTGGTTCAACGCGTCGATCGTCGGGTTGTCCTCGTCGATGGCCGAGATGAAGGTGGAGGCTCCGATGTTGTCGCCGGCGGAGACGAAGGCGGTGTTCGGGTTCTCCGCCCGCAGCTGGTTCACCAGGCCGGCGATCTGAGCGGCGCCGCCGACGGGCTGACCGTCCACCGTGGCCGGGGACTCCAGTCGACCGTGGAAGTCGTTGATGCTCAACAACTGGAGGTCCACCGGGCCGCTATCCGATCCGGTGTCGATCCCCACCACCAGCGGGTTGTGGTCGCTGGCCCGGTACGCGTCCGGCGCGAAGAACTCGGCCAGGCCGTCGTACTGGAAGGCGTACGACTCGACCGCGTTGATCTGCCACACGTCCACCCCGGTGACCCGGGCCGCCAGCGATGGGGACGCTACCGCGTGGTCGAGCGAACCGGACTCGCCGTTGAAGACGTAGCTCGCCTTGCCGGTGTCGTTCAGGTTGCGGTACTGCTCGTCGTAGAGGACCTGCATCGGGTCCTCGTGAGTGTACGCGTTGAAGTCACCCAGCAGCAGCACATCCGAGGTGCCGCTGTCGGCCTTGACCTGGTCGACGAACGCGGCCAGCGCCATGGCCTGCCGTACCCGGTCACCGTTCCAGCCGCCCTGACCGTCGCCGGCGTCGGCGTTGTCGCCGGTACCGGCTCCGCTCTTGGACTTGAAGTGGTTGGCGACCACGACGAAGTCGACCGTGCCGGCGGTGAACGTCTGCGCGATCGGCTCGCGGGCGTTGAACCAGACCGCCTCGTCGTTCACCGAACGCGACGGGCCCTTCGGCTGCGCCTTCGCCGGCTTGAAAATGATCGCTGTGGTGATGAAATCCTGCTGGGCCGCGCCGGGCAGCTCCGCCGGGGTGCGGACGTAGTCCCAGGTACCCGCGCCGTCCTCGGTGTTCAGGGCGGCAACCAGGCGCTTGAGCGCCTGCTGTGGGTCGGCGGCGTTGAACCGGACCGAGTTCTCGATCTCCTCCAGCGCGACCACGTCGGCGTCCAGCGCGCTGATCGCCGCAACGATCTTCGCTTCCTGCTTCGCCAGCGCGGCCTCACCGGCGGCGCCGCGCGCGTCGCCACCGAAGTGCACGAAGTAGTTCAGCACGTTGAAGCTGGCCACCCGCAGGTCGCCACCGACGCCGACGGGCGCCGCGGTACGCGGGTTGGTGGCCTCGAAGGTGGTCCGGGCGGCCGGCGTCGTGCCCGCGTCGACCGGTACGGTCGGCTGCAGGCGCCACTCGTTGAAGCCGTAGGAGAGCACCGACGGTCCGAACGCCTGCACCGAGTCGCCGACCCGCAGCGGGCTGGCCGGAGAGACGTACGGCGGCAACAGCCCGGCGGTGGCCAGGTTGGTCGTCTTCCCGTCGTCAATCAGGAGCCGGCGCAGCTTGTTCCCGGACGCCATCTGCTGGGCCTCGGCAGAGCCGGGACGGAACCGGTCGGTCGGAATCGGCGCCGGCTCGTCGCCGGCCGTGAGCACGACCTCGCCGTACCGGTTGGTGTTGTAGACCTCGGAGACGGCGTACTGGCCGACCGGCGCCACCAGCATCGACTCGACCGACTCGCGGGCGGCGTCGTCCAGTGGCAGGCCGACCTGAACCGGCGTGGGCAGCGGCGAGCCCTGCTCGCAGACCTGCACGTCGGCCCGGGCGGCGATGCTGAGCTGGGTGAGTCCGTTGAACTCGCTCGCGGTACCACTGACCCGGACCCGGTCGCCGATCGTCACCGACGGATGGTTGGCGGTGTTGGTGCTCAGGTAGACGAAGATGCCGTCCGAGGCGGTGCCGGCCGCGACCGGACGGTCCCCACCACTGCCGGCCGTCTGCACGTACACACCGTTGTAGCCACCGCCGCGATGGTCGGCGGTGACGATCCCCTCGACGGTCACCCGAGTGCCGGCCAGCGGCGTGGCACTGCCGGCCCCCTGCACCTCGGCGATGGTGTGGTCGACCGCGACGGTGCACCCGATCGGGTCGGGGTCCGGGTCGGGCTCGCTGTTGCGTACCCCGAAGGTGTTCGTCGCCGGCACCCGCCAACTGCCGTCGAGCTTCTGTAGGGAGTGACCGACCGGAGTGGAGGCGGTCTCCGCAACGCCGAGGTCGACGCCGGCAAGGCCATTCGCCGGCCCGCCAGCCGCGGTGAAGGTGCCCTCGTAGCTGAGGAACTCCGCCACCGAACCGTCGGGCGCGACCAGCGCGACGCCGTCGGGCGACCCGTTCTGGATGCCGTCGGTCGGGTACGACGCGACGACCGCGCCCGCGTCCGGTGCCGTCCCGCTCAGCGTCCTGGTGTTGTACGCCGCGCCGTTCGCGCCGTTGTAGAGGACGATCTGCCAGCCGGTCAGGTCGTAGCCGGCCGGCACCTCGATCTCGATCGCCTCGCCGCTGTCCGTGCCGACGTTGTCATAGTGGATCTCACTGATGAACGGTGTCGTCGGCACCGGCGCGGCGACGGCGGCGGTGCCACCGGACAGGACGAGCGCGGTGGCGGTGACCAGTACGCCCGGAATTGTGAGTAGTCGGGTGCTTCTTGTTCGTTGCATGTGCGGGGCCTCCGAGGGAGTAGACCGCTGGAGGATAAGCGGCATCGGTGTCCAGGTGGGAGCCACCGGGTGTACCAATGCGGCAAAGACCGTGACGCGGAGCTGCCGCGCGGCCGGATCAAGCTTCGCCGGGTCCTGGCCGGGGCGCTGTCCGCCGACGACGGCTCAGCAACACCGCCCGGTGTTCAGCCGCCCCGAGCGACCGGGCCGACCAGTTGGCGTTCGGTGCCGGTCACGCTGAGCATCACCCACTGCACCTTGCCCTTGGTGATCAGGCCGACCATCTCCGGGTGCAGTTGGGTGAACCAGTTCTGCACGCTCACCAGCCCGAGGGCGTTCGCGGCCGTGGCGGCCTCGGTGTCGGTGAGCCGCTGGAGCACCACGATGTCGCTGCGTACCAGCACCTCGACGTCCCAGCTGGCCAGATCGTCCCGGACCACCAGGGTGGCCCGCCAGGACGCGCTGAGATTGGTGTCCGGCCCGGTCACCGGGCCGGTGTCGATCACCACGAGCTGCGGCTCGGTCGGGGTGGCTGGCACCGGTGGGGCGACGCCGGGCGGTAGGAACGAGGCGATCTCCCGGCCGATGACGCAGCGTCGCAGGAAGGCGTCCCACTCCTGTTCGCGAGCGGTCTGGATGAACAGCCGGGCGCCGACCGCCAGAGACCGGAAGGCGAGCAGTTCGGCCGCGCGCACCCCGCCGGTCAACACCAGCCGGGTCGGCTCGGCCCGGAACACCCGCAGCCCCACCGGCTCCTGCTGCCGGTTGCGGCCGACCACCAGGCCGCCGCCGCCGGCGACCAGGTTCAGCCCGGCGACCGTCGCGCCGTCGACGACGTGCAGGCCCATCCGGCTGCCGGGAAAAGCGACGCTGTTCACCGCAGGAAGCCTCCGATCGGCAGGGTGGCGGCGACACCGTGGGCCTGCTCGCCGTCGAGTCGTTGTAGGCGACCACCGTGCTCGCGGATCGCCTCGTGCAGCGCCCGATCGGCGGCGGCGAGTGCGGTGGCGTCGGTGCCGATCAGCCGGAACGCCACCTCCACCACGGCATCGTCGGCACCTGGGCGACCGTTCTCCCGGGCGACGGCGATGGACACCACGCCAGCCGCTGCGGGCAACCCGCGCAGCAGGGGATCCACCTCCCACGCCCGGCCGGGCCAGTCGAGCAGGCGGTGGCAGCTGTGCGGGGTGCCCTGTGCCGACCAGCTTCGCCAACTCTCCCGGGACAGCGGCCGATCTCCGCTCACCGCAGCGGAGGTGAGGTGTGTCAGGCTGGCGATGGCGGCGAGCACCTCGTCCCGGTTGAGCAGGCGGGCCACCGCCTGGTCCTGGCGAAGCTGACGACGGGTCCGCCGGATCGCTGCGGTGAGCGCCGGGCGCAGGTCGTGGTCGGCGTGGAAGTCGGGCGTACGCGGCGCCTGGAGCACCACCCAGGCCTGCCGACTGGCGGGCACCATCCCATTGGTCAGCTCGCGGTACGCCCGGTCCACCGCCGACGCGCGGGCCCGAGGCGCCGGGGTGACCTGGATCAGCATCTGTACCGTCACGGCCGGAGTCTTCGGGTCGGCGGCCGGCAGCAGCGACATCGGCGAGGGCAGGGCCTGCGGCGCACCCATGAGCAGCGCACCCTCGGTCGGGTCGACCTCCAGCACGGCACTGAGCCCGTGCCGATGGGTCAGCAGCACGGCTGGTTGGTCGTCGATCTCGACCTGGTCCAGCTCGACGCTGCCCTCCAGGTGGGTGAGTAGCTGCCAGGCATTGTCGGACCCGGTGGCGGCCAGTTGACGGCGGCGACCCCGGAAGGCCCACCACACCGCCAGCCACTGGTAGAGCCACCGGCCCCGGTGCCGCAGCACAGTGGGGGAGAGCAGCAGCGCCGTGGCGGTGCCGACGGCGAAGGTCAGCGCAAGGCCGTGCGGTGTGGCCGCCAGCACCGCCGCCGCGCCGGCCTGCCAGGCCAACAGTTGAGCGACGTGGATCCCAGCGACCCGGGGCTGCCGTCGGTGTGGGCGTACCACCGGGGTGGTCGTCGCGGCCTCAGTGGTGGGCGGGTGGGTCGCTGCGGACCGGGCCTCTGCTGCGGGCCGGCTCTGCACCGCCGCCCGGGCGGCCGGCGTGGCAGCCGCGGCCTGAGCCGCTGCGGCGGCATGGCTGGTGTACGCGGTGCCGACGGTGGCCCGTTCCTGCCCACGTTGGGCCGCCCAGCTGTGCCCTGGCCCGGCGCCGCCGAGCGCCGGCGCCGGCGGACCCACCTGCTGCTGTGCCGTCCGTTGCGGTGGTGGTGGCGGTGCCGCCGCGCCCGGGTGATGCTGCCAACCCGGCTCGCCCGGCTGGGCCGCACCCGGATGCGTCACCGCACCGCCCTCCCTGACCGAACCGGCATCGTCAGCGTCCGATCGCGGCGTGTACGTCGGCGACGGCCACCGTGCGCAGTTCGTCGAGAGTGGGCCGCTGGCCGGATTGTCGCAACCGCTGCGCCTGCGTCTTGCGGACACCCTCGAACAGTCTGCGGGCCTCCCGGGCGTTGCCGAAATTCTGGTCCCGCACGAGGCTGCCGAAGTGTTCCCGGAGTATCTCGGAGACGCCGTCGGCGAGCAGGTACTCGTCGCCGCCGGCCATCCGTTCCACGATCACGACCAGCTGCTCGGGCGAGTAGTTACCAAACTCCACGGTTTTGGCGAAACGGGAGGCCAGACCTGGGTTGGCATCGAGGAACTGCACCATCTCGCCGGTGTAGCCGGCGGCGATCACCGCGATCTCGTCGCGATGGTCCTCCATCAGCTTGACGAGCGTGTCGATGGCCTCCTGACCGAAGTCCCCGCCGGTGCCGGACGACCGGGAGAGTGTGTACGCCTCGTCGATGAAGAGCACACCACCGCGCGCCACCTCGAACGCCGCGGCGGTCTTCTCCGCAGTGTGGCCGATGTACTGTCCGACCAGGTCGCGCCGGGAGACCTCGCGGAACGCGCCGCCGGGCAACGCACCCAACGCGGCCAGCAGATCGCCGTAGATGCGGGCCACGGTCGTCTTTCCGGTACCGGGCGCGCCCGCGAAGATCAGGTGGTGGCTGATCGCACCGACCGGTAGCCCGGCGCTACGCCGCCACTCGTTGACCTGGATCTCGTCGATGAGGGCGCGGACCTCCGCCTTCACCGACTCCAGGCCGACCATCACCGAAAGGTCGGCCAGCAGCCTCTCCACCTTCGCGGTGTCCTGCGGGGCGGCGGCGTGGGCGGCGTCGGTGCCGAAGGCGGCCTTCTTGTTCGCCGTACCCGCCACGATGGTCGGTGTGGCCCCCTCGGCGACCTCGATCGCCGGTTGGGCGGTGTTCTCGGTGATGCACTCCTCGACCGTGCCGTGGCATCCACGGGCGAAGGAGACCGCCGGGCCACGGGTGTCGCGGATCCGGCAGCGGCGCAGCACCGGTGCGCTCTGGTGCACCACGACCACCCCGGCGTGGCCGGTCTGGGAGATGTCGCACGCCTCGATGGTCGGTTTGCCGTACTGGTAAATGTAGATGCCCCGATTGCCGCAGCGGGCCACGGTGCTGGTGCGAATCGTCGGAGCGGCACCGATCCGCACTATGATGCCGTCCTCGCTGAGGTCGGTGAACTCGCACCCTTCGACGCTGCCGTCGGAGTCCTCCACCACTAGGCCGTAGCGACCGCCGGTCACCCGGCACCGGGCCAATGTGAACTCGGAGCGCCCGGCCACCTGGATCGCCGCGCCGAAGCCGGCGCTCAGCTCGCACCCGGTCATGGTGAGCTTCGCCCGGTCGGCAACCACCACTGGCGCGTCGCCCGCCCGCAGGCCGAGGTCGCGCAGTACCAGGTGCCCCGCGTTGCAGGAGACCGTCGGGTACGTGCCGGCGGAGGCGTCGATGGTGACGGTGCCCGCACCCTGTGCGGCGACCACCGTGACCGAGCGGTCGTTGACGAACAGCGCCTCGTGGTATGTGCCGGGGCTGACCGAGACGACGGTGTCCTCGCCGGCCAC
Organism: Micromonospora sp. LOL_024; assembly: GCF_048060415.1. NCBI lineage: Bacteria > Bacillati > Actinomycetota > Actinomycetes > Micromonosporales > Micromonosporaceae > Micromonospora > Micromonospora sp. LOL_024. The sequence continues at coordinate 31,494 of NZ_JBHMIS010000027.1, forward strand.
CGAGAGCGCCTCCCCGATGGACGGGTAGGCGCCGGGCTGGTCCGGGGAGACAAGAAGGGTGCGCGTCATGGCTCCGGCTCTGCAGGGGCGAAGAGGGCTGGACCGACGATATCCCAGCCGGCCCACCCGACGGGTGCCCCGAACACCACCACGATCGCTGCGGTCGATGCGTGGAATCTCCGTCGCGCAGACCTGCCACCCGGTCGCCGCTCCGATTGGCTAGGCTCGTCGGATCTCTTGTCTCCACTCGGGGAGGACGGATGGCGGAGCCACGGATGCTGCCGATGGCGGCGGGTGCGCTGCTCGCCGACGGCACCGTCCACACGCACACCTCGGTACGCGGGGATGTGGCACCCGACCTGCACCCGGTGGTCCGGCGCTTCCTGCACGGACTCCCCGCCGGGCAGCGCGAACGTTACACCGGCTGGTGCGCCGAGCCGATGCTGATCTCGGACCGGCTGTACGCCGCCGAGAGCGGCGGCCCACCCCTCGAAGCGGCCCGGGCCCGCGCGCTGTTGTGGGGCGCGAAGATTCGGGTGGCCCGAGTGCGGGAGGAGGGCGACCCGCGCCATGGCGAGACCCAGCCGCCCTGTCGTTCCTGTGCGGCGATGCTCGACTGGTTCGGCATGCAGGCACTGGCATGACCGAGCGGTTCCCGCCCCAGGTGGCCGAAACTCTCGCCGCCGCAGGATGGTCGCCCGACCGCCGGTCCGAGGAGAAGGGCCGTGAGTGGGGGCTGCGCGTCGCCGCCCACGCCGCTCCCGGCGGGCGCCAGCACACCGTGACGGCAGCGGCAGTCGAGGCGTACGCCGAGTTCGGCGGGCTGCGAGTCCGCCCGGAGGGCAGCGGGGAACAGGTCGCGCCGAGCGACATCCATCTCGATCCGTTCCTGGTGCGGCATTCGGTGGAGACGCTCGCCGAGTTGGCCGAAGCGACCGGCGCCGCGTTGAGCCCGCTGGGCGAGGAGGGCAGCGGCGCCGGAATTCTCGCCGTCGACGAGCAGGGGCGCGTGTTCGTGCTGGACCACGCTGGAGACTGGTTCCTCGGCGCGAGCCTCGACGAGGCGCTCATCACGCTGGTGCTCGGTCGCACACCCCGCCGGGTACGCGGGGACGGCACCTGGTGACCGACTGGCAGCCAACCACCGTCACCGAGCGTGCCTTGCTGGCCGCCGCGGCGGCCGACGACCGCGATAACTTCCTCACCGAACTCGTCGGCGGTCCGCTGCTGCTGCCCGTGTCACCGGCGGCGGCTGCCGGCCGCGAGCCGGCCGGCTGGCCGACGGGCCGGTATGACGAGGTCACCCACGTGGTCGCGTACACCTCGCCAGCGGCGATCGCCGCGGGCCTGCCCGGCCAGTCGGTCAGCTACCGCGTGACGGGGTTCGCCGACGTCGCCGCCGACTGGCCTGACGAGGACTGGATGCTGGCGATCGACCCGGGGCTGCCAATTGGCGTCCGGCTCACCGCCGACGAGATCCGTACGCTGGCCGCGCCGGCGCTCGCGGCCGAGCAGCCGCTGCGGGAGGCGATCCTGCGTGAGGACCCGGACGGGCTGATGTCCGTGCTGTTCCGGGCCGAACTGGTGTTACCGCTACGACCGGACGGCCCTCCAACGCGGGACCTGGCCGATCCGGAGTTTCCGTGGTGGATTCTCCCCGACGAGCAGGGCCGGCCCAGCCTGCCCGTGTTCACCTCCGAGGCTCGCCTGCGGCAGGCGCTCGGCGACCGTGATCTCGTGGTGGTCAGCAGCCTTCAGCTCACCGACCACTGGCCGGACGTGTCCTGGCAGTTGCTGCTCAACCCGGATACCCCGCTCGCTGCGGCCCTGCCCGGCGAGGCACTGCCCGCCCTGCGCGACTGGGTGGGCGAGCTGCGGCAGGTGGTCACCGAGGCGGCCGAGCAGGAACGGCGCCGCCGCGAGACGGCCGCCTACGAGAAGCCGTCGACGACTGGGGTGCCGGTTCCGCGACCGGCGCCCGAGGCGGCCGACGAGGAGGGGCCCGCTCCTGCCGTGCCGCTACTGCTTCAACTGGTCATTCCGCACCGCTACCTGGCGTCTTATGTGGACGGCGGCTACGACCGGGCGGCCGGGCTGGTGCACTCCTGGCACGGCCCGGGACGGGACACCCCGATCCGGCTCTACCGCCGCCTGGGCCTGCTCGGTGAAGGCTCGCCCTTCGAGGAGTCGGACGAGTGGGTGCCAGTGCTGCGCTGGCCACCCGGCGAGGCCACGCCCGAGCAGTGGGGCCAGGGACCACCCCGGATGGAGTCACTTGTCGTGCCAGACGGCACCGAGCTGCGCTGCCTGCACCAGGACGGCCGCGACGAACTGCTGGCCAGCTTCGAGGCAGCCGCCGGCCGCTGGTCGCCGGCCTGATCGGCCCCAGCCTGCCGGAGCGCTCAGGCTGGCTGACGTGGCTCAGTCGCGCCACGGGTGGCCGGGCGGGTCAGCGTCGACGGCTGGCGAACCAGTCGCGCGCCGGTGGACTCTTGATCAGAGCGAGTGACACGCCGGCCAACCCACCCACGACAAGTGGGGTGACCATCGTCGGGTGGTAGCTCAGCTTGCCCTGCACGAGCAGCGCGACGATGACGACGACGAAGAGCCCGAAGGTGAAGCCCGCCGGCACCGCCAGTCCCTCCGCGCTGTCGCCGACCCAGGCCATGAGTATTCCGAGCGATCCGAGCAGCACCACCAGCAGGGCGATCCCGAGCCCGCCCGCGCCGATGCACACCACCAGGAACCTGCCGAGCCCGTCGCCCTCGGAGCGCAGCATCGCCCGGAAGAAGGCGAAGCCGGCGACCAGCCAGGTGACGATCGCCGGAACCATCAGCAGAACGGCGAGGACAACGACCACCGGCGGTCGACGCGAGGGCGGTGCGGCCGGCGGTGCGCCCGATGTCCCTGGCGGCTGTTGGGCCGGTGACGGACCGAGGATCGGAGAAGACGGCCCTTCGGCTGGTGGTGTCGGCATGGCTGCCTCCTCGAATCGGCTCCCAGTCAGCCGGGCGGCGGGCGCCACACTCCGTCTCCGGCTGCGTCCGGGGGCTGGTCGGCGTCCGTCGCCTGAGTCATCGGGGGTGTATCAGGCCCAGGAGTTGTCGTGACGAGTGTGGGCGTGGTCTCGTCGACGGACATGGCCTGTCGCTGCCGTGCGCGACTGCGGATCAACATGGCGGTCGCCACGATTCCACCGATGATGAGGACGAGTACGGCGATGATCACCGCCCAAACGAAGATCAGGATGTCGTCCTCGCGCTCGCGGGGATTGGCCTGCCACGGCTCGGCCCCGCCCGCTTTCGGCCCGGCGTCGAAGCTTCGGGTACCGCGGCCGTCCGGCTCACCGGTCAGCGCCTGTCGGATGTCGAGCGCACCCCAGCCGTAGTACAGATCGTGGCCCGGATCGCCCTCGTCGCGTGTGGTTTCCAGCAGCCGCCGGAACATTTCGTACCCGTTCAGGTCCGGATACTCGGCCTTGATCAGCGCCAGTGCTCCGGAGACGATAGCAGCGCTCCCACTGCTGCCGATCGCGGTGACGTACTTGTCGCCGGGGGCCGCCTGGATGATCTCCTCCCCGGGTGCGGAGATGTCGACCTCCCGGGCCGGCAACGCCGCCTCCTCGCTGATGACGCCCTTGCGGTCGGTGCCGTTGACCGCGACCGCCGTCTGTTGCCGGGCGGGGTTGCTGATGAGTGAGTCCCCGCGGTTGCCGACGGCCGCGACGACGATCACGTTCCGCTGGTACGCCCGGTCGACCGCCCGGTTCAGTTCCTCGCTGAAGCTGCTGCCCAGCGACACGTTGACGATGTCCGCGCCATTGTCGACCGCCCAGTTGATCCCGGCGGCCACAGCCGTCGGTGCGATCAAGGGGCTTTGTTCGCTCTTGATCGTCACCGGCAGGATCTTGGCCCTCGGGGCGACCCCGAGCACCCCGTCCCGGTTACCCGGACCATGGCCGTGACCGGCGATCAACGAAGCCATGCCGGTGCCGTGGCCCGCCCGGTCGATCCGACCCTTGGTGCCGTCGTCGTGGAGGTCGACGCCGGGCAGGACGTTGTCGCGAAGATCCTGGTGTCTCCCGTCCACCCCGGTGTCGATCACCGCTACCACGACTCCCTCGCCCTGGGTGATCCTGTGCATCTCCGGTAGCTCCAGGGCCTTGACGTGCCACGAGTCGTCCCTCGTGGAGTCCGCTGCGGCAGGCGTGGCGGGGAGCGAGAGAGCGACCAGGACGCTCGCGGCGGCGAGCGCCGGGACGGTGGCCGGTCGGGTGATGCCGTTCATGTCCCGTTGCCCTCCTCTGTGGGCCGTCGCTCCCGACAGCCGGGAATGGACGGTTACCGCATGGTACGGGCCCACCACCCAAAGTTGGGTGATGGGCCCGTACCATCAGCCCTGGCCCAGGGCCCTGCCCTGCTCGCGGGGCCGGTGCTCGGCCGGCGCCCCCACCACGCCGACGGCGGACGAGCCGGTGACCCACAGTTCGTCGTCGCCCTCGCCGTATTCCCAGGTCTCCTGATCCGCGTCCGGCCGCTCGGTGCCCCTACGCGGACCGGGCCCGGCCGACCCGGCGCGCCGGCCGCCCAGCGACGGTGCCGGCCCGGTGGTCGGTGCCGGTCGACCGGTACCCGACCCGGCGCGTCCGCTCAGGTCCGGCCGCGTTCCGCCGCCGGAAGTACCCGGTTTCGGCGGCGAGCCTGTACGTGCGCCCGGTGGTTGGCTGGACCGGCCAGTCAGCGGTGGACCAGCCTTCGGGGTGCCCGAAGTGGTGCCACGCTGTCCGCCGAGGCTCGGCGGCGGGGCAGCCGGACGCCCTGGAGAGTTGCCGCCCTGGCCGGGGCGGGCGGTGGAGCCCGGTAGGCGAGGGCTGGACGGCGGCTGGGCCGGCGAGGTCCCCGGGCGTGCGCCGAGCCCCGGCCGGGCCGGGCCGCCCCCCGGTCGGCCCGCGCCCGTGTTTCCAGGCAGGGTCGGACGGTTCGGGGCGGAGCCGCGCTTTCCGTCGGGAGGCGCGCCAGATCCGCCACCTGGACCACCTGAGCCCGGAAGGGTCGGCCGGTTCGGTGCCGGACCGCGGCCTCCCCGCGGGGCGCCGGGACCTCCGGATCCGGGTAGGGAGGTCCGGGGGACGTTCGGTCGGCTTCCCGAGTTCGCACCCGGCTTGGTGGGACGCGGTCCCGGCCCGGCCATCGGCGGCGCGACCGGTCCCGGCGGCGCGGTGGCGTTCGGCGTGCTCACCGGTGGTGCGGCGGGTGGTGCTCCGGGCGGCGCAGTGGGCGCGGCACCGCCGGCCAGGCCGACACCCTCCGGCAGTCCCGCGGGCGGCGGAGGGGCACCGGCCGGCCGATCAACCACATCCGGCCGGGTCGGCATGTTCGGACGATCCGGGCGGCTGCCGTTCACCGTCTGCGCGCCCGGCGGGGCTCCGGGCGCGCCCGGCCGGCCCGGCCGAGGGACGTTCGCCGCGTTGGTGAGGACCGCGTCGGTCGGGCCCTTGAACTTGCCACCCCGGGAGATGTTCGAGATGTAGACGTCGATGTAGAGGTCGGCGAGCGGCTTGGCGATGTTCTTTGCACGCTGGTGGAACTCGGATTGGACTTCCTCGTACGACTTGTGGTTGTCGCCGAAGATGTCACCGAACGTGACCTCTTTCTTGTCCTCCTCGTAGATGTCTTCCTGCCGCTGCTGTTCGGCCTTGTACTCCAGCCACAGCTGTCGCATGTCGCGCTGGGTAGCCGCGATCTTGGTGGCGAGCTGCCGCAGCCCGGCGGCGTTGTTGGCGGCGATCTGCTCCCACTCGTCGAGTGAGTGCAGCGTGCCACCCACCCGCCCCATGAACACGCTTGCCGCCGGCGACTGCCATTTGGCCCGGAGACCGTCGGCATGACGTTTCAGATTGGCCCGGGTGACCTCCAGCAGGCTGGCCGCGTCCTGCCACATGTCGGCGAGTGCGGTGGTGCGCTCGTCGCTCTCCTTGCGGACGAACTCCCACATCTGCTCGACGGTGACCTCGCCCCACGCCGTAGGTTGGTACGGCGTGGCGTCTGCCGCCCGTTCGGCCGCGTAGTCGTCCGACACCCCCGAGTACATGTGGTACGTGGGAGGTTGCCAGCCGTAGTAGTCCTCGCTCATCCCCGCTCCTCAGCTCTCCCCGGCACTGTCACCGAAGGCCCGAGGTGTCCAGCCGGAGGTCATTGCCGTGCATACGCTCGTTGTCACCCGAGATGGTGTAGGCGGCGGTGCCCTCACCGACGACCTCGGTCAGGTCCCGCTCCGGAGTTTCTTCGCGCTGGTCACCGGTGGGGCAGGAGTCCATGCCCTCGTACGGGTTGATGGGCGGCGGGTTGATGGAGCCATCGGGGACACCGTTCGCCGGGTCCTCCCCGCCCTGCTCCCAGGCCCCGCTCAGCGTTTCCTGGCCGTCGACGGCGTGGAACGCGTTGTAGACGTCCTCGTTGGTGGCCTGGGCCAGCGCGTCACCGGTGAGGTACTCCGCCGAGATGGACATGGCGGCCACGCGCAGCGCCGTCAGGCCCTTCATCACGTCACTCATCAGGAGTGACACCGCGGCACGACTCTCGTCGTGTCGCCCCCGGAAGAACGCCGCCTCCTTGAGCCCACCACCACCGAACGGAGCCTGCACGGTGAGCATGGGGCGGAGGCCGTTGTCGAAGCTGGGCTGGAAGTTCTCTTCCATCTCCCTGCGGAGGGCCTCAGCGAAGTTCCCCAACTGCTGGATGTCGACATCGATGTCCTCGTTGACGAGCCACTCTCGGTCCATGTCCCCTCCCCCGGTCGCTCACACGGTGCCAACGCGGCTGTTCTTCGCTCGTGAAAGCCGAGTTCCGGAGCCGCGCCACCGTAAGTCCACTCTGGCCGACGGTAGCCTCATCGGGCAACCCTGTACCGGCCTACGCACGCTGCGGAAGGTTCACCAACTGCACCAGTCGGGTGCCGCCGCGTCGGGAGACCAGCCACCCCCGGCCCGGTGGTAGCGGCCCCGGTCGTACGGTGCCGAGCAGCACGCCCTCGTCCCGGTTGCCGGACATCACGACGCCCGGCGTGCTGATCTCGCGCAACCGCATCAGCACCGGCTCGTAGAGTGCGCGACTCGCGCCGCCCGTCCGCCGGGCGATGACCAGGTGCAGGCCGATGTCCCGGGCCTGGGGCAGGAACTCCAGCAACGGGGTCAGCGGGTTGCTGCCGGCGCCGGCGACCAGGTCGTAGTCGTCGACCAACACGTAGAGATCCGGACCCTTCCACCAGTCGCGGGCCCGCAAACGATCCGCGCTGATGTCGTCCGGGGGCAGTCGGTCGCGCATCACGGTTGCCACTTCCGTGACGATGTTCTCGGTCACCTGGGCCGTCGAGCCGTAACCGATCAGATGGGGCGTGGTGATGTCGCCGAGCAGGCTACGCCGGTAGTCGACGAGAACCAGCCGGGCCTCGGTCAGATCGTGGCGGTCGACGATCGTCTGCGCCAGCGCCCGCAGGAACGTGCTCTTCCCGGACTCGCCGTCGCCGAAGAGGACGAAGTGCGGATCGGCGGCGAAGTCCAGCTGCACCGGCTGAAGGTCCACCTCGGCGATGCCGATCGGCATCCCCCGGCGTCCGGTGCTGGGCAGGCTGCCGTAGGGAACCACCGGCGGGAGGAGTCGGATCGGCGGGGCACCCGGGCCCTGCCAGGCGGCGGCCAGGTCGGTCACCAGCTTGCGGGACCCCTCGGCGAGAGTCTCCGCCTCCTGCGCGCCGTCGGCGCGTGGCAGCGCCGCCAGGAACTGCTGCCCGTCCGGGGTGATACCCCTGCCGGGCGACTTCTCCGGCACGTTCATCGCCGCACGACGGTCCAGGTTGGAGTCGCCGGCGTCGGATAGCGCGAGTTCCAACCGGGTGCCGAAGACGTCCCGCACCGCCGGGCGGAGATCCATCCAGCGGCCGGCGGTCACGATCAGGTGAATACCGAAGGAGAGGCCCCGGTTGGCGATGTCGTTGATCGTCGACTCGAGGTCCTCGAACTCCGTCCGTAGCGTCGCCCAGCCGTCGATGACCAGGAAGATGTCGCCGAACGGGTCGTCGTTGTGTTGCTCGTGCCGGCGGGCCCGGCGGTACTCGGCCATCGAGTCGACGCCGCCTTCGGCGAACCGCCGCTCCCGCTCACCCATCAGCAGTTGCAGCTCGGCGATGGTGCGCCGGACCAGGCCAGCGTCGAGGCGGGTCGCCACCGACCCGACGTGCGGCAGGTCGCGCAGCGAGGAGAGCGCACTACTGCCCAGGTCGAGGCAGTACACCTGGGCCTCCCGGGGAGTGTGGGTCAGTGCCAGCGACGTGACGACCGTCCGCAGCAGAGTGCTCTTGCCGCTCTGCGGCCCACCGACGATCACGGCGTGGCCGGCCGCACCGGCCAGGTCGAACCACAGCACGTCCCGGCGCTGCTCGAAGGGCTTGTCGACGATGCCGACCGCCACCTGCAACTCGCCCAGCAGACCGGCGTGCGCCACCGTCACCCCGCGAGCGGGGTCGGCGGTCATCGGAGGCAGCAACTGGTCCAACGTCGGCGGGTCGGCCAGCGGCGGAAGCCAGACCTGATGCGCCGGCTTACCCCGGCCGGCAAGCCGGGCGACGAGGATGTCGAGGACGCTCTCACCGACACCATCGGTCGGCTCCGGCGCCTCCTCCTGCTTAGGTGTCCGGCTCACCGGTGGGGCGACGTAGGTGGTGCTGTACTCGTGTACCCGGTCCTCGCTGTCGCCGGCCGCGACCGCCGCGGCGGTCTTGCTCCGGTAGGTGCCGGAGACGTATGCGGCCTTGAACCGGATCAACGGCTCCATGCCGAACCGCAGGTAGCCGTGCCCCGGCGACCGGGGCAGCTCGTAGGCGTCGGTGGCCCCGAGCACCACCCGTGACTCCATCGCGGAGAACGTCCGCAGACCGATCCGGTACGACAGGTGGGTGTCGAGTCCCCGAAGCCGCCCCTCCTCCAAGCGCTGGCTCGCCAGCAGCAGGTGTACGCCGAGCGACCGACCGACCCGACCGATCTGCACGAACATGTCGATGAAGTCGGGTTTCGCGGAGAGCAACTCGGAGAACTCGTCACAGATGATGAGCAGGCTCGGCAGCGGGGCGAGCGGCGCGCCGGCCGTCCGGGCCTTCTCGTAGTCGCGTTGTGAGGCGTAGTTGCCCGCCGCGCGCAGCAACTCCTGCCGGCGCACCAGCTCACCGTTGATGGAGTCTGTCATCCGGTCGACCAGGGGCAACTCGTCGGCCAGATTGGTGATCACCGCGCTGGTGTGCGGCAGTCCGTCCAGCCGGGTGAACGTCGCGCCACCCTTGAAGTCGACCAGGACGAAATTGAGGCTCTCCGACGAGTGCGTGACCGCCAGCGCCAGCACCAGGGTGCGCAGCAGCTCCGACTTCCCGGAACCGGTCGCACCGATCAGTAGCCCGTGCGGGCCCATGCCGTCCTGCGCCGACTCCTTCAGGTCCAGCTCCACGGGGCCGCCGTCGGTACCCACACCGATCGGCACTCGCAGCCGGTCGCGGTTCGGTCGCGGCTGCCACGCCCGGTCGACCTCGAACTCGTACGGGTCACCCAGGTCGAGCAGCTCGGCCAGGCCCAGCTCGGTGGTGAGCGGGGTGTCGCCACCACCCCGGGAGGCGGCCGACAACCGCAGCGGAGCGAGCTGCATGGCCAGCGCCTCGATCTCCGTGACCCGGCAGTCGTCGGCCCGACCGATCTCTGCCGAGCCGTCCACGGTGGTGCTGTTCAACCGGCGCCCCGGGGTCACCTCCAGCACCAGCCGTGCCCGGTCGAGCAGGCGCGGCGCCGGGGTGGACAGGTCCAACAGGGTCACGCCCTCGACGCCGCCGTCGGTCATCAGGTGGTCCGAGCCGGCGGTGTCGCCACCGTCGACGACCACCAGCACGTGCGGGCCGGCGACCTGGGGCGGGCCGCCGCTGGCGTTGAACCTTGGGCGGCTGGCCAGCACGTCGTCGAGCATCGCCTCCAGTCCGGTCACCGAAGACGCGACCAGGCGCAGCTGACCGAGCGCGTCCGTGCGCGCCGGGTGCAGGGCGTGTGGCAGCCACTTCGTCCACTCCCAATCGGCCCGCCGATCCGCTGCCACGCAGATCGCGACGAGCATGTCGTCGGGAGCGTGGAACGCGGTGGCCTGGGCGATCACCGACCGGACCATTCCGCGGCCGGCGTCGGTGTCGCCGCGCAGGTGCACCCGGGCGAACCCGTTCAACGCCATCGTCACCGGAAGGTCCGGCACCTCGCCGTAGGTGGTGAGGAACCGGCGCAGGGCCAACGCGCAGAACGGCTCGAGCTTCTCCAGGGACGTGGCCGGTGGCGGCACCAACGGAGTGGCCAGTTCCTGCGGACCGAGGCCGATGCGGACGGTGGCGAAGTCCACGTCGCCACGGCGGCGTTCCCACAGTCGCGGGCCCAGTGGCAGGGACCAGAGAGTGTCCGGGTCTGGATGCCGGTAGAACGCGGCCTCCCGCTGTCGGCGGACTGTCTTGAGTACCCGACGGCGCTGGCGCGACAGATGTGTCATGTACTCGCGACGCTTCTGCAGCATCTCCTGCTTGCTGGGCCCACCGGAATTGTTGGTCAACTGGGCGCCGAGCATGCCGATGGCGGAGAGTCCGAACAGGCCCCCGGTGACGTAGGCGAAGGTGCCGCCGCCCCGGCCGGCGAACATCATCGCCATCGCCAGAGAGCCGGCGAGCATCGGCAGCATCATGAGCATCTGACCCCAGGCCTTGCCGCTGGGCGCCGGCACCTCAGGCGGTGCCTCCAGCAGCACCTCGCCGGACGGATACTCCGGTTCCGGCTGTCGGGAGGGCCGCTTCACCACCACCGTGCTCACGTGACAGACCTCCGTCGCCTCTCCTGGGTCTGATGCGCAGCGGTGAACCGCCCCCGCGTCATCGGCACATGGTAGGTAGCCTTTGCCCGTCAGGACAGCTGCGGGCCTTCCGGCCCGCTCCCCGTACCGAGGGGTCGTCAGTGGTCACCCAGGCCGGAACCGGACTCGCGCGCATCGCCGTCGTCGCCCCCAACCGACGACTGGATCTCGCCCTGCCCGAGCATCTGCCGCTCGTCGGCCTGCTCCCCGCCGTGCTGCGCCAGGCCGACGAGGATCCGTCGGACGGCACCAGCCACGGCGGTTGGATGCTGCGGCGCAGCGACGGCAGCGCCGTCGACCTCGCCCGTACGCTCGCGGCGCAGAGCGTCCGCGACGGCGAGACGCTGCACCTGGTGCCGCGGCGTACGGACTGGCCGGAGCTGGCGTACGACGACCTGATGGAGGCGGTCGCCGACGGTGCCCGACGGCGTGGCGTGGCCTGGAGTCCGTTCGCCACCCGGCTGACCGGCCTGGTCGTGGCCGGGGTGCTGCTGCTGCTCGGCCTGGTCGTGATCGTCACCTCCGCCGAGCCCGGTTGGCTCGGCGGGGCGGTCGCCCTCGGGACAGCGGGATTGCTGCTGGTCTGCGGGATCGTGCTGTCCCGGGCGATGGCCGACTCCCTCGCCGGCGCGGTGGTTGCCGCCGCCGGTCTGCCCTACGCCTTCGTCGGCGGAGTGCTGGTCATCGGCAGCGGGGAGTCGGTGTGGGCGCTGGGCGCCCCGCACGTGCTGCTCGGTTCCGCTGTGCTGCTGCTCTCCGGCCTGCTCGGTCTGCTCGGCGTGGGCGACGCGACACGGGTCTTCGTTGCTGCCGTCTTCGTCGGGTTCTGGGGCATGGTGGGCGGGCTTCTCGCCCTCGGCGAGATGGACGCCGCGCAGGGCACCGCGATCGTGGTCAGCGCGGTGACCCTGTTGCTGCCGGCGATGCCGCTGCTCTCCGTGCGGCTCGGGAAGATGCCGATGCCGGCGATGCCGCGTACCACCGAGGATCTGTTGCGCGACGAGCCGCAACCGAAGCGCACCGTGGTCTACCAGGCCACCGCCCGCGCCGACGAGGTGTTCACCGGCATGGTCTTCGGCGCTTCCGTGGTAACCATCGGCTGCCTGGTCGTGCTCACCGCGACCGGCACGCTCTCCGCGCTGCTGCTCGCCGGGGTCGTCTCGCTGGGCTACCTGCTGCGTGCCCGGCTGGTCGCGACGGTCCGGCACCGGGTTCCGCTGATCGCCGTCGGCCTGGCCGGCCTTGGCCTGCTGCCGCTGATCGGTGCGGCGGACGAGTCCACCGCGACGCGGGTGCTGGCGGTGCTGCCGGTGGCCCTGGTCGCCGCCGCAGCGTCGGCCGCCGCCGGGCTCACCTACAGCCGCCGCTCCCCGTCCCCCCGACTCGCCCGGCTCGGCGACATGCTCGACATCCTTCTCCAACTCGCCGTGGTGCCGGTGGCGTGCAGCGTGCTCGGCCTCTACGCGTTCATGCGGGCAATCAACGGCTGACCGGCCGCCTCACCAGTCGCGGTCACTGGCTTCCGACAGGTCGCCGCCGCGGATCAGCTCGACGATGGCGGAGTCGACGTCGGGGCCGACGAAGAAGTCGGCGGCCCAGTGCAGCATGAAGACCCGCCCCTGCGCGTCGATGACCAGTTCGGAGGGCCCGTCCTCGTTGTTGCCGAGCGGGTAGACCGGATTGTCGTACTCCTCGGCGAAGGCCCGGGCAGCCTCGGTCACCACGCCGCCCTCAGTGGGGTGGATGTAGCTGGTGAAGCCACCTCCCAGCTCACCGCCGTGGCCGAACTGCGGCAGTCGCAGGCCGCCGAATTCGACCATCGCCGCCCGGGCGACCGGCGGGCAGTCGAGCCCGGCCAGCTCGTCGGCGAAGCGGACGATCCACAGGTCGACCGAGGCGGTTCGATCGCGGCCCGGAAACCAGCCGGCCTTGTCCAACACCTGCCGCACGTCGGGGGGGAATCGTCCCACGGCAGCGCGGTGCTGCGCGTACTGCTCGGCGATCAGCTGCCAGGGCAGTGATGGCCACTGGGACACCTCGCCGGTTTTCCGGTCGATGACCGCCCGGGGGTATCCGGTCGAAGGAGGTGGAACGGGTGGCCCGTCGGTGGGCGGTGGGGCGGGGATGACGCGCCAGGCCACGTAGCCGAGGTCGAACTCGCGCAGGTCCACCTCCGGTGCGGGTTCTGGCCTGCCGGCGCCGGCCCACTGACGCGCGATGGTCAGGGCCTCGTCGCGACTGATCATCGAAGGACTCCTCGGTCTGCCGTCGGCGGTTTGTCCGGCCGACGCCGGGTGCGGGCACCGGGCGGTTCGACGCCGTGCCTATGGTAGGCACCGCGGTCCGCCAATCGTGACCGTGCCGGCGTACGCCAGGGGGAGGGTGCCATGCCGTCGCGGCGGGACCAGGTCCAGTCGTACCAGTTCTTTGTGCAACGGATGACCTCGGCGCTGGTGGCGCGGGTGCCCGACCCGGAGGCGGCGCCGTTCCGTCGGCTCGGTGGCGCAGGCTTCGCCAGCGTGATGGTGGCGGTGCTCTGCCTGGCCGCGGTGGGTGTGTACGGCCTGCTGCGCCCGGGTGGTGCCACCATGTGGAAGAAAGGCGGTGCCGTCATCGTGGAGAAGGAGACCGGCACCCGGTACCTGTACCGGGAGGGTCGCCTGCATCCGGTGCTCAACTACTCCTCCGCACTGCTGGCAATGGAGTCGTCCGCACCGACGGTCTCGGTCTCCCGCAACTCGCTGGTCGGCATCTCCCGCGGCCCACGCATCGGTATCCCGTTCGCACCGGAGGCGCTGCCGCCGGCCGAGCGGATCCTGGACGGGCCGTGGACCCTGTGCACGCAGCCGGCCCGGGACGCCGCAGGTGGATTCGTCGCCACCACAGTGCTCACCGTCGGACTGGCCCCCGACGGCGGGCGGGACCCGGGGGACGTCGCGCTACTGGTCCGCGACCGCGAGACCAGCCGGCTGCATCTGGTCTGGCGGGACCACCGGTACGAGATCCGGGACGAGGAGACGGTGCTGACGGGCCTCACCATGGGCGCGGAGCCGGTGGTGGAGGTAGGCGGTGCGTGGCTGAACGCGCTGCCCGCCGGTGAAGCGATCGTCGCCCGTCGGGTGACCGGCCGGGGCGCACTGTCCACGGCGCTTCCCAACGCCCGGATCGGCCAGGTTTTCTTGGTGGAGAGCCAGAACCGCAGTCGCCAGTACTACCTCGCCGAGCGGAGGCGGCTTGTCCCGATCACTCCAGTGCAGGCGGACGTGCTCCTGGCCGACAGGGCGACGGAGACGGCGTACCCGGGTGGGGCGAAGCCGAAGCCGATCGCACTCGCCGCCGGTGATGCCGCCGCCGCGCCAAAGGCGGCAGCGCCGGACCAGGGACGTTTCCGCGCACCGGAGCAGCGGCCGGAGATCGCCCGGCTGGTCGGCAACCAGCCGGCCATCTGTGCCGCCTACCAGCCGGGCGAGGACGAGCCGACGGTGCTGCTCGACGCACGGGTCCAGCCGGTCCGGGAGCCGGTGCGTACCGGTGAGCAGACCGGTGACGGGGTGCCGTTGGCCGACCGGGTCGTCATCGAACCCGGCTTCGGGGTCCTGGTCGACGCCGTCTCTTCACCCGACCAGGAGAACGGCACGCTCAACCTGGTCACCGACCTGGGACACCGCTATCCGCTGGCCTCCGAGGCGGTGCCGGCGATGCTCGGCTACGCGGAGGTGGAGCCGGTGCGACTGCCCGCCAGCCTGGTGGTCCGGTTGCCCGCCGGCCCCGCCCTCGATCCGGCGACTGCGAAACTCGCCCTCGACCCGGAGTGACGTGACCAGCCACAATGGAAGTGTGGGCCGAGCGGTGGTCTAGCGAAGGCAGGACATCACCCGTTACCGTGCGTGTGATGAAGGTGCGTGAGCGCCGACTGAGAGTGGCCGCCTCCGGCGAAGCGGGGCGATCGAACGAGGACGGGGGTGACTTCCGCCATGTCGATGAACACCGACACCGGCTTGATGCTGAAGACCGAGGGTGACGTCGATGCCGTCGCCGACCGGCTCACCGGCAACCTGAACCAGCTGATGGACCAGCTCGCACCGCTGTACGACCAGTGGAAGGGCGCTGGCGCGGGCTCCTTCCACCAGGTCCGTGACCGGTTCGACCAGGACATGGCCCGGCTCAACGTCGCGCTGCGGGCGATCGCCGAGGCGGTCGGCTCGGCCGGTAAGGACTACGACGTCAGCGACGAGGAGATCCGGTCCGACATGGACAGCGCGGGCGCGACCGCCGGCCAGATCACCGCGGCGCTGAAGCTCTGACGGGGGGGACTCGAAATGGAGATTCGCTACAATTTCGCCGGCCTGAACGCGGCGGCGGACAGCTGCGGTGGTGCCGTCAAGAATCTCACCGGCGAGCTCGACGGACTCAAGTCCGGCATTGCTCCGCTGCTGGCGACCTGGGACGGCGAGGCGCGCGAGGCGTACTTCCGCCGGCAGGCCGACTGGGAGTCCGCGGCCAACGATCTGCGCGACCTGCTCGGCCGTATCGAGCGGGCGCTTCGCGAGTCGGCCGCCAAGATGCAGGCCCGCGAGGCCGCGAACCGCGCCAAGTTCGGCGACTGACTCTTTACCTGACGACGATGGCCCGGCAGGTTGCCGGGCCATCGTCGTCACCGCAGGCTGCCGGGCCGTGCGCACCTCAGTCGGAAGCGACCTGCGGTCCCGGTGGCTGCCGATGTCGCCGTCAGCCGCGTCGCATCGAGTTCGGTACCCGGAAGAAGGCCGCCTCCGGCTCGTCGAGCTCAGGACCGGGAGGCGGTGGTGCCGACGGGCGGGTGGGTCGCCACCGGGTCCGGCGGCCCCGGGGCAGCAGCGCCGCCAACACCGCCACGCCGACGGCGACCATGGCCAGCGTCAGACCGATCCAGAGCCCGAGCCGGGCGAAGACCTCCCACCGCTGCGCGCGAGCCTGCGCCACCGCATCGTGCGGCACCTCGGGCAGCGGCGGCTGTGCCACCGGTGTCTCGCTGGTCAGTCGCTCGGTGACCGCCCGGTACGGGTTGAGCACTCCGCTGCCGTAGCCGCGTGAGGCGTCCCCACGGGCCGGATCCGCGGTCGCCAGCAGCCGCCGGGTGACCTGCGCGGCGGACAGAGCTGGCTCAGCCGAGCGGATCAGCGCCGCGGTCGCGCTCACCATCGGGGTGGCGAAGCTGGTTCCGTCCCAGGTCTGGTGTCCGGCCAGTCGGGTGGCGGCGACCACCGCTGCGCCCGGCGCGACGATGTCCACGTAGGACCCGATCTGGGACTGCCGGAGCCGAGCGCCGTGCTGGTCGATCGCGCCGACCCCGATCACGTCATCGTAGGCGGCCGGGTAGGGCACCGGGTCAGGGCGGACGCCGTCCTGGTGCTCGTTGCCCGCCGCGGCGACCAGCAACACGTCCTTCTCGGCGGCGTACCTGACGGCATCCCGTACGTCCTGGTCCGGGTGGTAGAGGGTCACCGACATGTTGATAACGTCGGCGCCGTCGTCGACCGCACGCCGGATCGCCTGCGCGAAGACCGGACCGGTGACGGCATCCCCGTCGGCGCTCTGGGCGTCGTTGGCGTTGCGCTCGCTGACCCGGATCGGCACGATCGTCACGTCGGGCGCCAGTCCGTGGAAGCCCACTGCGTCCTGTCGGCGTGCGGCGATGATGCTGGCCACCGCAGTGCCGTGGGAGACGCAGTCCACGTCGCCGCCAGGCGTGCCGCTCAGCGCGTCGAAGCCGACGGCCACCCGCCCGGCCAACTGGGGGTGGCTGCTGTCCGTGCCGGAGTCGATGACGGCGACCCGCACTCCCGCGCCGGTGCTCAACGGCCAGACCCGTTGCGGCGCGAGCCACCGCTGGTGCCAGGGGGTCTCGGTGTTGACCTGCCCGGGATCGCTCGGATTCTGACAAATCGCAGGTGCGGCCTGGGCAGGATGCGCTGCGGGAATCGACATCGCCGTGGCCAACATCGCTCCCACCAGGGCGAACGTTGTCATCGGGTGATCCCGGACCATGCCTGCTGACCTCCCTGCCGACCGTGTCGGTGCATCGTATCTGCGGGCGACCGTAGACCGAGGGCGCCGATGTCGCATCTGTTCAGTATGGTCGGAGGCGGTCACGTCCGGCGTGGGTCGAAGGTGGACGCGTGTAGCCAGGACCGGTGAAAGACGAGGACCGGCAAGGCGCGCGAGGACCGGCCCAAGGCGCGCGAGGACCGGCAAGGCACGGGGAGGACACGCCATGGACGTACAGGCGCTGCGCGCCCGTGCCGACGAGCTGATGGCCCAGTTCGAGCGGATGCGTTCGGGCGTGGGCGATCTTCAACAGCAGCTCAGGGCGGTGGCGGCCACAGCCACGTCCGAGGACGGTCTGGTGACCGTCACGGTGGGGCCGCGGGGACAGGTGACGAAGGTCGAGTTCGACCCGCGGATATACCGCCGTCCGAACTCGAAAGAACTCTCCGCCACCGTCACGGAGACGATCCGGCTAGCGACCGAGAAGGCCATGGCAGAGGTCGAGAAGCTGGTCCGCCCGTTCGTACCCGACAGCCAGTTTCAAGCGTACATCGACCATGATCTGGATGGCATCTTCCGTCAGTTGGACAGCGACCTACCTGGGGAGGACAAGCGATGACCGAGCTGCGGGAGACCTTCGTCGAGCCGGATGAAGCCCTGGAGGGGGCCAACCACCTCGGCTCCGCCGGTGCCCGTCTGGCCATGACCTGGCGGAACCTCGCCGGAACCATCGAGACGCTGAACGAGGGCCGCCCGTGGGGCGACGACGAGCCGGGCAACGAGTTCAACAAGAGCTACCTCGGCGGTGCGGACCAGCCCGCAGACAAGGTCCTCAAGCTGACCGCAGACCTCGTGCCACTGGTGGAGGTGCTGGGACCGACGGTCAAGGGTGCGGTTGAGGGCACTGTCGACGTCGACGACATGGTCGAGACGCTGTTCGGCGGCGACGACAAGTAGTCGTCCACCGGCTGCGGGCCGCGATCAGACAAAGGGGCACACGGGGTGGCGGTACCCAATCCCAGGGACTCGTTCGGCGAGTACGCCTGGGTCTGGGATGCCATCTGCTGGGTGAGCGCGGGCGAGGCGTGGCCCAGCGGCGACGAGGACCGGATGCGCGACCTCGCCGGTGCGTGGCAGGCGTTGTCCGATGCGGTCGGCGACACGTTGGGCCAGGCAGACCCGGCGGTCATGAAGATCTTGCAGAGCTGGGGAGGCGGGGCCGGCGAGGAGTTCGGCCGTCTATGGAACCAGATAGGCGTCGACCCGAACACCGGCCTACCACTGATCCAGGAGATCGCCTCGGCGTATGCGGTCGGCTGTGACCAGGCGGCGCTGGAGATCGAGTACGCCAAGCTCACCGTGATGATCGCAGTCGTCATCACCGTGATCGCGGTCTTCGTCGCGCTGCTGATGGCGTGGCTGGGCGGCGTGTCGGCGGGCGCCATCCCGGGCATCCTGGCGACCGGCCGGCAGGCGGTGACGGTGGCCTTCCGGCGACTGATCGCTCAGATGGGGCGGCAACTGCTCACCCGGGCCGGGATGAGTGCGGCGCTGCGGCTGGCCGGCACCAGACTTGGGCAGATAGCCGCCAGCCAGGGGTTTCGGCAGGGCCTCAACCGCCTGGGCTTCGAGCTGCTGGAGGAGATCGGCGAGGAGCTGATCATCGACGTGGGCGCCCAGGCATACCAGATGAACAGCGGCGAGCGGCGGGAGTGGGACGGCAGGCGGACGCTCACCGCGGGCGTGGGCGGTGCCTATGGTGCGGTGCTCGGTACCGGGATGAGCTGGGCCGGCCGGCGCGCCGCGCCCCGGATGCCGTTCTCGTTCAGTCCGTCCCGGTTGACCTTCCCGGGCAGCGGCCTGGTCCGTTGGGGCAGCACCAGCCTCGCCTCCGGCGCGAGAAACGCGGTCGTCTCGCCAGCGGCGAGCGTTTTCGCCAACGCCAGCGTCAACCAGCAGTGGGCCTTGCCCGGCGGGGACGCCTTCCTGGGTGGCTTCGCCAGTGGCGCGGGCCGCACCGGAGCCACCCTCGCCGGCGGCGCGACCGGCAACCTGGCCGGGCGGGGCAGCAAATTGGCCCTCGGCGCGATGGGAATCTCGCTCACTCCCGGCGCGGGTCTCGGCGCGGGCGCAGTCGACTCGTCCCTCGGTGTCGGAGGCACGAAGGGCCTCGGGGACCTCGGCGGTGCCGCCGGCTCGGATGCCACACCTACCGCCGGCTCGGGTGGCGGTGCCACGGCTGGTGGCGGTGCCGATCCGACGTCCGGTGCCGGCTCGGCCACCTCAGTTGGTGGCAGCGGCTCGACGCCGGACGTCGGCGGAGGGAGCGCCGGCGAATCCGGATCGGACGGTGTCGGCAGTTCCAGCGCGGCCGGTGGCACGTCGGGTGCCGGGAGCACCGACACCGGCGGTGGTGCGACCAGGAACGGCACCGGCATCGTGCCGGACAGCGGGGCAGGCTCGATCAACCTCGCGCCGCCAACTTCTGACGCGGCGGTCGCGGTAGCGGTTGACGGTGTCGCCGCGAATAGCGAGGCCGCCACGGCAGACGGCGGCGCGTCGCGCGGCGACGGCACGAGCGGAGCCCCGTCCGGTGTCTCCGCCGGTGGCGCGGCCTCGACTTCGGGCGGCGTGTCGACCGACGGCACCACCACGGGAGGTGGAGTCAGCCAAACCCCCACCCGAGAATTCGCCGCCACCGCCCCGGTCGGCGTGCCCGGCGAGCCGGTAGCCGTGGACGCGCCGTCGACGGTGCTGCCCGTGGCGCCGGTGGCCGCGTCGCCGACAGCTCCGGTCGTGGGTGTGCCGCCGGGCACCGTCGCCGCTTCCGGGCCGACCGCCCCGGCCAGCCCCACCCTTCCGGCGGCCGGCTCGCCTGCGGCGACCGGTCCACCGGTCGGGACCGCCCCCAACGCGCCGGCATCAACCACGGCTGGCACGCAGTCCACCACCGGCAACACCGCCACGCAACCGACACCTGGTCGTATCACGCCGCTCGCGCCGGCCGTCAGTACCGTTGCGCCGAACTCGGCCGGTTCGGTCTCGCTGACCCCAGCTGCCGGTCCTACCTCGCACAGTCCGGTCCAGCCCGGCGCTCCCGCCCAGCAGGTCGGGGCCACGCAGCAACCGGGGGCTCTGGCACAACAGAGTTCTCCGGCACAGCCGGCCGGCACCCCGGCACCCGGCGTGCCGGAGTCGCGTAAGCCGGTCGATCCGGCCGTCCCGACCGTCCCGGCGCAGACGGAGGGCGTCGAGTCGGCGACCGCTGGCCCCGACGCCACACCCGGCACTCCCGCCGGTGACCTGGATTCGAACCTGGCTCGGACGGATCCGGCTCAGTGGACCGGTACCGACGGACCGGTCGTCGTTCCGGTGCCAGGTAGTACCGGAACCCTGCATGGCGCTCCCGACACGCCCAACGTCCAGGGTGGTCCGGTCGACCCGGCGACCCTCAGGCGGTCGGACGGGCCGACGGGGCGCGGTACGTACAGCTGGAACCTGGATGCGACGTCGGTCGATGGAGACCCCGCCGGTCCGGACGCCGAACGCGCCCTGATCGAGGCGTCGCGGACGTTGGCGGAGACCGTACGGACGGCGGTCAAGGCCACCACGGTCTCCAAGGGCAAGCGCCCCGGCATGGCTGGCGCGTTGTTGATGCCCAACGGCGAGATCACGACGCACACCAGCATGACCGAGGACAAGGGCACCAAGCCGCCCACCCAACCCGCCAGGCATCAGCTCGCTGAGAAGGCGCTGGACGGCACGGCCCAAGCGCTGGGCCAGGGCCGTGGTAAAGGGCACGGCAAGTGCGCCGAGGTTGCCTTGGTCTCCGACCAGCTCCACCGGCTCGAGCGGCAGTGGCGTGAGGCTGGTGAGCCTGGCAACTTCGAGCGGTACGCCCGCACTGCCCTCGAAGGATCGAAGGTCGTCACCCATCAAGTGGCTCCGGCAGTCTCCAACAAGGTCGCCTACGACCTCGGGCACTACCGGAAGCCGTGCAATTCCTGTGCGCACTTTCTCGCACAGTTCGACGTCAAGCCGATCGAAGATCCGGAGCGGGACGTCGATGTCTACCAGCCGCCCGTACCCGGCGTGGTGGGCAACAGCCCACCGTTGAGCGAGAACCGGCCGCTCGGGCGGCCGGACGGCCTCGTGCCGCCGGACCCGGCCGACCAAGGCGCACTCGACGCGGCCGTACCGCAGGACAAGGACACCGGCCGTCCACTCACCCATCCCGATCCACGTGTCGGTCGGTGGGCGGATTTGATCAACGACGGTGGGCCGACCGTAGCGGGTCGGGACAGCAACTGTGCCGACGTCGGTCTCTCCGTCCTGTCGACCTGGTTCGGCCGGCCTGAGGTGGCGGCACCGGCGGCACCGTCGACGACAGTGGAGGTGGGTAGCACCGCTCGGCAGGAGCAGGCGCTCCGGGCCAGCTTCGCCCACCAGGGCTCCGGCACCACCGGGTTGGACGCCCTCACCGACGCACTCCGATCGACCGGTCCTGGCTCGGCAGCGCTGATCGTGATCAGCTGGGCTGGCGAGCCCGGCGCACACACCCTGAACGCGGTCAACCACGGCGGCACGATCGTTTGGTTCGATGGCCAGAACCAGCTCATCTCCGACACCGGCCCGCTGCACTCGGCGCGGGCGGGTGACGTCTGGGCGATCGTGCTGGACGCCGAAGGCGACCCGGTCCGACCCGCCGCACCGGAGGCCACCAGGCTGGCCCCACCGCCCGCCTCGACCGCGGACACACCGGCGGCCACGCCACCGGGTGGGCAGGGGCAGGACGCCGGTCCGACCGGCCGGCCCGGCACGGACGCAGTTGGGCCAGGGAGTCTTCATCATCGACCAGAGTGGCGTGGTGACGGCCCATCCCAGTCCGAGGGACCGAGTGACGCCGACGCGTCGACGCCGGAGGGCGACCCTACCGAGAGCCGCTACCTGGACGGGCTCCCGGACACCGACCAGGCCACCCTGCTCGAGGCGTTGGCCGAGGCCCGGCTGGACGCCGACCAGATCCGCGCCGACCTGAGGAACGCTAACGCGCAGGTGGCTGCGCGGCTCGGCCTGACCGGTGCGGACGCGCTGAACATGCTCGGTGAGCAGCACCGGGTCAAGGGCGCGGAGTCGCTGGCCCGCAAGTTCCGCACCGAGATGGAACCGCTCGGCTACGACATGGCATCGGCACTGGACGTCGTCAACGACGTCGTGCGGTTCTCGGTGCGTGGGCCGGAGTCCGAGGCGTACGGGCCGGCGGTGGACTCGATCCTCTCGTCGCTGGAGGTCCAGGGGTACCAGGTCACGGACCTGAAGAACTTCTGGCATCCCGGGAACCGGTTCTTCGGGCTGAACGTCACGCTGACCTCGCCGACCGGACGTACCTTCGAGCTGCAGTTCCCGACCGCCACCAGCTACGCCATCGGCGGCCAGACCCACGTGCCGTACGAGGTGATGCGCGACCCGGCGCAGCCCGCCGCCGCCCGCGTGCACGCACTTCTCGACATCCTCGCCATCAACAAGGCCAACGGTATCGCCGCGAGCATGCCGGGTGGCCTGGACACCACCCGGTTCCCGCCGCCGAAGGACACCAGCTTCGCCAAGTGGATGGCTTCGCCCGGGCAGGCGAACATGCGTCAGGCGTACCTCGACTCGCTCGCCGAGCAGGGCCGAACGTTCGCCGATGTGCTGGCCGCGCGAGGATTGACGGCGTCCGACCTGCCCGGTCTGGACCTTGACCTGATGGGGGGCGTGCATGGCGCAGCTGAGGTTCGGCTACTTCCTCCTGCGGAGACCGGACGAGCCGACCGGCCCGCCGGTCAACCTGATCGCGCAGGCCGTCAGCAGCGGGCCGACCCAGGCGGTGATCTGGGACCGGCCGGAGCAGGCGTGGACGTTCCGCCCGGACGTGGCGGCGGCGATCCTCTGGGCGAACCCGGAACGCCACGAGACCGAGGAGGTCGACCGGGCCACGGCGGAGCGCCAGGCAGCGCGTTTCACGACGGTACCGGTGCCGACCGAGGCCGAGCTGACGGAGATCTGCCGCAGGTCGACCTGGCCGCCGACGTCCGAGGAGCGGTCGCGCGGGCCGGTGACCTGAGCGATCCGGGCCCGAGTGCACCGGTGGCGATCGGAGCCGGTCCGACTTCGGTGCCGGGTGACACCGACCACGGGTTGCCGCAGACCCGCCGGCTCGGTCCGGGTGAACTGGCACCGTTGGAGGATCCGAGTTACCAGTGGGACGTCGAGCAGAGCCTGCGGACGTCCCAGGGGTACGCGCTGTTCGCCGACCCGTCCACGCATCCGTACGGTCGGTTGGTCAACGATGGGGGGCCGGCACAGTCGGGTCGTGGCAACAACTGTCTGGACAGTTCACTGTCGGCGTTGTCCAGCTTCTACGGCGACCCCCGGGTGTCCTTCCCGCGCTGGGCCGATGTCCGGCCGGACGGCTCGATCGAGACCGTCACGGGTGAGTCGGGCGGGTTGGACCGCGCGAAGGCATGGCTCGGTGCCGACTGGTCCGGTGGCCACACCGTGCTGCCCGCGACGCCGGCCGAGCACGCGGCGGCAGTGGCCGAGCAGTACGCGCAGCTTCATCAGCGTGTCGCAGAGGCAGGTCCGGGCTCGGCGGCGCTCGTCGTGGCCGAATGGGTCAGGACGGATCCCCGCACCGGCGAACTGGTTCTCGATGGTGGGTACGTCCAGGTTCAGGACTCACACGCCATCGTCCTGGTCTATCCGCAGGGTGCCGACGGTCCGGTCTGGTGGGATCCACTGCGGGGACTGACGTGGCCGCAACCGCCGGCCGCGTACGTACAGCACACCTATGCACTGTGGTCGATGGTGCCCGCAGTGGAAGGGGTTCCGAATGACGGAGGACGAGGCGCTGATGTTGATCAGGCGCCTGCTGGGCACGGCGAACGAGATCGAGCTGCATCCGTTCGAGTTCGGGTGGTTGGCGAAGGAACAGCTGTCGTCGCAGGAACGGGCGGCGGACAGACACCTGGGCCACGGGAGTTACGTCATCGACCGGACGGGAGTGATAACCGCGCAGATGAGTCTGCCGGTACCACTGCTGATCACGGAGTACACGCAGGCCCGCAGGGAGGGTCGGATGACGGGTCGGCAGGTCTGGCCGACGGCGGAACCGACAGCCTGACCGACACCAACCCCCAACTCTCGCTGCCGGAGAGCCGGCGGATCGGTCCGGGCGAGCTGGCGCCCCTGGAAGACTCCGTCCACCAGGATGATCTTGCGGTGAGCCTGGCCACCCCGGACGGGTACGCGGTCTTCGCCGACCCGTCGACGCACCCGTACGGGCAGCTGGTCAACGACGGCGGGCCGGACCAGCCGGGCCGGGGCAACAACTGTCTTGACTGCTCGCTGGCCGCGCTGGCCAGCTTCCACGGCGATCCTCAGGTGTCGGTGCCGCGCTGGGCGGATCGCCTCGACGACGGCTCGATCGACCGCGTCTCCGGTGAGCGGGGTGGCCTGGATCGGGCCGAGACGTGGATCGGCGGAGCGTGGACTGGCGGGTCCGACAACCTGCCGCCTGAACTGTCTGCCCGCACGGGCGCGGTAGCCCGACAGTACGCCGAGATCTACCAGCGGGTGGCGGATGCCGGTCCGGGGGCGTCCGCCCTGGTGGTGGCCGACTGGCTGTTCCTCGACGACGCCGGGCACGTCGTCCTCGACGAGACCGGCCGACCCGAGGTCGACGGTTCGCACGCCTTCGTGGTCGTCTTCCCGGCCGACGCTGACACGCCGTTGTGGTGGGATCCGCAGACCGGGACGACGTCACCGGACATGCCGGACGCCGACGTGCGGGAAACCCATGCCCTCTGGGCGATGATGATGCCTGACCGGGAGGGGCGAGTTGACCGAGGACGAGGCGCTGACGTTGATCAGCCGGCTGCTGGGTACCGCGAATCCGATCGTTCTCCGGCAGTTCGAGTTCGGTTGGCTGGCCCGGGAGAGACTCTCGGAGCAGGAACGGGCCTCGGGGATGCACGTGGGCCAGGGGAGCTACATCATCGACCGGTCCGGAGTGATCACGGCGCACTCCA
Organism: Micromonospora sp. LOL_024; assembly: GCF_048060415.1. Taxonomy (NCBI): domain Bacteria; kingdom Bacillati; phylum Actinomycetota; class Actinomycetes; order Micromonosporales; family Micromonosporaceae; genus Micromonospora; species Micromonospora sp. LOL_024. Next base: position 56,503 of record NZ_JBHMIS010000027.1, read on the forward strand.
GCCTGCCGCCCCGGCGCGTGATGGAGGAGTACGCGCAGGCACGCCGCGAGGGCCGGACCAAGGGCCGGCAGGTGTGGCCCGAGGCGGAACCGACGGCCTGACCGACCTCGACGGTCCGCCGGGGCCACCGGGTGGCCGCGACTCCACGGGCCACGCCGACGGGCCTGACCTGCGGCAGGCCGCCGCCGGGACGACCTTCGGTGGCGCACTTCTCGACGTCGATCCCGCTCGTGCCGCGCAAGCAGTAGAGGCCGCGCTGACCGGCGGCCCGCTGCCCGACGGAGCGCACGTCGACCCGGCCGCCGGCACCGTCACCCTGGACACCCTCAACGGCCCGTACGAGATCCGCATCGAGCTGACCGACCCTCCGACCGACACGCCACTCGTACCCGTCGCCACCATCCACTACCCGGTCGACGGTGCCGTGGTGCAGGTGTCGACCGGGGCGCACCCGGATCACGTCCGACGCGCGGTGGCGGCCGCGCTCGCCGAGGTGGACACGATCGCCCAGGAGCGGGCCGCCGGGCTGCGCATCGACGCCACCATGGCGCTCACCGAGGGCGCTCGGCCGGAGGGCAGCGGTGTCCGGGTACTCACCGCACGGGACGTGGGCCACCTCGCCGAACTGCGGGTCGTGCTCGCCGACATCTCTGCCGCGTCTGATCCGGCCCGGGCCGGCCAACTGCGGGCCGAGGCGTTGAGCCTGCTCGTCTCCTCCGGCCTGCTGGAACAGGCGCCTGCCCATCCCGTACACGGACACAGGCGTAGCGGCAACGAGCCGGTGGTCGGTCCGTCGGCGGCCCAAGCCCGCCTCGACCTGATCCGTGACCAGTTGGGGACCCTTGCCCCGGAGGTCGCGAGCCTGATCGGGATTGGCCGTGGCGACGGGCAACAGCTCGTCGCGGACCTCAGAGCGGCACAGTCGGCTGTGCGTGCCGAGGCGCGGGCCTGGGCGCGGCAGGCTACCGCCCTGCGCAACGAGGCCGATCTTGCCCTGACCGCCAGAGTGGAATCTGCCCTGGACGCGGCACCCGATCACGTCTTCGGCCGGTTGGTGCTCGGTGGCGGCTGGGCCGCCACCGCCAACTTCGTCACCATGGGCGTCGCAGCCGACACCGGGACCGGCCTGCCGCCGGTGCTCTGCGTCTCCCTGGGACACGACCCGTGGGCCGAGCGGCAGACACTGCTGATGGGGCAGATCCCTTCGGAGCTGGAACTTCCCGGACTGCCCTTCCAGCCGGCCGACCTGGCCGAGGAGGGCACCCAGTTCACCCCGTCCGACGTCTTCGCCGAGGCCGTCGGCGCGGCCCGGGCATTCAGCGGGATGCCCACCTACCAGGGCCTGGCGACCTTCGTCACGCCTCGCCCGGTCGACGCCGTGGGCTGGCCCGACGGCGCCAACTATCGGGTCACCATCGGTGGGCGGGAGGTCTTCACCGCATCGGTCGACATCGCGACCGGTCCGGGCCCCTCTCGGGTACCGAGTGTGTCGGCAACCGCCAACGGCAGGTACGTCGACCCGACCTCCGGCTTCCGCGTGGACCGCTCCGGCACGGTGCCGGTGTTCCGAGACCTGGCCGGCGCCGCCGTCGACCCGGACAGCCTGTCGCCGGCCGTACGAGCCGTCCTCGGCGGTCTGGGTACGAACCCCTCGGACCTGCCGCTGCTCACCGACCTCAGTGGCCGTCCGACGGATCCGCTGGTGGTCGACCCGGGCACCGGGTACGTCGTCGACACCGTGACCGGGCAGGTCCACGACGCCGCAGGGGGTCCGGTGGATCCACGGACCCTGCCCGAGGAGGTGGCCGCCCGCCTCGGGCATGCCCCGGACGGCTCGTTCGCCGATCCCCGACGGACCGCGCCGCCGGTCGACTTCGGTGGACAGAACCTGGCCGACACCTACCATCCGGGCGACCGGGTGCTGGTCTACGGCGCGGGCCCGTCCGGGGCGTGGGACATCGAGCAGGCCGCAGCATCACGGGCGGGGCGTATCGACTGGTCGGCCCAGCCCAGGCCCCTACCGCCGGACCGGGTGACGGGCGACCCGTTGGTCGACGCGCAGAGGCAACTGGAGCACAGCTTCAGCGGCGGTGACAACCGGCGCAACAACCTGCCCGGCCTTGGCGCGTACTCCGACGCCGCCCAGGCGCGGGTGGCGGACATGTCCTTGCGCACCGTCGTCGGCATCCGGCACACCACCGACGGTGCATATCTCGTCGAGTTCGGCGACGGCACCGAACAGGTCTACGACCGGGTGGTGCTGTCCATCGGGCAGGAGCCACGACTTCCCGGTGGCGTGCACAACCTGCTCACCGAGGTGGAGCTGTCGGCGCTTGTGGGACCGTCCACCCGGACGAAGAACCCTGTCCCGGACCTGCTGGGGCTGCGGGACAGCAGTGGCCAGCTCAGGGTCCTCGGCGGTGCCAGCGTGGCCGGGGCGCTCCTGGCCGAGGTCGACGAGACTGTTGCGGATGCGAGCCTACGTCAGGCAGCAGCACTGCCGGACGACTCGCGGGGCATCCCGCCCAGCATCCGTTTCCACGCCCAGCGAATCGCCGAGGCCAACCGTGGCACCCCGCCCGTGCCGTCGCCCGGCGGCGGCTCCGCACCGCTGGACTCGCCGTCAGACCTCATCCCAGAGGGCGGTGCTGTACAACCTCAAGCCCCACCGGAGGTCGAGCCAGGGCAGCGGGCCGTACCGGGCCACCAGTTCCTTGCCGAGCGGGGGCAACTCGACCTCGGTGGGGCTTCCGTCGATGTCCTGCCCGTAGCCCTGGGCGGTGACCTCGACGGGGTTGCGCCGGAGATCGACGAAGCGCAGGGTGGGAAGGTTCCGGCTGGCGGCGAGCGCCTCGGCACCGGCCTGGCCGATACCGCAACGCGCCAGGCCCAGCCAGCGCAGCCGGCGCAGGTGCGGGGAGCCGACCAGCGCGGCGAGCCCCTCGTCGCCGATCGGGTTCCCACGCAGGTCGAGGGCGACCAGACGGTCGAGGTAGGCGACCTGGGCGACCTGCGGCATCAGTCCGGCGGCCTCGACCAGGACCAGATGGCGGACGGGATGGTTGGCCCAGACTTCGTGTCCGTGGTCGACGAAGGTACGGGCCGTCATGGTGACCGACTCGACCAGGCCGTCGCGGATTCTCCAGTCGGCCAGCAGGTGGGAGACCGGGTTGGCGAGTCGCGGGTGGATCCGCCGGTGCAGGATCAGCAATTCCCGGGTGCCATCGGCACCGGCCAGATCGCGGCGGATCAGCTCGGCGCGGTCGGGGTCGGTGGCCTCGATGGCGTCGGCGTAGCGCCGCCTCAGATCGAGGTCGTCGGGGTCGGCGAGGATGGCGGCGTAGAGGTCGGCGGGCGTGGCCATGACGCCAGCGTATCGACGGACGGCTCGATCACCGCCGGTGCCGTTCCGGGCTCTGCCTTCCACGGTCTGGGTCGACCGGTCGCCGACCCGGCGGCGGTGCTGGACCTGGCCCGGGTCGCGCTACCGCAGGTCGCCTCGTACGCCCAGGTGGACGCGGTGGTGCCGGTCGGTCCGGACCTGTTCGAGATCCGCACAGCCGGGCAGCACCCGCTGAGCGTGCGGCTGACCACCGGCCCGTTGACCGAGGGCATGGTGGCCCGGTCGACCCGTGCGCCCGACGGGACCTTCACCGTCACCGTCTCGGACCGGGCGGCCGACCCGGTGGTGGCGCGGGCGCTCGCACACGAGGTCGCCGAGCTCGTGGCCCTGCACGAATCCGGTCGGGCGCTGGTCGGCCCGCTGGACCCGGCAAACGTGTCGGGCCCGATCGACCCGGCCGGTCTCACCGCTCATGACCAGGGACGGATGGCGGAGTTCCGGCTGCTCGTCGCCGGCTACGCCGAGGCCGACCCGGCCACCCGGTTGTCCGTACGCGGCGAAGTCGACGGCCTCGCCGGTCACCTCGGCCTACGGGTCGGCGACCCGGATGTGCGGGCCCGGTGGGCGCTGCTTCCGCAGGACGTGCTCGCCAACCTGATGCAGCTCAGCGTGCCGTCGGTCACGTCCGACGCGGTCTCCAGGGTGCTGGCGGGCGCGGCGACCCTCACCGAGGTCGAGCGGGTCAGGATGATCGACTACCGGGCTCGGCTGGCGCCGGACTTTGAGGTGCCAGCTCAGGCCGGCCTGGACGCCCGGCTGCGGGAACTGGCCACGACGGCCGAGCACGAGCAGGCCGGTATGCCGCGGATGCCCGCCTTCGCCGGGCAGATCGTCGCCCTACCTGCCAAGCATCTCGACCGGATCCGGGCGGTGGACCCGCAGTTGGCCGACCGGCTGGCCGTCGAGGGAGTCTACGTCGACCTGACCGGCCGCTACGATCTGCGCCCGTACATGGTGGCTTCGGTCCCGGCGATCGATCTCGGCGCGGCCCGGCCGGTGTTCGACCGGAGCACCGAGGACGGGCGGCGGGCCCAACTACACGAGGACCGGCAGCGGGCCCGGGCAGCGCTGCGCGGACTGCCCGGCGGCCAGGCGGCAACCCTGCTCGCCGGCCACGACTTCCACTACCAGGGGACGGCCCGGTGGATGGGGCTGGTGCCGGACGTCCTGACCGAGGCGCTGCGCGGCATCACTCCCGCACCTGTTCCCACCGCCGCCACGGCGCAGACAGCCGCGACCGGCGACCCGCTCGGAAGCGTCAGGATCACCGCAGATCGGGTGACTCTGCCGCCGGACAGCCCGAAGCAGCCTGGTCCGGTCTACAGGCCGGCGCTGGACGCCCGGACCGGACAACCGCCGCCGCTGTTCGACGGTCCTCCGAAGCGGACGGACGTGCAGCAGGGGGCGCTGGGTGACTGCGGCATGATCGCCGTGATCGGGTCGGTCGCCGGTCACCTGCCGGACGCCATCGCGCGGATGTTCCACCCGAACCCGGACGGCTCGGTGGATGTGGTGCTGCACGAGACCAGCGGGCCCGGAAATGCGATCACCCCGACCGGACGCCAGCTGCGGGTGGCCGTCTGGCCCGATGTGCCGTTGCACCCGAACTCGGACGGACGCAGCGCCTACGCCGACCAGTCGACGGTCGGTGCGGCCTGGACGTCGCTGCTGGAGAAGGCAATCGCGGCGATCGACCGCACCTGGACCCAGCAGCGCCACGACCAGTGGCAGCAGCAGTGGACCGCGCGCCCTGGCACTGATGCCGCGCAGGCCGCCCCGCTCGGCTACGCCCGGCTGGACAACGGCAGTAGCCGCCTGGTGCAGGCGGAGCTACTCAGCCAGCTCACCGGGCTGCCGACCGGGGTGAGTCAGCTCGACCCGACGTCGGGACAGGAGGCCGACACCGAGACACGACTGGCGATGCTGCTGGCCGCCGGCAGTCCGCTGGTCACCGGTACCCGACCGGCCGACGCGTACTTGTCCCACCCAGGCGGCAAGCCGCCGTACGGGCTGGTCGCCGGGCACGCGTACGAAATCGTGTCGGTGGTGGACGGCGAGGTACAGGTACGCAACCCGTGGAACTCGCAGCACCCGTCGCGGATGCCGGTGCGCGCCTTCCTCGACCTGATGAGCCCCTGGTACGCGCACGTCGAGTTGGCGCGCAGCACCGTGCCGGCGCTGCCGGGCTCCGACTTCCACGGTCACGGTAGGCCGGCGGCGGATGCCCCGGCGGTGGTCGACCGGGTCCGGACGGTCCTGCCCACCCTGGCCGAGCCGATCGGCGCGGACCAGGTCGTCGCCGTCGGGCCCGACGTCTTCGAGGTTGGCTCGACCGGACTCCGGTCACTGCGTCTCCAGGTCACCGCCGCTGCCCTCGCCGAGGGCGTCGTGGCGCACACCACGCGAAACCTCGACGGCACCTTCACCCTCACCGTCTCCGACCGCGCCTCGGACGCGGTGGTCGACCGCGCGGTGGCCCACGAGACCGCCGAACTGCTGGCCCGGCACGAGACCGGTGGGGCTCAGGTGGGGCTCTTCGACCAGGGCCTCGCCGAGGGCCCGATCGACCCGGCCGGCCTTTCCGCCCGGGACCGGGGACGTCTGGCCGAGCTACGCCTGATGGCCGCCGAATACCCGCAGGCCGATGCCACCACCCGACTGGCCCTGCGCGCCGAGATCGACACGCTGGTCGACCGGCTGGGCCTGCGCTGGGGTACGCCGGAGGTCGCTGCCCGCCTCGCGGTCCTGCCCGCCGAAGTGTGGACCCAGGTGATGCGGCTGAGCCTGCCGGTGATCACACCAGACGCGGTGTCCGGAGTGTTGGCCTACAACCCCAACCTGACGATGGTCGAGCGGTTCCGGGCGATCGACTACCGAACCCGGCTCGCTCCCGACTTCCAGCCACCACCCGCCGCCGGGTTGGACGCGAAGCTGCGCGCGTTGGCTGTGCACGGGGAGCAGAGCCAGTCCTCGCTACCTCGCATGCCCGCCCTGGCCGGGCAGCTCATCGGCCTGCCACCTGCCCTGCTGGACCCGATCCGCCAAGTCGACCCACAGCTGGCCGACCGGATCACCGCCGAGGGCATCTACGTCGACTTGACCGGCCGTTTCGACTTGCGTCCGTACACCCTCGACGGCGCACCCGAGTTCACCCTGGACATGTCGGCGTCCGCGTACGACCTGAACACCGAGTCCGGCCGCAGGGCGTTACTGGTGGAGGACCGAGCGCGGATCGAGGCCGCCTTCAACGTCGAGTACGGGTCGAATCCCGCCGCCGTGGCCGTACTCACCACGCACGGCTTCCACTACCTGTCCGACGCGCGGCGGATGGGGCTGGTGTCGACGGCGCTCACGGAGGCGCTGCGGGCGATGATGCCGCCCGAGCCGGACGTCGATGTCGAGGTCAACCCGACCGTGACCACCAGCGAGGTCACGGTCGTCGCCGACCGGGTGACCCTGCCCGATCCGAACCCCAAACGGCCAGTCGAGTACGGTCGCTCCCTGCTTCCGTCGACGGGTCAGCCGGCGCCGCTCCTCGACGGTCCGCCACGGCGGACGCAGGTGCAGCAGGGCGTGCTGGGCGACTGCGGAATGCTGGCCACGATGGCGGCCCTCGCCGGGCATCGGCCGGAGCGCATCCCCCAGCTGTTCCAGCCGCAACCGGACGGCACGGTGGACGTCCTGCTGCACGAGACTGTGGTGCGCGGAGACGGGTCCACGCCGACGGGTCGGCGGATCCGGATCAACGTGCGGCCCGACGTCCCGGTGCACGCCGGCAGCGCATGGGCCGCGTATGCCGACCGGTCGGAGGTTGGAGTCGGGTGGGCATCGGTGTTGGAAAAGGCGCTCGCTGCGGTCGACCGGATTTGGACCGGCGCGCGGCACGAGCAGTGGCAGCGCGAGTGGCGGGGGTGGCACAGCAAGGACGACCCGCACCGTGCCGCGCCGACCGGCTACGCGCGGCTCAATGTCGGCAGTACTCCACTTATGCAGGCCGAGTTACTGACTCAGTTGACCGGCCTGCCGGCCCGGCGGACGTTGCTCGATGTCACGCCGGGGCTGGAGGCGCAGGTCGAGCGTCATCTGGCGGCCCTGCTCGACGCCGGCAGCCCGATCACCATCGCGACGTGGCCGAGGGACATGTTTGCCGGGCGTACCGGCTTGCCGTACGGACTCAAGGATGAGCACGTCTACGAGATCGTCGCAGTGCAGGACGGCCAGGTGCAGCTGCGAAATCCCTGGAACAGGGAGCATCCACGATTGATGCCGGTGCGTGCGATTCTCGACCTGATGCAGCCCTGGTGCGCGCACCTGGATCAGGCACCGGCCGCCGCTCCGCCGGGGCCGTCGGTCGGTGGCGGTTCCGCAGCGATCGCCCATTCGCTCATTCCGTCGCCTCGGCTGTCCGCCGAGCAGGGCGTCAACCGCGCTGTCCCAAGCCCCGGCTTCGGGCTGGTCGGACAGCCCGACACGTCGGCACAGCCGGGGTCATCGCCGCGCACTCTCGGTCACGTTCGTGTTGACGACGAGCCGTTCGCCGTCAGCTACTTCGCCCTGCTCGCCACCGACGGTAGCGTGATCGGCCTGATGGTGTCGGAGGTCGGCGGCCGAGGACGTTCCCTGCACTGGACCGCCGGCGGCGTGGTGTCAGGGCGGGCGACGCCGGTGCCGGTCGACCGCGCGGAGGCCGAACGAATCGCCTGTGATGTGCTCGGTTTCCTACTTCCCGCCGAACCGGCGCTGTACGACATGCTGGACACCTGATCGTGTGCCCGAGGGAACTGGGAGATAACCGTTGCGCTCGTTCACTCCTGTAACCGCAGTTCGGAACAACACGACGACGAGCGTCGGGCCGGCCCGGTTCGGGGTGCGCCGGGTCGAGGTCGGGCCGCCGGTGCGGGCCGAGATCATCGTGATGCCCTTCCGGAGCGAGGAGAGTTCTGCCCACGAGGTCGCGCTCGGCGAGACCTTTCCGGTGGGCGAGGAAGTCTGGCGTTTCGCCGACCTCGACATGTCCAGCCTGAACGACTGGGAGGTCACCGTCCGTCGGGTGGACGAGGACGAGGTGATGGAGCCACCCACCGGGCGGCTGTGGAAACGGGCGCGGCTGCTGCCCTACGGCGAGCTGGACGAGACCGGGCTCCAGTCGTTGGAGGCCGCACTCGGGGTGCCGCTGCCGCGTGGGTACCGCATCTGGTTGGGTCGGAACAACGGGGCCAAGCCGGAGGTTGCGCACCACGTCCCCGGCGTTCCGTTCGCGTTGCTTCCGTCGGGTCCGTTGTTCGGCCTGCACCCGGAATACCCCCCGTTCGATCTGGTGCACGCTCAGCGTCAACACCGGGACCCTTGGCTCTCGCAGGACTGGTTGGTCATCGCGGAACCGGCTGGCGGCCTGTTGGTCGTCTCGGCCAAGTCGGGTGATGAGAGTGTCTACTTCGTGCACGAGTTCGACCTGGTCGGCCCGCCTGGTCCGGCTGCCTCGGCCGCCCGAGAACGGAAGCTGAAGTCGGTGGCCTGGTCGATGCCCGAGTTCGTCGGTCGGTTGACCCCGATGGAACTGGATCATCTTCCACCGGTACAGATCCACCCGTCTGGGACCTTCACGGACCCCCGCAGCTCCGAGAGCGGGCAGCCATGAGCAGGGAGCGGGTGGGCGTGGTGCCGCTGCCGGTGGCAACAACTGGCAGGAGGTAGCGCCGTTGCGTTCGTTCACTGCCGTTGCGTCGATTCCCAACAACGTGCCTGTCGACGTGGGTCAGGCCCGTCTTGGGGTCCGGTGGGTCGACGTCGGGCCTCCGGTCCGCGCCGAGTTGATCGTCATGCCGCATCGAAGCGAGGAGTCTTCACATTACGAGGTGCTGCTCGGTGAGACCTTCCCGGTGGGCGAGGAGACCTGGCGCTTCGCGGATCTCGACATGGTCGGTGTCGACGAGTGGGAGGTGACGGTCCGTCGGTCGGACGAGCGCGAAATGATGGAGCCGCCTACCGGCAACCTCTGGAAGCCGGCCCGGCTGCGCCCCTACGGGCATCTCGACGAGGCGCGGGTTCAGTCGGTCGAAGCCGCGCTCGGGGTCCGGCTGCCGCCGAGCTACCGGGACTGGCTGCGGCGGAACAACGGCGCACAGCCCGAGGTGGAGCACCACATTCCCGGCGTGCCGTTCATCCTGATGCCAGAACGCCCCCTGTTCGGAGTGCATCCCGAGCACCCGCCGTTCGATCTCGTGCAGGCCCAACAGGTACATCGAGATCCTTGGCTGTCGTCAGCCTGGCTGGTGATCGCGAATCCTTCGGGCGGCCTCCTGGTCATCTCGACGCGGTCGAGTGACGGGAACATCTACTTCGCGCACGAGTCCGACCTGGTCGGCCCGCCCGGTCCGCACGCTTCGGCGGCCCGGGAACGCAAGCTGCGCGGGGTGGCTCGATCGATGGGATACCTGCTGGGCCGGTTGACCCCGACGGATCGAGATCGCCTTCCTCCGGCGCAGATCCTGCCGCCCGGCACCCTCACCGAAATGCCCCGCGACGAAGACGGGCCGAGGTGAACCTCATCGGGCCGCCGGGACCTCAGGCGCTCAGCCGAGCCGCGAGATCAGGTCGGCGTAGGCGTCGCGGATGGCGGCCAACCGGTCCCGCCGGAACCGTCCGGGCTCGCGTCGGTGCAGCTGTCGCCCGCGGTCGCTGACGAGGGCTTCACCGGGGACGGTCAATCCACCGGTCGGGATGAACTTGCCCACCTCGTCGAGCGCGGCCACCGCTCGGCTGAGCGCTGCGCGTGCCCGTCGCGTGGCATCGCCGGACGCGGGCTGTGCGGGCACCTGACCCGCGTACGCGTCGGAGACCAGCAGCCACTCACCCGGGTCGAGCAGTTGCGATGGTTCGTCGCCGCCGTAGCGGAAGTCGCTGCCGGCGGTCGTGACGGTGGGCGGTAGCCGGAAGATGAAGCTTCGTTCCCGTCCACATCCCGTGCAGTTGCCGGTGTAGCGGCTGGCCAGGTCTCCGTCGGCCAGGGCGACGACCGCACTCTGCCGAGGAAACCCGGCCTCCCCACAGGAGCAGGGGTGCAGGTCCATGTAGAGGTGGGCCTCCGCGTTGGTGCGGCTCAGCAGCGGGGTCATGCCGCCACCGTACCGATCGGACGCTTACGACACCGCCCTGCTGGTGCCGCTGGTCTGGGTGCACGCACTGCTGATCGTGGCGCGGTTGGTGATAGGCACGGCCGTGGGGCTGCTCGGTGTGCGTGGTTGGCGGGCGTCTCGAGGCGGTACGCGCGGAGCCAGCCTCGACTCGGCTTCCCGCCTCCTGGTGACACGTCCGTGTGGACGCATGAACGAGCTGTGACCGCCGACCGGGGTGTGACGGGCGCCGCTCCCTGCGGATTTGACGATCAATCAGGCGGAGGCGTAACTTTCTCTCTGCCAGCGCGGAACGGGCAAAGAGGGTGAAAGCCCCGACAGCCCGGAAAGTGAAGGCGCCGGGTTCACAAGGTTCTTCCGATGTGGACGCGGCTGGGAGGTGCTCGACCGAGCCGCCCCAGGGGCGGATTTGGTCGAGCGAAACCGACCAGGTAAGGTTTGCGACCGGCAGGGCACCGGGCGAGCTTGCGGGCAACCGCAGCGGCCGGCCTGCTGAATCCGATGATCGAGCAAGGCGGGCAACCGCCGCGTTGGTTGTCGGTGCCGAACCGCCTGAAGCGTAACGGACCGGGACACACGGTTTGACACGCCGCAGATGGTAAGGTAACGTAGTAAAAGTGCCCGCTGCGAGGTGGGTGTGGTGTGGCCCCGGAGGGTTGCCTGCTTGGGTGGGT
>NZ_JBHMIS010000028.1:0-61138 GCF_048060415.1 Micromonospora sp. LOL_024
GTCGCTCACACGACCTCATAACCGCCGTGACCAGCAGTTACCCCAGAACGCAATAGCCCTGGCCCCGGAGCAGGCCGCCTTCCTGACATTCCTGACCCGGCTACTCGACGCCCGACACGCGGTCGAGGTGGGCACCTTCACCGGGCTCTCCTCGCTGGCGATTGCCCGAGGGCTGGCCGAGGGCGGGCTGCTGACCTGCTTCGACATCTCCGAGGAGTACACCGGCATCGCCCGCCGCTACTGGGCACGAGCCGGCGTCGACGACCGGATCGACCTGCGCATCGGGCCGGCCGGCAAGACTCTGCGGGACCTGCCGAACGAGCGTTACCTGGACTTCGCCTTCATCGACGCCGACAAGACTGGCTACCCGGTCTACTGGGCCGAACTGGTGCCCCGGATGCGGGCCGGCGGCGTGATCGCCGTCGACAACGTGCTGCGCAGCGGCCGGGTGGTGGCGCCGCAGAGCGTCGACGACCGTGCGATCGCGGCATTCAACGACGAAGTGCTCGCCGACGTGCGAGTGGATGCGGTGATGCTGCCCATCGCCGACGGCCTGACCCTCGCCCACGTGCACTGACATGCGTGCGCCCGCCAAATGCCCGTCAGCGGACGCTGCGGGCGAACTGGCGGGCCGCCCAGTAGACGCCGGCAGCGGCGAGCACCGCGATGATGCTCAGCCCCTGCCACACCCGGTCGTCGCCGACATCACCGTTGAACAGCGCCCGAGTGCCGTCGACCGCCCAGGAAAACGGGTTCCACTTGGCGACGCCCTGCAACCAGCCCGGAGCGAAGGCGAGCGGCAGCAGGATGCCGGAGAGCAGCAGCACCGGCTGGGCAACAGTGTTCATCAGCGGCGCCAGGGCATCCTCGCTCTTAACCTTGAGAGCGACGCCGTAGGAGACCGCCGAGGTCATCAGCGCGATCAGGGCGAGCATCAGGAACGCCAGCAGCAGGTCGCCGATGAACACGCGCAGGTCGAACAGGAGCGCCAGCAGTGTGATGATGACCGCCTGCGCCAGCAGCGACACGACGTCACGCAGCGAGCGGCCGAGCAGCAGGGCAAGCCGGCTGACCGGGGTGACCCGGGACCGCTCGATCACCCCGGCCCGCAGTTCGGCGATCAGGCCGAAGCCCTGGAAGAGGCCACCGAAAATGGCCAGCAGCACCAGCAGCCCGGGCACAAAGATCTTGTAAGCCTCGGCCTGGGTGGGTGCGCCGAGCGCGGGTTTGAGCAGGGGGGCGAAGAGAAGCAGGTACATCACCGGTTGGAAGATGCCGACGAAGACCCACACGGGATTGCGGAGCAGCAGGTGCAGCTGCCGCTGGAAGATCAGCCAGGTGTCGCGGGCGAGTTTCATCAGTTCTCCTGGTCGGGGTCAGGACTCGCGCAGCGAGCGGCCGGTCTTGGTGAGGAAGACGTCGTCGAGGCTCGGGCGGTGCAACTCGATGGACTTGAGGTCGAGCCCGGCACCGTCGATCCGGCGCAGGATCCGGGGAATGGCGGTGGCGCCGTCGTCGACGAAGAGCCGCAGGCCGCCCTCCTCCAGGGTTTCCAGCCGGCTCACGTACTCCTCGCCGTCGAGCAGCTTCTCGGCCTCACCGGTCGCGACGATGTCCAGGCCGACCAGCACGACGTCACCGGAGATCTCCCGCTTGAGGTCGGTCGGAGTCCCCTCGGCGACCAACTCGCCCTGATCCATGATCGCGATGCGGTCGCAGAGCGCGTCGGCCTCGTCCAGGTAGTGGGTGGTGATGAAGACGGTCATCCCGTCGGCGCGCAGCCGCCGAATCTCGTCCCACATGTGTGCCCTGCTCTGCGGGTCGAGCCCGGTGGTGGGCTCGTCCAGGAAGACGATTTTCGGCTCGTGGATGATGCCGAGCGCGATCTCGACGCGGCGCCGCTGGCCGCCGGAGTAGGTCTTGCATTTGCGGTCGGCGAACTCGGTGAGCTGGAACGCCTCCAGGGCGCGGGCGGCCCGCCGGTGCGCCTCGGCCTTGCCGATGTCGTACATCCGGGCCTGGAGCACCAGCTCCTCGCGTGCGGTGGACTCGTCCCAGGTGCTGCCGCCCTGGGCCACGTAGCCGATCCGGCGGCGTACCTCGCCCGGATCCTTCAGCAGGTCGGCACCGGCGATGGTGGCCTGGCCGCCGTCGGGTTCGATCAGCGTCGCCAACATCCGCAGGGTGGTGGTCTTGCCTGCGCCGTTCGGGCCCAGGAATCCGAAGATCTCGCTGGCCGGCACGTCCAGGTCGACGCCGCGTACCGCCTCGACGGTCTTCGTCTCCCGACCGGCCCGGCTGCGGAACGACTTCCGCAGCCCTCTGGTCTCGATCATCTTTGCTCCCCGCTCGTGCTCCCCGCCGATGACCTTCGTCGGCCACCATAGTCACCGGCAGTCGACCACATCGGTGTGACACCACGCCGCGACCAGCCTGGCCGGACGTGCGCCATCCCACACTGAGCGATCGTTAGGGCCGCTGGGGTGGCCGATAAACTCCCGGTCAGTAACCCGCCGGGAGGAGCCACCAAGGTGCGCAAGGTACTCATCGCCAACCGGGGCGAGATCGCTGTCCGGGTCATCCGCGCCTGCCAGGACGCCGGCCTGGGCAGCGTCGCGGTGTACGCGGACTCTGATCGGGATGCCCTGCACGCCACGCTCGCCGACGAAGCGTACGCGTTGGGCGGCGACACCGCAGCCGATTCCTACCTGAGCATCGGCAAGCTGATCGAGGTGGCCACCCGCTGCGGCGCCGACGGCGTGCACCCCGGATACGGCTTCCTCGCCGAGAACGCCGACTTCGCCCAGGCTGTCCTCGACGCCGGCCTGACCTGGATCGGCCCCGCCCCGCAGGCGATCCGCGACCTCGGCGACAAGGTCACCGCCCGGCACATCGCCCAGCGGGCCGGCGCTCCTCTGGTGCCCGGCACCGCCGACCCGGTCGCCGGCCCCGACGAGGTGGCGGCCTTCGCCGTCGACCACGGCCTGCCGGTGGCGATCAAGGCGGCCTTCGGCGGCGGCGGGCGCGGGCTGAAGGTGGCCCGCACGATGGAGGAGATTCCGCAGCTGTTCGAGTCGGCCACCCGCGAGGCGGTCGCCGCCTTCGGCCGAGGCGAGTGCTTCGTCGAGCGGTACCTCGACCAGCCGCGGCACGTCGAGGCGCAGGTTCTGGCCGACCAGCACGGCAACGTGATCGTGGTGGGTACCCGGGACTGCTCGTTGCAGCGCCGGCACCAGAAGCTGGTCGAGGAGGCGCCTGCGCCGTTTCTCACCACCGCGCAGCGGGCTCAGATCCACGACAGCGCCAGGGCGATCTGCCGGGAGGCCGGCTACCACGGTGCCGGCACCGTGGAATACCTGGTGGGCAACGACGGCACCGTTTCCTTCCTGGAGGTCAACACCCGGCTACAGGTGGAGCACCCGGTCACCGAGGAGACCGCCGGCATCGACCTGGTGCGCGAGCAGTTCCGTATCGCCGACGGCGAGAAGCTGCGGTTCACCGAGGACCCGATCGCGCGCGGACACTCCATCGAGTTTCGGATCAACGGCGAGGACCCGGGCCGCAACTTCCTGCCCGCCCCCGGCACGGTCACCGCACTGCGGCTGCCCACCGGCCCCGGGGTGCGGGTGGACACCGGGATTTCGGCCGGCGACGTGGTCGGCGGCAACTTCGACTCCCTGCTGGCCAAGCTGGTCGTCACCGGCGAGACCCGGACCGAGGCGCTGGAGCGGGCCCGCCGGGCGCTTTCCGAGATGGTTGTCGAGGGGATGGCGACGGCGCTGCCCTTCCACCGCCTGGTGGTCCGGGATCCCGCCTTCACCGCCGAGCCGTTCAGCGTGCACACCCGCTGGATCGAGACCGAGTTCGCCAACACCGTGCCACCGTTCGCCGCCGCCGGGGCCGTCGCGGTGCCGGCCGAACGCGAGACCGTCGTGGTGGAGGTGGCCGGCAAGCGGCTGGAGGTCAGCCTGCCCGCCGGGCTCGGTGGCGGTACGCCCAGTTCCGCGTCGGCCGTGCGGAAACCTGTCCGACGCGCCGGCGGTGCCACCGTCGGTGCGGCGGCGAGCGGCGACGCGCTCGGCTCGCCGATGCAGGGCACCATCGTGAAGATCGCGGTCGCCGACGGGGACACCGTCGCCGAGGGGGACCTCGTCGTGGTGCTGGAGGCGATGAAGATGGAGCAGCCGTTGTACGCGCACAAGGCGGGCACGGTCAGCGGCCTCTCGGCCGAGGTGGGCGCGGTGATCACCTCTGGCGCCGCCATCTGCACCATCGCCTGAGGGGTGGGGGGCTCAGCGGGGGGCGTCGGCGGCGACCGCGCAGACGGCGGTGCTCACCGCGGTCAGCACCGGCGAGTCGAGCCGCCGGTGCTGCCGGTGGAACGCCTTCGTACTGTGGTTCACCGCGCTCGGTGCGGGTACGTGCCGGCTCGTCCCGCTGCTCGCGCGCACCCGAATCTGACGGTCCTCGACGGCGTGATCGCGGTGGTGATGGTCGCAGTGGCCGTGGCCCTGCTACCTGGTTGAGCAATGATGGCCGGGTGCAGTTCCTTGATGGCGCGATTCCCGGGTACGACCTGACCTACAACGACGTTTTCATGGCACCGGCCCGTTCGAAGGTGGGCTCGCGGCTCGATGTCGACCTGGCCACCGGCGACGGCACGGGCACCACCATCCCGCTGGTGGTGGCGAACATGACGGCGGTCGCCGGCCGGCGGATGGCGGAGACGGTGGCCCGGCGTGGCGGCATCGCGGTGATCCCGCAGGACATCCCGATCGACGTGGTGGCCGAGGTCGTCGCCTGGATCAAGCAGCGGCACCTGGTGCACGACACCGCGATCGCGCTGGGGCCAACCGACACCGTCGGTGACGCCATCCACCTGTTGCCGAAGCGGGCGTACGGCGCGGTGATCGTGGTCGACGAGGCGGGCCGGCCGATGGGCGTGGTGACCGAGGCCGACACCGTCGGCGTGGACCGTTTCGCCCAGCTGCGGCACGTGATGTCAGCCGAGTTGCACACCGTGCCGGCCGACGCGGACCCGCGTACCGGCTTCGACCGACTCTCGGCCGGACGGCGCCGGCTGGCACCCGTCGTCGACGGCGAGGGACGGCTGGTCGGCGTGCTGACCCGGCCCGGCGCGCTGCGGGCGACGCTCTACCGGCCGGCGGTGGACGACCTCGGCCGGCTGCGGATCGCGGCGGCGGTGGGCATCAACGGTGATGTGGCCGGCAAGGCCGCGGCGCTGTTGGAGGCGGGAGCCGACACCCTGGTCGTCGACACCGCGCACGGCCACCAGGAACGGATGATCTCCGCCCTGCGGACCGTACGCGGGCTCGACCCGGCCGTCCCGGTGGCCGCCGGGAACGTGGTCACCGCCGAGGGGGTACGCGACCTGGTCGAGGCGGGTGCGGACATCATCAAGGTCGGCGTCGGGCCGGGCGCGATGTGCACCACCCGGATGATGACCGGGGTGGGCCGGCCACAGTTCTCGGCGGTGCTCGACTGTGCGGCGGCAGCCCGCGAGCTGGGCCGCCACGTGTGGGCCGACGGTGGGGTACGGCATCCCCGGGACGTGGCGCTGGCGCTGGCCGCCGGGGCGTCGAACGTGATGATCGGTTCCTGGTTCGCCGGCACCTACGAGTCCCCCGGTGACCTCTACACCGACGAGGAGGGCCGGCGCTACAAGGAGAGTTTCGGGATGGCCTCGGCGCGCGCGGTCAGCGCCCGGACCGCCGAGGACAGCCCTTACGACCGCGCCCGTAAGGCGATCTTCGAGGAGGGCATCTCGTCGGCCCGGATGTACCTGGACCCGACCCGGCCCGGGGTGGAGGACCTGATCGACGAGATCATCTCGGGGGTGCGCAGCGCGTTCACCTACGCCGGTGCGCGCAGCCTCGAAGAGTTCCACGAACGGGTGCTGGTCGGCGTCCAGAGCACCGCCGGCTACACCGAGGGGATGCCGCTGCCGACCAGCTGGTGAAAGCTGGCCGGCACCCGGTCTCAGTCGATGGGCAGCAGGTCGCCGGTGCGGGCGGCCACCACTGCGGCGACCAGGCCGATCATGTCCGACTCGGGCAGCGGTTCCAGTGCCCGGCCGTCGCGTAGCCGCAGCGCCACCCGGCCGTCGGCCGCCTCCCGCGCGCCCAGCACCGCGACGTACGGGATTCGTCGGCGGGCCGCGTCACGGACCCGGGCGCCCAGCGATCCACCATGGTCCACCTCGACCCGTAGCCCCACCTCGGTGGCTCGACGGGCCAGGTCGACGGCCACGCCGGCCTGACCGTCGCCGACCGGCAGGACCACCATCTGCACGGGGGCGTACCAGGCCGGGAAGGCTCCCTGGTGCACCTCGATCAGGTAGGCGAAGAGTCGCTCCATGCTGCCGACAAGGCTGCGGTGCACCATCACCGGCCGCCGCCGCGCCCCGCCCGAGTCGTGGTACGACAGGTCGAACCGCTCCGGCTTGTCGAAGTCGAGTTGAACGGTGGAGATGGTCAGCTCCCGCCCGGCGGCGTCCAGCACCTGGATGTCGATCTTCGGGCCGTAGAAGGCCGCCTCGCCCGGCGCATCGGTGTAGGCCACCTGACCGAGTGCGGCGCGGAGCAGTTCCTCGGCCCGGGCCCAGTCCGCGTCGCCGCCGACGTACTTCTCCCCCGGCCCGCGCCGGGACAGCCGTACGCCCGCCGGACGCACCCCGAGCGCGTCGTGCGCCGCGCGGATCAGCCTGAGGATCTCCGACACTTCCTGGCCGACCTGCTCCAGCGCGCAGAAGTTGTGCGCGTCGTTGAGGGTGATGGCGCGTACCCGGGACAGCCCGCCGAGGACCCCCGAACGCTCCGCCCGGTACATGCCGCCGATCTCGGCCACCCGCATCGGCAGGTCCCGGTAGGAGCGGCCACGGGTGCGGTAGACCAGTGCGTGGTGGGGGCAGAGCGCCGGGCGCAGCACCAGCTCGTCGTCGGCCTCGCCGAGCCGCATCGGCGGGAACATCTCGGCGGCGAAGTAGCCGAGATGCCCGGAGGTCTCGAACAGTTCGCGCCGGCCCAGCGGCGGGGTGTGCACGTGCTGGTAGCCGGCTCGGCGTTCCAGGTCACGCAGGTACTCCTCGATGGCGTGCCGGGCGGCGGCGCCGGCCGGCAGCCAGATCGGCAGGCCGGCACCGGTGAGCGGATCGGTGGCGAACAGGTTTAGGTCCCGGCCGAGCCGGCGGTGGTCGGTCATGTCGCGCTCCTTGGCGGTACGCCCCGACGCGACCTTCACCCACGACGTACGAGGCCCCGGGCGGTTCGCCCGGGGCCTCGGTAGACGGAAGACGTCAGTGCGGCGCGCCAGGCTTCCCCGGCGTCGTCGTCAGCACCGCACCACACATGCCGTGACCGTACTCCCGCGCCACGCGCCGCCGCACCTCGTTAACCGGGCGGCCCGGACGCAGGCCCGCGCTTCGGGGTCGAGCGGCGATCGGGTGGATCGGGGCCGGGCCGCTGGCACGGGACCTGCCAGCGGCCCGGCGGCGGCTCGGGCATCAGGAACGCGGGACCTGATGCTCACCGGGCCACGCGCCGACAACGGTACGCTGCCGGAAGACGATCTGGCGACCGCCCAATTCCAACCACCTTCGTCGATATTCAGATGGTCGGCCGAGTGCCCGCCGACACCTGCGACCCCGTTGAGGCGAGGTGTCGCTGGTCACGGCCGGCCAGGGCAGGTCGGGGTGACGCCCGACACGCCGTCAGGATCGGAACGTTCCGATCGGAGAAGTTCGCGAGGTGGCGCAGGTGCCCGAACTACTCACCCAGGTGGCGTCGCCGGGCCTAGCGTACCTCGCACTGTTCGGCCTGCTGCTCGTGGACGCCTTCGTACCGGTGGTGCCCACCCAACTGCTGATGCTCACCGGCGGCGCGCTCACCGTGCACGGCGGGTTGAGCCTGCCGTGGACCGTCGCCGCCGGAGCACTCGGCGTGCTCGCCGGGGACCTGGGCTGCTACCTGCTGGGCCGTGGCGCACCGGGACGGCGGCCACCCCGGCCGGTCGGCACCGGGCGTACCCGGCGGATGGCCGGCCGGGTCACCCGAGGCCTGCGCCGGTCCGGGCCGGTGACGATCCTGCTCTGCCGCTTCGTGCCCGGCGGTCGGATGGCCGCCTGCTTCGCTGCCGGCCGCAGCCGGTACCCACTTCGGTTCTTCCTGCCCTACGCCACCGTCGCGGCGGTCGCCTGGGCCTCCTACGGCGGGCTGCTCGGGCACCTGGGCGGTGCGGCGCTGACCGGGTCCACCTGGCAGATGGTGGCGATCGCGGCGGTGGCCGCCGCCGGCTTCGCGCTGACCGGCTGGGCGCTCGCCCTGGTCGCCGCCCGGCTGACCCGGGCCCCTGCCGGGACGCCCGCCGACTGAACGGACCGGCGGGCGGCCACCCGGACCCGGCCAGGGAGATGCCCGATCACGGGTAGGGGTGGTCCCTGGGATCGATTTCGGTGCTCGTCCCGGATCCGCCTGGGGTGTCGCCAACGACAGGCTGAGGTATGCCCGGAAACCGAAACGGCGGGGTACTGGCTCTCGGCGGGATCGCCCTCGCGGCCCTGCTCGCGATCGTCGGACACCTGGGGGTGGACGGCTTGGACCCGGTGAGCCTGACCGTCAGCGACTACGCCGTCTCCGACTCCGGCGGAGTCATCCACGTGGCCATGCTCCTGCTCGCCGCCGCCTCCGCGATGCTCGTCCCGGCCCTACGCCAGCTCGGTGCGCCCGGAGTGACCCGGGTAGGCGCGGTCGGCGGTGGAGAAGCCCGTGCCGGGCGGCGGGGAATGGTCGCCGAGGTGCTGTTGGCGGCCTGGGCGGGTGGGCTGCTGGTGGCGGGGTTGGTGCCGACGAATCCGCCTGGCACCGAGATGAGCACCGCCGCATACGTGCACCGGTACGCCTCGGTGGTCGCCTTCCTGGCCCTGCCGGTCGCCGGCTGGCTGCTCGCCGCCCGGCTCCCCACCGACGCCCGCGCCCGCCACTGGCTGCGCGCGCTGACCCTGGCCAGCCTGCTGCTGGCCGCCGCCATGGTCTGGTCCGCCTATCCCGGAGACCGAGCCCTGTACGGCCTGATCGAGCGCGCCCTCATCCTCACCGAAGTCGCCCTGCTGACCCTCCTGGCCGTCATCCTCGCCCCCGCAGCCGTCGATCATGCAGTTGTGGCACCCCGCGAAAGCCGCGAACCGGCACAGATCAACAACCACAACTCCATTATCGGCGAGCCGGATGGGGTGGGGGTCACTCCAGTTCGTGGAGCATCAGTTGGCGGGCGGCCTCGGTGACCGAGCCGGAGAGGCTCGGGTAGATGGTGATCGTCTGGGCCAGCTCGTTGACGGTGAGGTTGTTCTCGACCGCCATGGTGATCGGGAGGATCAGCTCGCTGGCCTTGGGGGCGACCACCACACCGCCGATCACCTGGCCGCTGGCCGGGCGGCAGAACAGCTTGACGAAACCGTCCGCGATCTCGTCCATCTTCGCCCGGGCGTTGCCACCCAGCGGCAGCATCACCTGACGGGCCGGCACCCTGCCCGCATCCACCTCGTCCTGCGACACGCCGACCGTGGCCAGCTCCGGATCGGTGAAGACGTTCGCCGCGACGGTACGCAGCCGCAACGGCCGGACCGCCTCGCCGAGCGCGTGCCACATGGCGATCCGGCCCTGCATGGCGGCGACGCTGGCCAGCGGCAGTACCCCCGTGCAGTCGCCGGCCGCGTAGATGCCGGGCACGTTGGTCCGGGAGACCCGGTCCACCGTCACGTACCCGCCGCGGGCCAGCTCGACGCCGTACTCGGCCAGGCCCAGTTCGGCGGTGTTGGGGATCGAGCCGACCGCGATCAGCGCGTGCGAGCCGGACGCCTTACGGCCGTCGGAGAGCTCGACCTCGACGCCACTGTCGGTGCGGCGGACGCCCTCGGCGCGGGAGTTGTTCAGGATGCTCATGCCCCGGGTCCGGAAGACCTGTTCGATCGACTGGGCGGCGTCGGCGTCCTCGTGCGGCATCACCCGGTCCCGGCTGGAGACCAGGGTCACCTCGACCCCCATCGCCAGGTACGCGCTGGCGAACTCGGCGCCGGTCACCCCGGAGCCGACGACGATCAGGTGTTCCGGCAGCTCAGGCAGGTCGTACACCTGCCGCCAGGTCAGGATGCGCTCGCCGTCGGGTACCGCGGTGGGCAGTTGGCGGGGGGTGGCGCCGGTGGCGATCAGCACCGTGCCGGCGTCGATGGCGTACGCCGCCTCCTCACCGTCCGGCGTGACGATCACCCGGTGGGTGTGACCGAGCGCGTCCTCACCGAGCCGGGCCCGCCCGGCGACGAAGGTGACCCCGGCCTTGAGCAGTTTGGCGTGGATGTCGGCGGACTGCGCCAGAGCGAGCCGCCTGACCCGCTCGTGGACCGTCCGGGCGTCGACGGTGACCGCTTCCAGGCCGTCGGAGTGCACCCCGAACACCTCGGTGTCGCGGTACCCGGTCACCACCTCGGAGCTGGCGATGAACGTCTTCGACGGTACGCAGTCGGACAGTACACAGGCACCTCCGGCGCCGTCGGTCTCCACGACGGTGACGTCGGTGCCCAACTGGGCGGCCACCAGCGCCGCCTCGTAGCCCGCCGGCCCCCCGCCAATGATCACGATCCGGCTCACCACGACCGCCCTTCGTCGATGCTCACAGTGACTTTCTTCTCCCCGACACGTCCGACACGCACCGCCGTGTTCTCCTCCGGCCGCCGGCCGGGCTATCGTCATCGCCGTGCGTCACTACGCCGCCTACGGCTCGAACCTGGACCCCGCTCGGATGCGGGCCTACTGTCCGCACTCCCCGATGGTCGGCATCGGTTGGCTGGAGGGCTGGCGGCTCACCTTCGCCGGCGATGACGTGATCGGCTGGGAGGGCGCGGTCAGCTCCGTGGTCGAGTCTCCCGGCGACCGGGTGTTCGTGGCGCTCTACGACATCCACCCGTACGACGCGGCCCAGTTGGACGAGATCGAGGGCGTCACCTCCGGCACGTACCGGAAGCTGACCGTCCGCGTCTCGACGCTGGACGGCGAGGTGACCGCCTGGGTCTACGTCTTCGACGGCTACGAGGGTGGCCTGCCCACCTCGTGGTACCTGTCGGAGATCGCTAACGCTGCTGAGAAGGCGGGCGCGCCCGACGACTACGTCACCGAACTGCGGTCCCGCCCCACCGGCACCGCATCGGCGTAGCGCGTCTCCCACTCCCCCAGTCTGCTACCGCCCGCCATCGCGGCAGGCGGCGACCCCGAACCTGGGGGGATCCATCACAGCCCGGTACGGCCCACGCCGCCGCGCCGATGCCCGCCCCGACGCCGTGCGGTCGCGGTTTCAGCGTTGGGTGTGCGCCCGCGCGACGGCCAGCAGCTCGACCAGTTCGGCACCGTCGACCGGGCCGAGCGCCACGAACGCGGGCGCGACGAGGCGGTCGGTCACCGCCTCGGCCCACAGCCGCCGCCGCACCAGCGGCCCGACCGATGGGTACGGCGGCGGCCAGCCGCAGGCCATCGCGCCGTTCTCGCCCTCGGGACCGGCCAGCACCGCCTCCAACGGGGTCATCCCGCTGGCGCGTACGGCGACCAGGTGGGCGCCGGTGAAGTGTTCCCGCATCAGGCGCAGCCCGACGGCCAGCCGGGCGCCGGCGCTCCGGGCGTCTGACGGCATGGCCCGCCAGGCCGCGAAGAGTGGCATGGCGCTGGCGTCGGCCGCCGCTACGGCCTGCTCCACCAGCGCCGCGAGCCGGTCGGCGAAAGGCAGGTCGGACAGGGTCTCCTCGCCCCACCGGGCACACTCGGTCAGGCTGGCGGCGGCCACCTCGGAGGGTCGTACGGTGCGGATCGCGGCGTCCCACCCGTCGGCCACGGCCTCGGGGGCGATGAAACCGAGGGCGGCGGCCACCGTCTCGGCCCGCACGTCACCCAGCGCGCCGGCCCGCCCGGTGATGTAGAACGCCCAACCGGAGATGCCGAGCAGCCGTGCCCGGCGCAGCGTGGTGGGACAGCGGTTGTACTCCTCGCCGAGCGCGAGCACTCCCGGCTTGCCTGCGGTGGCGACCTGTTCCGGTGTCATCCGTCACCGGCCGTGTGGGATCCGACCGAAGGTCCGGCCGTGTGGGATCCGACCGAAGGTCCGGCCGTGTGGGATCCGACCGAAGGTCCGTCCATGGGGGATCAGTCTGCCGGTCTGTCGCCCACCTCGGCATCCCCCTCCTCGACGTCCAACGCCTCAATCGCGGCCTCGACCTCGCCGCTGCGGCGTCGGGCGGCGCTGGCGGCCCGTTCGGCGGCCCGTCGGGCCAGCCGGGAGCGGCTGAGTTCCTGTTCGGCGACGGCCCGGCGACGTTCCAGCTCGGCCAGCTCCGTCTCGACCGCATCCAGGGCGGCGACCCCGTCGCGTTCGGCCGCCACCGCGCCGGCCAGCTCCGTCTCGGCCCGTTCCTGGTCGGTACGCGCCAGCGCCAGCTCCTTCTCCACCGCCTTGCGGCGCCGGGCCCGATCGGCGCGGGCGGCCCGCTCGGCCTGTTCGGCGCGGACCACGCCCCGATCCGGCGCCCGTTGCCGGGCCGGCGGGACGACCGGCGGCTCATCCCCGCCGGTGACCAGGCGCAGCTGTGGCCGGGGCACCTCGCCGAACCCGGCGTAGTGGACCGAGCGCAGCAGCCGCCCCGAACGCACCTGTTCGGCGACCTCGACGTCGGAGAGGGCGGCGTTGAGGGTCGCCTCGACCTCGGCCAGCGGCAGCTTCCCGCCCGGCGGGGCGCCCGCTGCGTCGGCGGCGAGCCGGCGTACCTCGGCGACGAGCGCGCCCACCACGGCCCGCCGCTGAGCGGACAGCTCCCGCAGCCGCGGGCCGCGCAGCTCGCGCTGGGCCTCGCGGAGGGATTCGGCCAGGTGCGCCAGGTCGGCCACCAGGTCCGGCCGTTCGAGGGCGAGCAGGTTGACCAGCCAGGCGGCCACGGTGGGCCGGCGGAGCCGGGCTATTTCGCGGGCGGTACGTGGGTCGCCGGCACGGCGGGCCTGCGCGGCGGCGGTGTCCCGGACGGTTACGAACCGCTCCGGTGGCGTGCGGTAGAGCTGCTCGACGAGGTCGGACGGTGGACCGGACATCGGCTCAGCCGTCGATCCGACTGCCCGGCTCCAGCCGCTGGTACTCGCTGCCGGACAGCGCGGTGTACTGCCGGTCGAGCACCGCGTAGCCGTTGCCGTTGAGTAGGGCGTCGTGCAGCGCGAAGACCCGCCGCGGGGCTACCGCCCGGATGAAGTCGACCACCTCGGAGAACTTCGACCAGGGCGCGTGTATCGGGGCGAACAGTGTGTCGACCTGGACGTCGTCCGGGGCGAACAGGGCGTCGCCCGGGTGGTAGACGACGTCGTTCAGGAGATATCCGAGGTTGTCGATCACCGGGATGTCGGGGTGGATCACCGCGTGTCGGCCACCGTAGGCGCGTACCGGGACACCTGCGGCGGTGAACGACTCGCCGGGGGTGACCGGGCGCAGCGCCTGCGCCGCGTCGCCGAGGGTGCCGGCCAGCGCCGCCGGGCCGTGGATGACGATCGGGCGTCGCTCCAGCTGACGGTTGACCGCCTCGACGTCGAGGTGGTCCGGGTGCTCGTGGGTGATCAGCACCGCGTCGGCCCCGTCCAGCACTTTCGCCGGCTCGCTGAACACCCCGGGATCGACGACCAGCACACCACCGTCGTGCTCGACCCGCAAACACGAGTGAGCGTACTTGGTGAGCCGCATCGTGATGCCTCCTTATCGAATCGTGATGTCCTCAGCGCAGTCTGCCGGAACCCGTGTGGTGGCGCGCGACGTCCGAGCTATCACCCACCCGGGTCTGAGGAAGGGGAACGGGATGACGAAGAACAGCACCCGCCGTCGCGGGACCACGGCGGTGTCCGCGTTGGTGACGCTGCTGGTGCTCGCCGGCTGCGGTGGTGGCCGCGGCGGCGACGATTCAGAAACGGCGGGCATGGCGGCCGACGCGGTCGCGCCGGCCCAGGAGGGTGCCGCCGCCGTGCCGGGTGAGGCCGTTGCGCCCGACAGAGCCCAGGGCGAGGTCGCTGCGCCCGGCAGGGCCCAGGGCGAGGCCGGGGCGGCGACGGACACCCGGGTCGACCAGCGGGCCATCATCTACACCGGTTCCATCCGGGTGCAGGTGGACGACGTGGATGCCGCCGCGCGGGACGCCACGGCTGCGGCCACCCGGGTCGGCGGCTTCGTCGGCGGGGACCAGCGCAGCAGCTCCGACGCCGACGCGGTCGCCGAGTTGGAACTGCGGGTGCCGGCGGACCGCTTCCACCCGGTGGTGGAGGAGCTGGCGGGCCTCGGTCGCCAGGAGCGCCGTGAGATCGGCACCCAGGACGTCACCGAGGAGACCATCGACCTCGACGCCCGGATCACCAGCCAGCGTGCCCGGGTCGAGAGCGGGCGGCGGCTGCTCGCCCAAGCCAACTCGATCAGCGACCTGGTGAGCATCGAGAACGAGCTGGCCCGCCGGGAGGCCGACCTCGCGTCGTTGGAGGCGAAGAAGCGGCGGCTGGGCGACCTGACCGCACTGTCCACGATCACGGTCACCCTGGTGGGGCCGGGCGTCACGACCGCCGTGGAGGAGGAGAACCAGATCGGCTTCCTGGTCGGGCTCGACGGCGGCTGGAAGGTCTTCCTGGCCTCGATGACCATCCTGCTCACCGCGCTCGGGGCGGTCCTGCCGTGGCTGCTCGTCCTCGGCGTTCCGCTGGGGGCGGTGTGGTGGCTGAGCCGCCGGCGGCATCGGAGCCGGGACCCGCTGCCGGAGCTCGTCGCGCCGGCCGACACGCCGCCGCCGAGTGTCAGCGCACCGCCGCCAGTGCCTGGAGCGCGGTCTGCACCATGAGCCGTACGCCGGCCGGGATGGCGCGTTCGTCCACGTCGAACGACGCCCGGTGCAGGTCCACGTTCGGCCCGGAGCGGCCGACCCCGAGCCGGGCCAGGGCACCGGGGACGTACTCCAGATACCAGGAGAAGTCCTCACCGCCCATGCTCTGCGGGGTCTCCGCGACGCCCTCCGGGCCGAGCGCGGCAGTGGTGGCCGCGGTCAGCACCCCGATCGCCCGCGCGTCGTTGCAGACCGGCGGCCGCCCGCGCAGGTACTCCAGATCAACCGTGGCTCCGGTCGGGGCGATGACGTCCCGGACCACCTGAGAAACGATTTTCGGCGCTGACTCCCAGGCGTCGCGGTCCATCACCCGCAGCGTGCCGGAGGCGGACGCCTCGGAAGGGATGACGTTGTACCGGGTGCCGGCGGAGGCGTGACCGAAGACGAGCAGCAGCCCGCTGTTGGCCGGTACCCGGCGGCTGACCAGGGCGGGCACCTCGGTGATCAGCCGGCCGAGCGCGTCGACCAGGTCGACGGTCAGGTGCGGGCGGGCGGTGTGCCCGCCCGGACCGGTGAGCCGGACGGTGACGTTGTCGGCGGCGGCGGTGATCGGCCCGACCCGTAGGCCCACCTGCCCGACGGGCAGGTTGGGGTCGCAGTGCAGCGCGAAGATCTGCGTCACGTCGTCGAGACCGCCGGCCTCGATCACCTCCAGCGAGCCGCAGGGCAGGATCTCCTCGGCGGGCTGGAAGATCAGTCGTACCCGGCCGGGCAGCTCGCCCAGGTCGGCGAGCTGCGCGAGCAGCATGCCGACACCCAGCATGACGGTGGTGTGCACGTCGTGCCCGCAGGCGTGGCAGACCCCGTCGACCGTGGAGCGGTACGGCACGTCCTTGACGTCGGTCAACGGCAGCGCGTCGATGTCGGCGCGCAGCGCGATCACCGGCCCGTCGGGGCGGCCGTTGATGTCACAGATGACTCCGTTGCCCTTGGGTAGCAGGCGCGGGTGCAGCCCGGCCAGGGTGAGTTCCCGGGCGATCAGGGCCGCCGTCTCGAACTCCGCGCCGGACAGTTCCGGATGCGAGTGGATGTGACGGCGCGTGGCGATCAGGCCCGGTACCCGGAGGGCGAGCAGGTGATCCAGCTCGAAGGGAAGGGGCAGGGAACCGGACGGTCCCGCCGGCCAGGACGGCGCCAGCTGGTTGCCGGTTGGCATCGTCAACGCACTCGTCACGTCGAATTCTCTTCGATCACTAGGAATGGATGGATCATCGGGAACAGCTGACAGCAGCGTAGACCTCCGACGGTAACTCTGCGCAACCTCGTTCCGGTGATGGTCGGACCGCACAGCGTCACGTATGCCCTGCTGAGAGCGCCCGGAGGTGTGCTGGACAGCAGGTAGATCGCGCTCGAACGCCACCATTCGCCCCCCACCTCCTACAACGCGTAATCATGTCTGCGGCTTGAGAATCTCTCCGAAACCCATCGCCGTCGTTCCGAATTGTCGCATTAGTCGCGTCAATGAACTGACCGTACGACAATTACCCGACCACGCTCGGCGACCGACACCCGAGGACGCTCACATGCCCGGACGTCATCCGACCGCACAACATGTGCGTCCACCTGATCACGGGAAGCGGAATACCCGGGACCGACCGGTCGACACGCTGCGCGACCGGAACGGGCGGACAGGAAGGCGCGACGCGGCGGATCAGAAGCGGTCGGTGGGGCGGTACCGACCCCAGACCTCACGCAGCGCGCCACACACCTCACCCACGGTGGCCCGCTCGCGCAGCGCCGCCTTCATCGGGTGTAGTACGTTCGAGGTACCAGAGGCCGCCGTACGCAGCTCGGCCAGGGCCCGCTGCACGGCGGCGTCGTCCCGCTCGGCCCGCAGCTTGGCCAGCCGATCGGCCTGCGCCGCCTCGATGGTCGGGTCCACCCGCAGCGGCTCGTAGGGCTCCTCCGCGTCGATGGTGAACCGGTTGAGTCCGACCACCACCCGCGCCCCCGAGTCGATCTCCTGGGCGATCTCGTACGCGGACTGCTCGATTTCCCGCTTCTGGAAGCCGGCCTCGATTGCGTCCACCGCCGACCCGTGCTCGAAGACCCGGGCCATCAGCGCGTCCGTCGCCGCCTCGATCTCGGCGGTCATCGCCTCCACCACGTATGACCCGGCGAACGGGTCGACGGTGGCGGTCAGGTCCGTCTCGTACGCCAGCACCTGCTGGGTGCGCAGCGCCAGCCGGGCCGCCTTCTCGGTGGGCAGGGCGATCGCCTCGTCGAAGCTGTTGGTGTGCAGCGACTGCGTGCCACCGAGCACCGCGCCGAGCCCCTGCACCGCTACCCGGACCAGGTTCACCTCGGGCTGCTGGGCGGTCAGTTGCACGCCCGCGGTCTGGGTGTGGAAGCGCAGCATCAGCGACTTGGGGTTGAGCGCACCGAACTCGTCGCGCATCAGCCGGGCCCAGATCCGTCGGGCCGCCCGGAACTTCGCCACCTCCTCCAGCAGGGTGGTGCGGGCGACGAAGAAGAACGACAGCCGGGGGGCGAAGTCGTCCACGGCCAGGCCGGCGGCGATCGCGGCACGCACGTACTCCACGCCGTTGGCCAGCGTGAAGGCGATCTCCTGTACCGGCGTGGCCCCGGCCTCGGCCATGTGGTAGCCGGATATGGAAATCGTGTTCCACTTCGGCACCTCGCTGCGGCAGTAGCCGAACGTGTCCGCGACCAGCCGCAACGAGGGCTTCGGCGGGAAGATGTAGGTGCCCCGGGCGATGTACTCCTTGAGGATGTCGTTCTGGATGGTGCCGTTGAGCGCCGAGCCCGGCACCCCGTTCTCCTCGGCGACGAGTTGGTAGAGCAGCAGCAGCACCGAGCCCGGGGCGTTGATCGTCATCGAGGTGGAGACCTTGTCCAGCGGGATGCCGGCGAAGAGCAGCCGCATGTCCTCGATGGAGTCGATGGCCACGCCGACCTTGCCCACCTCGCCGTGCGCGATCGGGTCGTCGGAGTCGTAGCCCATCTGGGTGGGCAGGTCGAAGGCGACCGACAGGCCCATCGTGCCGGCCCGCAACAACTGGTGGTAGCGCGCGTTGGACTCGGTGGCGGTGCCGAAGCCGGCATACTGGCGCATGGTCCACGGTCGGGAGGTGTACATGGTGGGATAGACCCCGCGGGTGTACGGAAACACTCCCGGCGCGCCCAGCCGGGAGTCCAGGTCTCCGGGGAGGTCGGCCGCCGTGTAGACGCCCTTGATCGGGAAACCGGACTCGCTCGACCGTTCACTCATTACCGGATGGTAGGACGACCAGGGCGGGTTCCGCGTGAGGGATACCGC
Source organism: Micromonospora sp. LOL_024 (assembly GCF_048060415.1). Taxonomy (NCBI): domain Bacteria; kingdom Bacillati; phylum Actinomycetota; class Actinomycetes; order Micromonosporales; family Micromonosporaceae; genus Micromonospora; species Micromonospora sp. LOL_024. The sequence goes on from NZ_JBHMIS010000028.1 coordinate 18,225, forward strand.
ACACCACGTCGTCACCGCGCGACAAGAGGTGAGTGGTCGCACACGTACCGTCGAGTAACGGAAACGTCCGCCGCGCCGGCTTTCGCATCGGGCGTCTGAACCAGCAAGATAGGGGGGTTGTGTCCCAGCCCTCTCGACTTCCCCCGGTGGCATTTCTGTGACTCAGATCCCGACGTGGAGCGGCGGACCGATCAGCATCCCCACCAACGGACGCGCGACAACCGGCACCGTCATCGGCGACCGGTACTCGCTTCGTTCCGCGGTGGGCAACGGTGGCATGGGCACGGTGTGGCGGGCCACAGACACACTTCTGCGCCGTGACGTGGCGGTCAAGGAGGTCGTCCTCCCGCCGGGACTGGCCCCGAGTGACCGCGACGCGATGTACGAACGCACCCTGCGCGAGGCACGCGCCGCCGCCGCCATCGCCCACCCGGCCGTCGTGCAGGTGTACGACGTGGTCACCGAGGCCGGCCGGCCGTGGATCGTGATGGAGTTGCTCGACGCCCGCAGCCTCGCCGACATGGTGATCGAGGATGGACCGATCACCCAGCGGGTCGTCGCCAAGATCGGGATCGCGCTGCTCGGCGCGCTCGAAGTGGCGCACGCGATCGGGGTGCTGCACCGCGACGTCAAGCCCGCCAACGTGCTGATCTGCTCGGACGGGCGTTGCGTGCTGACCGACTTCGGCGTCGCCCGGATGCCCACCGACGTGCAGCTCACCACCCCGGGCATGGTGCTCGGCTCACCGCACTTCATCTCGCCCGAGCGCGCCATGGGGCAGGAGTTCGGGCCGCCGAGCGACCTGTTCTCCCTCGGCGTGACCCTCTACACGGCGGTGGAGGGCCGGCCACCCTTCGACCGGGGCGACCCGATCGAGACGATGCACGCCGTGGTCGAGGACCCGCCGGCTCCGCCGCAGCGCAGCGGCCCGCTCACCCGCGTGCTGATGGGCCTGCTGGAGAAGGACCCGGCTCGCCGGCTGGACGTGCACACCGCTCGCGCCATGCTGCGTGAGCTGCTGGCCGGCCCACTGAGCAACGCCGCCGCCGGAGTCAACTCGATGACCGACCAGTACTCGGTGATGCCGGTGCCGCAGCCCACGCCGATCAGCGCGCCGGCCGCGCCGCCGCAGGCCGCCCTCTCCGGGCAGATCGGCGGCCGGGCGATGCTCGGTCCGGGTGAGTCGCTGACCGACCGACTTGCCGCGCTGCGCCGGGGTGAACGCCCCGGTCAGGGCACGGTGGCCGGCACCAGCGCGATGGACGACACCAGCGCCCACCAGGTTGCCCGACCGGGACGGCAGGGTGCCGCCCCGCCCGGTGGCCGCACCTACGGCGGTGGCGACGCCACCCAGCGGATCGGCGGCGGTGGCGACGCGACCCAGCGGATCGGCGGCGGTGGCGACGCCACCCAGCAGCTCGGCGGCTACGGTGCCGCACAGTGGCCGGCCGCGCCCAGCCAGCCGTACGGCGCCCGGCCTGCGGAGCCCGGCGGCAGCAGCCCACTCGACCGGGCGAAGGCCGCCGGCAGCCGGGCGGTCGGCACCGTGAAGGGCTGGCCGCGCAAGATGCAGCTGGCCGCAGCCGGTGGCCTCGCGGTGCTGCTGCTGATCAGCATCGTGGCGCTCTCCGGCGGCGACGACGACGCACCGCCGGCCGCCCCCGTCGCCGAACCGTCCAACTCCGCCGAGGCGGGCCCCGCCATCGAGATGCAGGAGCACTCGGGACGCGGGGTGCAGATGCAGGTACCCAAGGGCTGGAAGCGGGCCGCCCCGTCCGGCGGCGTCTACATCGACTACACCGACCCGGAGGACAGCGGTCGCCGGGTGCGCATCCTCAACGAGAAGTGGAGCGGCACCTCGGCCCGCTGGGCGGAGGTCGCCGAGAACGGCCTCAAGACCCGGTCGACGTCCTGCGTCAAGCCGTACACCCAGATCTCGATGGCGGAGAAGGAGCTGGCCGGCAAGCCGTCGGCCGAGTTCGAGTACACCTGCGGCGAGGGCGACGACATGCGGCACGGTGTGTGGCACGGGGTGGCCCACGACGGCCGGATCTACTCGTTCTACCTCACCTCGAACGACTCCCGCTTCGAGGAGAGCAAGCCGATCTACGACGAGATGTTGGAGTCGTTCCAGATCACCTCGGCCGGCTGAGCCAGGGGACACGTCCCTGGTGATCCGCCGCCGTGCTATCAAGAGGCAATGGCGGCGGAGACCACTGACATCAGCACCATCCGTGAGCGGGCCGAACGTTGGCTCGCCGACGACCCCGACCCGGCCGGTCGGGCGGAGCTTCGGAGGGTGCTCGACCAGCTACCGGGCAGCGCGCCGGAGCTGGCCGACCGGTTCGCCGGGCCGCTGACCTTCGGCACCGCCGGGCTGCGCGGACCGCTGCGGGCCGGCCCGAACGGGATGAACCTCGCGGTGGTCACCCAGGCCGCCGCCGGGCTGGTCACCTGGCTCGCGGCCCAGGGCGGCGCCGGCCCGCTGGTGATCGGGTACGACGCCCGGCGCGGCTCGCACGAGTTCGCCCAGCAGACCGCCCGGGTGGCGACCGGGGCGGGACGCCCCGCGCTGCTGCTGCCCCGTCCGCTGCCCACCCCGGTGCTCGCGTACGCGGTGCGGCGCCTGGGCGCGGTCGCCGGGGTGATGGTGACCGCCAGCCACAACCCGCCGCAGGACAACGGCTACAAGGTGTACCTCGGTGCCGAGCTGGGCGGCGCACTGGGCGCCGGTGCGCAGATCGTGCCGCCTGTCGACGCCGACATCGAGGCGGCCATCCGGGCGGTCGGCCCGCTGATCCAGGTACCGCTCGGCCCTGCCGGTCAGGTGCTAGGCGACGACGTCGTCGCCGGGTACGTCGCGCGGGCGATCGAGGTCGTCACGCCGGGCGGTCCCCGGGACCTGACCGTGGCGTACACCCCGCTGCACGGCGTCGGCGCGGCGGTGCTCACCGCCGCGTTCACCGCCGCCGGTTTCCCGGTGCCCGGCGTGGTGCCGGACCAGGCGGAACCGGATCCGGACTTCCCGACCGTCAGCTTCCCCAACCCGGAGGAGCCGGGCGCGGTGGACCGGCTGGTCGCGCTCGCCGACCGCACCGGCGCCGATTTGGCCATCGCCAACGACCCCGACGCCGACCGCTGCGCGGTCGTGGTCCGGACCGCGAGCAGCGAGCCGGACGGCACTACGCAGGGCGCTCCAGGTGCGGGTGGACGCTCGGGCTGGCGGATGTTGCGCGGGGACGAGGTGGGCGTGCTGCTCGCCGACCACCTGATGCGACGCGGAGTGACCGGCCTCTACGCCACCACCATCGTCTCCTCGTCACTGCTGCGGGCCCTCTGCGCCGCGCGGGGCCTGCCGTACGACGAGACGCTCACCGGGTTCAAGTGGATCGTGCGGGCCGGCGGTGGGGCCGAGCCGCTGGTGTTCGGCTACGAGGAGGCGCTCGGTTACTGCGTCGCCCCGGAGCACGTCCGCGACAAGGACGGCATCACCGCCGCGCTGACCGTCGCCGAGCTGGCGGCCGACCTCAAGGCGCGGGGCCGGACCCTCACCGACCGGCTCGACGAGCTGGCCGCCGAGTTCGGCGTGCACCACACCGACCAGCTCTCGGTGCGCGTGGACGACCTGCGGCTGATCGCCGACGCGATGGCCCGGATCCGGGCGGCGACCCCGACCACGCTGCTCGGCCAGCCGATCACCGAGGCACAGGACCTGCTGCCGGACGCCGACGTGGTGATCCTGCGTACCGACTCCGCCCGGGTGGTGATCCGCCCCTCCGGCACCGAACCGAAGCTCAAGGCGTACCTCGAAGTGGTGGAGCCGGTCGCGGCCGGCGACGTGGCGGCGGCGCGTGCTCGCGCGGCGAACGCCGTAACCGCGCTCCGCACCGAAACCGCGCACGCCCTGGGCATGTGAGGAGGGCCCCTATTAACGCTTGCGGTATAGGGGCCCCTTCCAACACCGCCGACCGAATACACCCCGCAAACACTTGCTCACGCACCGCTCGCCCATTTAGCATCAACCGACGCCATTTCCCCGCATAAGCGCGGGCCGATTCTGGGTGGCGTTTCTTCACCGACAGGAATTGGTTGCATCTGGGGCTGAGAGGTGTTGCACGATGCATGCAACAAACGGCTCGACCGTTCCGCGACGGCAGCTCGGCAGGCTGCTCACCCAGCTCCGGGTGGATGCCCGGGTGAGCATCGAGGCTGCGGCCGAGGAGCTGGACTGTTCCCGACAGAAGATCTGGCGGATCGAGCGGGGGCTGACCCCGGCGAGAGGGCCGGACGTGCGCCTGCTCTGCGAGCTGTACCGGGCGACCCAGGACCAGGCGAGCGTGCTGCTCGGGCTGGCCGAGGTCAGCAGGGCCGAGGGGTGGTGGCACGCCTACGGCCGCGCCATTCCGGCCTGGTTCTCGCTCTACGTCGGGCTGGAGAACGTCGCCAGCAGCGTGCGGCACTACAACGCCGAACTGGTGCCGGGGCTTTTGCAGACCCCCGACTACGCCACCGCGCTCTTCCTGCACAACCGGCCGGAGCTGGGCGAGGCGGAGCGGAAGAAGGCGGTGAACTTCCGGATCCAGCGGCAGGGGCTGCTGGCCCGGCGGCTGCCGCCCGCGCCGGAGCTGACCGTGGTGCTCAGCGAGGCGGTGCTGCGCCGCCCGGTGCCGGGCCGGCCGGTGATGGCCGACCAGCTGCGGCACCTGCTGACCGCCGGCCAGCGGCACAACATCTCGATCCGGCTGCTGCCGCTGGCCGCCGGCCCGCCGCTGGCCGCCGAGGCCGGCACCTTCGTCCTGCTCGATTTCCCGGCCGCACCGCTCGGCGGCCCCTCCGAGCCGCCGACGGTCTACGTGGAGGGGCTCACGGGCGCGCTCTACCTCGACCAGCCGAGCGAGATCGCCGCCTACGAACGGGGGTGGAAGGGGCTGGAAACCGCCGCCCTCGGCGAGCGACAATCGATGGAGTTCATCGATGCCATCCTGGGAGAGTGCTATGAATGACCTGACCGGCGCGCGGTGGCGCACCAGCACCCGCAGCGGCACCAACGGCGGCGACTGCGTCGAGGTCGCCGACAACCTGCCGGACGTCGTCGGCATCCGCGACAGCAAGGACCCGACCGGCCCGGCCCTCACCGTCGCGCCCGCCACCTGGTCCGCCTTCGTCACCGCCGTCCGGGCCGACCACCTGACCCACTGACCAGTTATACGACAATCAGGTGACGCGCGGTTTGCCGTTACCGCAGCAGGCGCCAACATCGCCGAATCCCTGCCATTCGATGGCTCTTCGGCGGCGACCGAACGCGAGAACCAAGTGATTTCACACCGACATGAAATGTCTCTGTGAAATCACGCTTGGCAAGAAGATGAGCACCCGGGCCGGCGGGTCAGCGGCAGTGCCGGCGGTTCAGCAGCGGGGCCGACGGGTCAGCGGCGGGGGCCGAGGGCGGCTTCGACGGCGCGGCCGAGCGCGGCCACCACCAGGCCGACCGAGGGGCGGACCACCGAGCCTTCGAGGCCGACCTCGCCGGAGAAGCCGGCCCCGGTCGCGATCGCCTCCAACCGGCGGCGGGCGTCGGCGGCGGCCTCGCCGCTGACGCCGAGCGCGGTTTCCATCCGGAGTACGGCCACCAGGGTCGCCAGCGCCGCGGTCCGCTCGTCCGGGGCAACGCCGGTGAGCGCCTCGGCCAGCCGCTGCCGGGTCTCCGCCTCCACCGACGGGTCCACCACCGGGTAGCGGTGCACGTGGATGAAACCCAACTCCGTCTCGTCCACGTCCCGGACGACGCCCTGGGCACAGAGGTCACCGAGGATCCTGTCGCGGAGGCCGTGGCGCAGCCGCTGCACCCAGGATGAGGGGCTGTGCGGAGTGTCCCCCGTGATCTTGGCCAACACGGCGTCGGTGACCGGCTCGCCCGTCGGCGTCGGATCCACGGCGGTCAGCGCCCCGTCGGCGTACGCGATCCGCCCGGCCAGGGCCAGCTCGATCAGCACGGCGGCGGCCATCCCCAGGTCGAGGCTGATCCGTGGCAGGGTCGCCTTGCCGGTCTCGTCGTCGTACGCGAGCAGGAGCAACTCCTCGGCGAGCGGCACACCAGTCATGGCCCGAGAGGCTAGCCGCTGGACGCCACCGACCGCAGCACAAACCCGCCGCGGCGTGGATCAGAACCGGGGCATGCCGCCGAACTGCCGGTCACCGGCGTCACCGAGGCCCGGCACGATGAACATGCTGTCGTTGAGGCCGTCGTCGATGGCGGCGGTGACCAGGCGCAGCGGCAGGCCGGACCGCTCCAGCCGGGCGATGCCCGCCGGGGCGGCGAGCACGCAGAGCACGGTGATCTCGGTGCAGCCACGCTCGGCCAGCAGCCGGCAGCAGTGCTCCAGCGACCCGCCGGTGGCCAGCATCGGGTCGAGGACCAGCACCGGCAGGCCGGCGAGGTCCCGGGGCAGGGATTCCATGTAGGCGCGCGGCTCGAACGTCTCCTCGTCGCGGGCCAGCCCGACGAAGCCCATCGAGGACTCGGGCAGCAGACCGAGCGCGGCGTCGGCCATGCCCAGGCCGGCCCGCAGCACCGGCACCAGCAGCGGCGGGTTGGCCAGCCGGGTGCCCTCGGTGCCGGTCACCGGGGTCTGCACCGGGTACGTCTCCACCGGGAAGGAGCGCGCCGCCTCGTACACCAGCATGGTGGTGAGTTCGTGCAGCGCCGCCCGGAACGAGGAGGAGTCGGTGCGTTCGTCCCGCATGGCGGTCAGCCGCGACTGGGCGAGCGGGTGGTCAATGACGAGTACGTCCACGATCGCCCAACCTACCTGTCCTGGCTTTCGGTGCGCGGACCCCGGCCCGGACCAGCGACGTCGCCCACTCGTCAGCGGCCCGACCAACCAGTGACCAAGATCACTCGTAGTTTGTCCGCGTAGACTCCGAATCATGACGGCGACAACGACGTCGGCCCGGTCGGACCTCTCCGCGCTGGGACGATCCGAGACCGCTCTGCGGACCTTCCTACACGGCCTACCGGGCGTGGACCAGGTCGGCGCGGAGCAGCGGGCAGCCCAGCTCGGCACCCGATCCATCAAGACCAGCGCCAAGGCCCAGGCGATCGACCTCGCGATCCGGATGGTCGACCTGACGACGCTGGAGGGCGCGGACACACCCGGCAAGGTGCGGGCACTCGCCGCCAAGGCGCTGCGGCCGGATCCGGCCGACCCGTCCTGCCCGCACGTCGGCGCGGTCTGCGTCTACCCCCTGATGGTCCCGCACGTGGCCGAAGTCCTTCGCGGCAGCGGCGTACACCTGGCCAGCGTGGCCACGTCGTTTCCGTCGGGCCAGGCGCCACTTCCGATCAAGCTCGCCGACGTCCGTGCGGCCGCCGAGGCCGGCGCCGACGAGATCGACATGGTGATCAACCGCGGTGCGTTCCTGGCCGGCCGCTACTCCGAGGTGTACGACGAGATCGTCGCCACCAAGGAGGCCGCCGGGGACGCCCACCTGAAGGTGATCCTGGAGACCGGCGAACTGGTCACCTACGACAACGTTCGCCGCGCCTCCTGGCTGGCGATGCTGGCCGGTGGCGACTTCATCAAGACCTCCACCGGCAAGGTGCCGGTCGCGGCCACCCTGCCGGTGACCCTGGTGATGCTGGAGGCGGTCCGCGACTTCCGGGCCGCCACCGGCCGGCAGGTCGGCGTGAAGCCGGCCGGCGGCATCAAGACCACCAAGGACGCGATCAAGTACCTGGTCATGGTCAACGAGACCGTCGGGCCGGACTGGCTGGACCCGGACTGGTTCCGGTTCGGCGCCTCCAGTCTGCTCAACGACCTGCTGATGCAGCGCACCAAGCTGACGACCGGCGTCTACGCCGGCCCCGACTACTTCACCCTGGACTGAACGCGATGTTCGAATACGCACCCGCACCCGAGTCCCGCTCGGTGGTGGACATCAAAGCCTCCTCCGGGCTGTTCATCAACGGGGAGTTCGTCGACCCCACCGACGGCGGCAGCTTCAAGTCGATCAATCCGGCCTCCGAGGAGGTGCTGGCCGAGATCGCCGAGGGCGGCCCGCAGGACGTCGACCGGGCCGTCCGGGCCGCACGCCGGGCGTACGAGAAGGTCTGGGGTCCGATGACGGGCCGGGACCGGGCGAAGTACCTGTACCGGATCGCCCGGATCATTCAGGAGCGCTCGCGTGAGCTGGCGGTGCTGGAGTCGCTGGACAACGGCAAGCCGATCCGGGAGTCCCGGGACGTCGACCTGCCGCTGGTCGCCGCGCACTTCTTCTACTACGCCGGCTGGGCCGACAAGCTGGAGTACGCCGGGTTCGGCCGGAGGCCCACGAGCCAGCACAGCGGGTCGCACCCGCAGCCGCTCGGCGTGGCCGCGCAGGTCATCCCGTGGAACTTCCCGCTGCTGATGCTGGCCTGGAAGATCGCCCCGGCCCTCGCGGCCGGCAACACGGTGGTGCTGAAGCCGGCCGAGACGACCCCGCTGACCGCGCTGCTCTTCGCCGAGATCTGCCAGCAGGCCGACCTGCCGGCCGGGGTGGTCAACATCGTCACCGGCGCGGGCGAGACCGGCCGGGCGCTGGTCGAGCACGAGGGCGTCGACAAGGTCGCCTTCACCGGCTCCACCGACGTGGGCCGGGCCATCGCCCGCGCGGTCGCCGGCAGCCGCAAGAGGCTCACCCTGGAGCTGGGCGGCAAGGCCGCGAACATCGTCTTCGACGACGCGCCAGTCGACCAGGCGGTCGAGGGCATCGTCAACGGCATCTTCTTCAACCAGGGGCACGTCTGCTGCGCCGGTTCCCGGCTGCTGGTCCAGGAATCCATCGCCGAGCAGGTGCTCGAATCGCTCAAGCGCCGGATGGCCCTGCTGCGGCTCGGTGACCCGCTGGACAAGAACACCGACGTCGGGGCCATCAACTCGGCCGCACAGCTCGCCCGGATCCGGAAGCTGACCGAAGCCGGTGCCGCCGAGGGCGCGCAGCAGTGGGCGCCGCCGTGCGAGCTGCCGGAGCGGGGCTTCTGGTTCGCGCCGACCATCTTCACCGGGGTCACCCAGGCACACCGGATCGCCCGAGACGAGATCTTCGGACCGGTGCTCTCCGTACTGACCTTCCGCACCCCGGCCGAGGCGGTGGAGAAGGCGAACAACACGCCGTACGGGCTGTCGGCGGGGATCTGGAGCGACAAGGGTTCCCGGATCCTCTGGATGGCCGACCGGCTGCGCGCCGGGGTGGTGTGGGCCAACACGTTTAACAAGTTCGACCCCACCTCGCCGTTCGGCGGCTACAAGGAGTCGGGCTACGGTCGCGAGGGCGGCCGGCACGGGCTGGAGGCGTACCTCGATGTCTGAGCGGGTCACCGTACGCAAGACGTACAAGCTCTTCGTCGGCGGGAATTTCCCGCGCAGCGAGTCGGGACGGTCGTATCTCGTGCAGGACTCCAACGTGTCGCTGGCCTCCCGCAAGGACGCACGGGACGCCGTGGTGGCCGCCCGCGCGGCCGTCAAGGGCTGGGCCGGCGCGACCGCGTACAACCGGGGTCAGATCCTCTACCGGGTCGCCGAGATGCTGGAGGGCCGCCGCGAACAGTTCGTCGCCCTCGGCGTAGCCGGCGACGAGGTGGACGCCGCCACCGACCGCTGGGTCTGGTACGCGGGCTGGTCCGACAAACTGCCGCAGGTGTACGGCGGCGCGAACCCGGTGGCCGGGCCGTACTTCAACCTGTCGGCACCCGAACCCACCGGCGTGGTGGCCGTGGTGGCCCCCGAGGCGCCGGCACTGCTCGGCCTGGTCAGCGTGATCGCCCCGGCGATCGTCACCGGCAACACGGTCGTGGTGGCCGCGTCGCCAGCAGCCCCGCTGGCCGCAGTGACCCTGGCCGAGGTGCTGGCCACCTCCGACCTGCCCGGCGGGGTCGTCAACATCCTGACCGGACGGCTGTCGGAGACCGTGCCGACCCTCGCCGCGCACATGGACGTCAACGCCGTCGACCTGGCCGGGGTGACGGAGCCGGAGCTGGCGGCCGACCTTGAGGTCAGGGCGGCGGAGAACCTCAAGCGGGTGCTCCGGCCAGTGCCGACGGACCACGACTGGTCGGCCGATCCCGGTCTGCGACGGATGACGGCGCTGCTGGAGACGAAGACGGTCTGGCACCCGAAGGGGGTTTGACTCACCTCGCTCGCGGGTCTCCGGGACCGGCGTGGTTCGAGTGGAGGGGTGGAGTTGGGCGTGGGATGGGGAGGGGTCTACTACGAGGGGTAGGATTTTGGGGTGACTCGGCTGGGGGATCTTGAGCGTGCGGTGATGGACGTGCTGTGGGACACGGTGCCCGCCACGTCCGGTGGGGTGACGGTGCGCGAGGTCGCCGACGCGCTGGCCGGTCGCGAGTTGGCCTACACGACGGTGATGACGGTGCTGGACCGGCTCGCCGGCAAGGGCATGGTGCAGCGCGAACGGGAGGGCCGGGCGTGGCGTTACCGGGCCGCGGCCAGCCGGGAGGCGTACATCGCCCAGATCATGCTCGACGCCCTCGACCTCGGCGGTAGCCGGGACGCGGCGCTGGTCCGGTTCGCCCGCTCGGTGACGGGTACGGAGGCCGACGTGCTGCGTGCCGCGCTGGCCGCCGAGGCCGCGATGGGGTCGACCGGGCCGGGTGACGGTGCGGCGTTGACCGATCGGGTCGAGGCACCCGCGACGGACCGAACGGGTCGGGCCGACGAGGCCGCGGAGCGGTAGGGCGACGACATGGCGCAGACCCTGCATTTCGCTGCCTCGATGCTCGCCTGCTGGCTGATCGCGCAGGTACTCGCCCGCTCCACCTGGACCTGGCGTAGCCCGCGGGTGGCGATTCTGTGCTGGCAGGCGGTCGGCCTGGCGGCCGGTCTCTGCGCGACGGGCCTGCCGATCGCGTTCGGGCTGGCCGAATACGACCGGGGTACCGGTAGCGCCGTGTTCGCGCTCGCGAACGACCTGCGGCACAGCACGCTTCCGGTGGGTGTCGGCGTGGTGAACCTGGGGCTGGTCGGGGTCGGTCTCGGCATCGGCGCGGTGCTGCTGACCACGACGGTACGCAGCGTCCACGGCACGGTACGCGCCCAGCGTCGGCACCGGGACCTGCTGACGTTGGTGGCTCGGCGAGATCCGAACGTCCCCGGGGCGCTGGTGCTCGACCATCCCGGCGCGGCGGCGTACTGCCTGCCGGGGGTGAGGCCCCGGGTGGTGGTCAGCGCCGGCACGCTCAGCCTGCTCGACCGCGCCGAGTTGGAGGCGGTGCTGACCCACGAGCGGGCGCACGCCCAGGAGCGGCACGATCTGGTGCTGCTGCCGTTCACCGCGTTGTGCCGGGCGTTGCCGTGGCTGCGCTGGGTGCGTGAGGCGCACGAGCGGGTCTCGCTGCTGGTCGAGATGCGCGCCGACGACAAGGCTCGCGAGCGGCACGCGGAGGTCTCGCTGGCGGGTGCGTTGCGCCGGTTCGCCGCCGCCGGCAGCCGGATCACACCGGCCGGCACGCTCGGCCTCGGCGACCGGGACCTGGACGTGCGGGTGCAGCGACTGCTGGTCGCCGAGCGCCCGCCCCGGCTGCTCGGTGCCGCCGCGCTGGCCGTGGCCACCACCGTGGCCGCCCTGCCCATCTCGCTTTTTCTCAGCTGACCATCCTGAACTGACTTTGGCTGGCACCGGCTACACGGCGTCACTGACGGTGACCGATGCGGCGGCCAGCACGGCGACCCTGCGCCTGCTGGCCTGGCTGACGGTCCCGCTCGTGCCCGCCCTACTAGGCTTCCAGGCGATGAGCTGGTGGATTTTCCAAGGACGGACCGACGGTCGGGCACTGGTGTACGGGTGAACCGCCGCCCCTTCGACCCACGGCTGCTGCACCGGGTCCCAGCGGCCCGACGCGACCTCGCCCTGCTCGCGCTGCTCGGCGTGCTCGCCGCCGGACTGGTCGTGGCGCAGGCCACGGCGCTGGCCGTGTTGCTGGCCACGGCGTTCACCGGGCAGCTGGACCAGGCCGCGCTGGCCGGTCTCGTCGCCGCCGTCGCGGCCCGCGCGCTGGTGGTGTGGGCGCAGGGCGTCGCGTCGGCGCGGGTGGCCGCCACGGTCAAGGCGGCGCTGCGGGCCGACCTGCTCGGAGCGGTGGCCCGACACGGACCCGGCTGGGTCGCCGGGCAGCGGGCCGGGCAACTGGCCACGCTCGCCGGTCGCGGGCTGGACGCGCTCGACGCCTACTTCACCGGATACCTGCCGCAGCTCGTACTGAGCATCACCGTGCCGGTCGCGGTGCTGGGCCGGGTCTTCCTCGCGGACTGGAGCTCGGCGGTGATCATCGCGCTGACCCTGCCGCTCATCCCGATCTTCGGCGCGCTGCTCGGCTGGCAGGCCCAGGCCGCCACCGAACGCCAGTGGCGACGGCTGTCCCTGCTCGGCGGGCACTTCCTGGACATGGTGGCCGGACTTCCCACGCTTCGTGCGTTCGGCCGGGCCCACGCGCAGACCGACTCGGTGCGCCGGATGGCCGACGGCCACCGGTTGGCCACCATGAAGACACTGCGCATCGCCTTCCTCTCCGCGCTGGTGCTGGAGTTGGTCGCCACACTGTCGGTGGCGCTGGTCGCGGTCCCGGTCGGCATCCGGCTGCTCGACGGCGGTCTCGTCCTGCAGACCGCGCTGCTGGTGCTGCTGCTCACCCCGGAGGCATACCTGCCGCTGCGGGCGGCCGGCAGCCGGTTCCACGCCAGCATGGAGGGGCTCAGCGCGCTGGACGAGGCGCTCACCCTCTCCGGCTCCGCGCCGGACCCGACGAGCCGGCCGGGAAGGCTGCCGGAGGGCCGCGGCGAGATCCGGTTCGAGTCGGTGACCGTCGCGTACGAGCGCACCACCGCGCTGCGGGACGTCACACTGACCATCCGGCCCGGCGAACGGATAGCGATCATCGGCCCGAGTGGTGCTGGCAAGAGCACCCTGCTCGGCCTGCTGCTCGGCTTCGTGACGCCCACCGCTGGGCGGGTCACCGTCGGCGGGGTCGACCTGGGCGACGCCGACGGTGACGGCTGGCGCCGGCAGGTGGCCTGGGTACCGCAGCGGGCCCACCTGTTCGCCGCGTCGCTGGCCGACAACATCCGGCTCGGCACCCCGGACGCGCCGCCCGGCGCGGTCGCCGCCGCCGTGCACGCCGCCGCCCTGGACGACGTGGTCGCCGCACTGCCCGACGGCCTGGAGACGTTGCTCGGCGAACGCGGACACGGCCTGTCCAGCGGTCAGCGGCAGCGGGTGGCGCTGGCCCGCGCGTTCCTGCGGGATACCCCGGTGGTCCTGCTCGACGAGCCAACCGCCCGCCTCGACGCCGCCGCCGAGGCGGCGGTGCTGTCGGCCACCCGGAGGCTGGTCGCCGGACGCACGGCACTGCTGGTCGCCCACCGGCCCGCGCTGCTACGAGACGCTGATCGAATCCTGCGGATCTCCGACGGCCGGGTCACCGTACTGACGCCATCGCGGGCGGCGGAGGCCCGATGAACGCCGGAATCGGCCGTCCCCCCGAGCTGGCCGTGCTGCGGCTCGCCCGGCCCTACCTGAGGCGCCTGGTCGGCGCCGGGCTGCTGGCCGCGGCGACCGAACTCGCCGGGTTGGCCCTGATGGCCAGCGCGACCTGGCTGCTGATGACCGCAGCCGGCCAGCCTCCGCTGGATCGGCTCACCGTGGCGATCGTCGCGGTGCGGGCCCTCGCGGTCAGCCGGGGCGTGCTGCGCTACACCGAGCGGCTCGCCGGCCACGACGCGGTGTTGCGCCTCGTCACCGACGTCCGGGCGCGGGTCTTCGACGCCCTGGCCGGCAGGCGCGGCGCCCCGCCGCGCAGCGGGGACGCACTGAGCCGGCTGGTCTCCGACGTGGAGGCGGTGCAGGACCTGCTGCTGCGGGTGGTCGTGCCGGTCGCCGCCGCCGGGCTGGTGAGCGTGCTGGCCGTCGGCCTGGCCGCGCTCGTCTCGCCGCCGGCAGCGCTCGCGCTCGCCGCCGGTCTACTGGTGGCCGGGGTGGCCCTGCCGGCGCTGGCCGGCGCCCTGACCCGGCAGGCCGCCGCAGAGGTGGCGCCGCTGCGGGGGGCGCTCGCCGTCGACGCGGTCGATCTCACCCATGGCGCCGCCGACCTGGCTGCCTTCGGGGCCACCGCGGGGGTACTGGCCACGGCCGGGCGGCGGGCCCAGCGGCTGGCCCGGCTGGAGCGGCGACTCGCCGCGCTCGGCTACGCCGTCGACGCCGCCGGGGTCCTGGTCGCCGGGATCACCACCGGCGCGGTGGTGTACGTGGCGTTCAGTGCCGGCGTGGACGGCGTGCTGGTCGGTGTCCTGGCGGTCGGTGCGCTGGCGGTGGTGGAGATCGCCCTCGCTCTGGTCGGTGCCGCCCGGCAGTGGACCGGGCTACGTACCGGGTTGGCGCGCGTCGCCCAACTCCTGGAGGCCGTACCGGAAACCGAGCCCGCCGCAGCGGTTGGGCGGGCGGGCGACGGCGCAACGGTCGGGGACACAGCAGTCGGGGACGCGGTTCCGGCGGAGAGCGGCCGTGCCCGCGCCGCACCCGCCGTCAGATTCGACGGGGTTACCGTCCGTTACCGGCCCGGCGCGCCGGCCGCACTCGACGGGTTCGACCTCGCTGTGCCGGCCGGCCGTCGGGTCGCGGTCGTCGGCCCGAGCGGCGCGGGCAAGAGCACGCTGTCCGCCGTCCTGACCGGCGCGGTGCGTCCCGATGCCGGGCGGGTGACCCTGGACGGGCGGGACGTGTCGGGGTACCCGCCGGACGAGCTGCCCCGGCTGGTCGGCGGGCTGCTCGCCGAGGCGTACGTCTTCCACGCCACAGTCCGCGACAACGTGCTGCTCGGGCGCCCGGCCGCGGACGAGGACGCGCTGGTCGCCGCCGTCACCGCTGCCGGCCTGGCCGGCTGGATCGCCGCCCAGCCGGACGGCTGGAAGACGGTGGTCGGCGAGGAGGGCGGGCAGCTCTCCGGCGGTCAGCGGCAGCGGCTCGCACTGGCCCGCGCCCTGCTCGCCACGCCCGCAGTGCTGGTGCTGGACGAACCGACCGAGGGCCTGGACCCGGCCGCCGCCGACGAGGTGCTCGCCTCGACGCTGGCCGCGACCCCCGCCGCGCACTCGGTGCTGCTGATCACGCACCGGCTCAACGGCCTCGCCGAGTTCGACGAGGTCGTGGTGGTGGACGCCGGTCGGGTCGTCCAGCGCGGCCGGCACGCGGAGCTGGTCACGACCCCCGGCTGGTACCGCGACCAGTGGGTGTTGCAGCAGGCGGCCGAGAACGGCTACCTCGCCCTGTCGGGCTGACCCCTGCGGGATCTCACCGAAACCCAGACCTCGCCGTGCATGGCAGGGTGAAGCCATGCGGGTCGGTCCCGACGTGTCGGTCGAGAAACATCTGCGGCAACTCGCCGGTCGGGTGGGGGCGCCACCGGGGTGCGGGCATCCGTTACCCAGCGCAGCCAACTAGGGTATGTGCCCAGAGTCACCCATCGGCATCAGCACCGGTGGGCGGTAGCCCGACGTACACGGAGGTCACCGTGGCCCGCCAGTCGCCCCAACGACCGGACGCCGACGAACCCGAGCTCGATGACACGACCGGCCTCGCCGAGCCGGACGCAGCCGAGCCGGACGCAGCCGAGCCGGACGCCGACGCGCCGACCGGCGCCGACCGCGCACTCTGGGACGACCTGCGGATCGAACCGGTGGAGATCGCCCTGCCCGCCGGCACCGGGTTCACCCTTCGGGCGTACCGGCCGACGAGCGAGCTGACCCCCACCGACGTCGCCGAACGCGACGCCGACGACCCGTTCCTCGCCCGCCGCCAGGTCGTGGAGACCGACGAGGACGAGGACGAGGGTGACGTCGTCATCCTCGACGAGGACGTCGCGCGGGACTTCGCCGAGAGCGACGACGAGGAGAAGCGGGCCAAGCGCGACGACGAGGCCACCGAGGAGGAGAAGGACGCCGACGAGGCGGCTGCCGACGAGGACAGCGACGAGGACAGCGACGAGGAGGTGCCGGTCTTCCTGAGCCACCAGGGTCGGCTGCTGCTGTTCAAGACGGCCGAGTCCCTGGTGAGTTTCGTCCGGTCCGGCGCTCCAAACGACATGTCCCAGCTGGACAGTTGGCATGAACTGTCCGAACGGGTGGAACCCGCCGACATCGCACCACCCGACGAGGACGTCTACGAACTCGACCTTGTCGTGGAGAACCTCCGCGGTGGGCACGACACGTGGGATCCGACGCTGCTCATCGAGGCCGGCGAGGTCGCCCGCGACCTGGCGTACGCCCTCCGCCTGCCGGCCGTGCTCCACATGCTCTCCAGCGGCTCCAGCCTCGACGACCTCGACGAGGCGCTCCGCTCCTCGGTCAACGGCGGGTTCGGCGGCTTCATGGGTCGGCGTAAGCTGAGGAAAATCGGGGCACAAACCGCAAGTCTGGGTTGGCGCACGATCGTCGGGAAGATCTCTGCGATCGTGGACTGGCGCGACTGACCCGCACCAGGGAGCATCAGTCTCTGGCAGAGAAACCCCTGTGTCCCGGGAGGAGGACGACGCCGTGGCGCTCGTGCGCGTGTACTGCGGTCTGGCCTCGGCGGACCCGGCAGACCGACCGGTCTCGGCCGGATCGGCGCTGACGTCCGCGGTGGTCGACGACGCAGGCCGCCTGCTGCATGTCTGCGGGATCAGCGACGACCCGGAGGGCTACGCCCGACTGGTCACGCTGCTCGTGGAACGCTCGGGCGGGCCGAGCGGTGCGGCCATCGCAGCCGACAGCGACGACAACATCGTCACCTCGCTGCTCAGCGCGGCCGGCCGGCCGCTGGCGATCGCCGACGACGACTCGGTCGACGACTTCGCGGAGCGGTTCGCCGACGACGACTCGCTGGAGGAGATGCAGGCGCCGCCGGCCGTGCGGCGGGCCGTGGGCCTCGCCCGCTCCCTACAGGCCGGCGCGCTCTCGGCCGTCACGCTGCCCGCCCCTCGCGACCTCGCCGGCTACAAGCAGGTACTCGCCGCCCACGCCGCGCTGGCCACCGGACGACACTCCGCCGCCGCCGCACTGCGTGAGGTACTGCGCGAGCTCTACCCGGCGGCACTGCGGGCCTACCCCGACCCCGCCGAGCCGATCCCGCTGGCGGTGCTGGACGCGCTGCCCGAGCCGGGCATGCTCACCGACGCGGCCGGCCGTGGCCGCGACGCGGCGGTCACCGCCGACGCCGTCACCGCCCAACTCGCGGCAGACGGCACAGGTGACGCCGAGGCGATCGACGAGGCGGTCACCGCGCTGCGGGTCGCCATCTCCGAGACCCCACGCCGGGCCACGGTCAACCGGGCCCTCACCTCCGCCGCCGCGGAGACCATCCGGCAGGCGGTCGCCTCTGTACGGGCCTGCGACGCCGGCTGCGCCGCGCTGGTCGGCGCGCTGCGCGCCCGCTCTGCCGGTCCACCGCAGGCCACCGGCCGTAGGGCCGCGGCACGACGCGGCGAGACGGTCGGCGAGCTCTCGGCCGCCAGCGCGGCACCGGGGCTTCGTCCGGTCCGTCCCTCCGGGCCGGAGCCGGCTGGCGGACGTCGTGGCCTCCCCGAGCCCATACCGGGCAGTGCCCCACCGGCACCGCCCCGGCCACTCGGACCGCCGCCGGTGGCACCCTCCCCCGTCGCCCCGCCGCCGGTCGCGCCCGCACCGGTCGCGCCGGCAGCCGTCGCTGGCCCATCCGCCTCGGCGGCACCGTCGCACGGCGTCGGCTCCGGCCCGACGCGCGCCGAACACCGTCCGCTGCGAACCGACGGGCCGGCCAACCGGCCGGTCTCCGCACCGCCTCCGCCGCCGCCCGGGATCACCCCGATCGCGCCGGCTCAGCGCGGACCGATCCCGCCCGCCGAGGCGGGTGAGCCGTTCCGGCCGACCCTCACCACCGCGGCAATCAACAATGCGCGGGCCGAGCGCCAGCGCACCGTCATCCCGCCCCGACCGAAGACGAACGGGGAACCACCGGCGCCGACGGGTGGCTTCAGCGCCACCGACCTCAGTGTCCCGGTGCCGGCGCGCCGGCCCGAGGAGGAGAACACGGCCCCGGGTTCCCGCGCCAACTGGCCGCTGGTCAACAACCCGGAGAGCCGGGCCGACGGTCCGGCACGCAACCCGGACCTCGGTCCCTACGAGGACCGGGGCCGGCGCAGCGTCGCCGAGCCCTCCCCCGACCTCGACGCCGACCGCCGGGTCACCCCGCCGTGGCTCGCCGACGATCTGCCGCCGGAGCCGCCGGTGCTGCGGCTGGTCGAGCCACCGCCGCTGGCCGACCGGGCGCTGCGCGGCGGGGCCGAACAGCAGCCGGAGACCCCACCGCTGCGGCTGGTCGACCGGGAGGCCGCGGAGCGCGGCAACCGGATGGTGGAGCGACTCGACCTCCCGCCGGCGCGCCGGCCGGAGCCGTCGGTCGAACACCGACCGCCGCCGATTCCCGACGAGGGTGACGGCGATCTGCTGATCTTCGCCCAGGCCAGGTCCGCCTGGTTCGTCGGGCACGGCGAGGAAGCCGACCTGGAATGGTCGACCACGGCCGACACCGGTTGGCAGGCAGCCGAGCAGGCGGCCCGCCCAGCCGTCGGTGCGGAGACGATGGCAGGGCTACCCAAGCGGGTTCCGCAGGCCAACCTCGTGCCAGGCTCCCCGCTGCGTGAGGAGCGCCCACTACGGATCGTGCGGGACGCCGCCAGCCTCGCCGAGAACACCACCGGCTACTTCCGCGGCTGGCGCCGGGGGCAGGAGATCGGCGGGTTCGCGGTCGGCGGTAGGCCGGGACGGGAAGCCGCCGGCGGCTGGGACTTCAGCCGGGACACGGGCGACCGTGACGACGACCGGGAATACGAGTACCGCTCCGCCGGATACCGCTCCTGAACCTCGCCAGACCGGACTGTGGGCGCTACGCGGGGCCGGACACCGCGATCCCGTTCCGGAGCGCCCACAGCGGCTTCGCGCGGTCCCCTCCGGGCACGCAGCTGACTCACCAGGGCAGCCCGGCTGGTCGACAGCGTGCCCCCGGCAGGCCGCTGCGGCATCGACCGAAGCTGGTCACGGACAGCAACCAGCGCCCGGTGTCGACGGAAGCCTCACCGGGCGCTGGTACGCGCTCGTCAGGCCGGGGCGACGGCGCGCGTACGGCGCATCGTCAGCACGTACTCGACCAGCGAGATCAGCACGTGCTTCGTCGACTCCCGGTTCCGGGCGTCACAGGCCACCACGGGTATGTGCGAGGAGATCGCGAGCGCATCCCGGACGTCCTGCGGGTCGTGGTACTGCATCCCGTCGAAGCAGTTGATGGCCACCAGGTACGGCAGCCGCCGGTGCTCGAAGAAGTCGATCGCCGCGAAGCAGTCGGCCAGCCGGCGGGTGTCCACCAGCACCACCGCACCGATCGCGCCCCGGACCAGCTCATCCCACATGAACCAGAAACGGGTCTGACCCGGCGTACCGAACAGGTACAGGATCAGGTCACGATCGATCGAGATGCGACCGAAGTCCATAGCCACCGTGGTCGTCGTCTTACCCGGCACCTGCCGGGTGTCGTCGACACCGACCCCGGCGGAAGTCATGATCGCCTCGGTGGTCAGCGGCGTGATCTCCGAGACCGAGCCGACCAGCGTCGTCTTGCCGACGCCGAAGCCACCAGCAATAACGATCTTCGCCGACGTCACGCGACCGCTCGGGGTCGGCGGGCGGTGCGACATGTCAGAGCCTGCGAAGTCCACTCAGCACCCTCTCCAGCAATTCAGTGCCCACCGCGTCGTCCGAGTCGTCCAAAATGGTCGGCTCGTGGACTGCGACCAGGCCGTCCGTCGCCATGTCGGCGATGAGCACTCGGGCCACGCCGAGTGGAAGCTGCATTCTCGCCGCGATCTCGGCGAGTGACTGCACGCGTCCATCACAGAGCGCGGCAATGTACTGGTGCTCACGGCCTTGGCCGCCATTGCCAGTGGCAGCGGCCCGACCGCGCACCGTCGTCTCGACAAGCGCCTCCAGGGCGATGTCGAGGCGAGGACGGGTACGACCGCGGGTTACGGCGTATGGACGGACCAATGCGCCGGTCGGTTCGTCACGATCGGTCATGTCGCCGCTCACCTCCTTCGTACCCGGCACCGGCTTGCGCCGGTGCTACCCGTCGTGTGCAGTGTTGTTGCCAGTTGTTGCCCCGCCTGCCGACCGACCGGCGCGACGATCAGCCCATCATTCCCACAGCCGTACGCGACTGCGGGGTCAGGGCGTCGCCCACCCGGTCGACGAGCAGAGCCATCTCGTAACCGACCTGTCCCACGTCGCTGCTTCGCGCGGCGAGCACCGCGAACGACGAGCCGTCGGAAATCGACATCAGGAACAAAAAGCCGTTGTCCATTTCGACCACCGTCTGTAGCACGGCGCCACCCTCGAAGCAGCGGGCCGCGCCCTGGGTCAGGCTGACCAGGCCGGAGGCGATCGCCGCCAACTGGTCCGCCCGGTCCCGAGGGAGGTCTCGTGACGACGCCAGGAGCAGGCCGTCCGCGGAGACGGCTACCGCATGGGCGACACCGGGTACCCGATCGGCGAAGTTGGCCAGCAGCCAACCGAGGTCCTGCGTACTAGTCATCCTTCTTGCTCCTTCTGCCGACTCCCGGCCGCCGGGCCGGAGCGAGGCTGCGAGGATTGCTGCCCGCCCGAAGTTCCCTCCGGGCCGGTCGGGTTGTTGTCCGAGGGGCTGGTACGTCCCCGCTGGACACCCCGGTGGTAAGCGGAAAGCAGACCGCGAACCGACTCCGGGTTGCGTCGCTGCACCGAGGTGGTCGGCTTCTCCACCGCACCCGGTACGAGCTGCGCCATCGGCGTACGCTTCGGCAGCCCGGTCTCCGTGGTGCCGCTGGGCGGCACCTGGCTGGCCTTGGTGGCCGCCCGCCAGCCGTCGTCGGCGGCAGTCTGCCAGATGCTCTGCTGCGACGTCGGGCGGTGCACGGGCTTGTTCTCGGCTGCGCCGGGAGGCCGCCCGCCGCCCGCAGCGCCGTTTCCGCCCGCGGCTGTCGGAGTCTCTGCCATCGGTGCGCTACCTGTCGTCCCGGTCGGAGCCTGCGGTGCGGGTCGACCAGCGACGTCGACCGTCGAGATCTGTTGGGTCACCGTACCGGTCGTTGCCGGCTTCCGGTTGGCTGCCGGCTCCTCCGCGCCCGTACGACGGGTGCGGAACCACGCCGACTCCAGCTCCCGGAAGATCGGCAGCTCCATTGTCTCGTCCGCGTACCGCTGCCTGTTCTGGGCCTGCGGCGCGGGCGTCGCCGGTTGCGCGGCCGGTGCCGCCTGACGCTGCACGCGGGGCAACTCGGTGGTCATGTCCAGCGCGGCGGCCAGGCGCTCTGGCACGGGCGGGGCCGCCGGCTCTCCGGCCACCGGCGGCCATGCCGGCGGTGCGGGGGCGCCACTGGCGGCGGGTGCCGCCGAGACGGGTCGCTGGGGCAGCGGTGCGCCGGGCGGCGTCGACACCGGCGAGTTGTAGTTCGGCGAGCCCGAGATCGGGGACGACGACATGGGCTGCCCGGAGGCCGGAGCGGCCGAGACCGGCGGGGCGGAGTAGGGCGTGCCCGACACCGGCGGCGCCGAGACCGGCGGCACCGGCGGCGCCGACACCGCCGGCGGGGCGTACGGGCCGGCCTCGGGGCTGCTGGACAGTTGGCGCGGGATGTGCGGCTGCTGGCCGGTGCCGGTCGGGTCGTCGGTGGAGCGGCGCTGCGGCAACGGGTCGGCCGGATGGCCGTTCGGTGTCCGGGACCCGGAGTTGTCGCCGCCGGTGGCACCGGTCAGATCCGACCAGGCGGGCAGGTTACCCACGGTGGCCGGAGTGCCGGAGCCGTTGCGGTTGGCCGGGTCGAAGGGCCGGCCGCCGAGGGTGACCTGGTTGCCCGAGCCACCGGACGGACGAGCGGCGGGCACGTTGGCACCGTTACCGAGGGCGGGCAGCGCGCCGAACGTCGGCGCCGGCCCGGACGGACCGAACGCCGGGCTCTGCGGCAACGCGGGGCCGGCCGAGGCGGGCAGCGCGGGATGGTGCCCCCGCCCGGACAGCGCCCGGGGCACCAGCACGGTCGGCGGCAGCGTGACCTCGGCGACGGCGCCCCGGTCGCTGCCAGGACGCAGCTCGACCTTCACGCCGTGCCGGGACGCCAGGCGGGCGACCACGACCAGACCCATCATCCGGGAGACGGCGACGTCCACCTGTGGGGGCGTGCCCAGCCGCTCGTTGAGGTCGGCCAGCTGCTCGGCACTCATGCCGATACCCCGGTCCTCCACGTACAGCGAGGCGCGGTCGCCGACCCGGCGGGCCTCGACCAGCACCTGCGAGTCGGGCGGCGAGAACGCGGTGGCGTTGTCGAACAGCTCGGCGACGAGGTGGACCAGGTCGTTGACGGCGTGCGCGGCGACCTCGATGTCCCGGTCGATCACCCCGAACTCGATCCGGGTGTAGTGCTCGACCTCGGACTGCGCGGCCCGCAGCACGTCGATCAGCGCGGCCGGCTCCCGCTGTACGCGGGTCGAGTCGGCACCGGCGAGGACCAGGAGGTTCTCGTCGTTACGGCGCATCCGGGTGGCGAGGTGGTCCAGCTGGAACAGCTCGGCCAGCCGGTCCGGGTCCTCCTCGCCGCGCTCGAGCCGGTCGAGGTGGCCGATCAGCCGGTCGACCAGGATCTGGGAGCGACGGGCCAGGTTGACGAACATGGTCGCGACGGATGCCCGCAGCGCGGCCTGCTCGGCGGCGGTACGGACCGCCTCCAGGTGGACCGCGTTGAATGCCTCGGTCACCTGACCGAACTCGTCCTTGCTGCGCACCGGCAGCGGCTCGGCGATCTGGTTGGCCAGCTGGACCGGGGAGAGCTGCCCGGTGACCTGCGGGTCACGCAGCCGGGCCACCGCCTGAGGCAACCCGAGCCGGGCGATGGAGAGCGCGCCCTGGCGCAGCTCGCGCAGTGAACGGGCCATCGACCGGGCCAGCAGGAAGGCCAGGAAGATGGCCAACAGCAGCATCGTCAGCAGCAGCCCGGTCTCCAGGAACACCTGACGCTGCACGTCCGAGCGGAGCTGGCCGGCCTCGGTCACCACGTCGGAGTCGAACTTCGACTCCACCGAGCGGATCAGCTTGCCGTTGGCGACCAGCGCCGCGTCCCACTGCTCGGGGGTGAAGGAGATGCCGGCGAGGGTCTGGGAGGTGTCGGCGTTGACCTGGCTGATGTAGATCGTCGCCTGCCGGCGGTCACCACCGCCGATGGTCTGGGCGTGGAACTCCGCGTCCTCCTCGGTGGCGACCGCGGTGAAGCTCTGCTGCGCCTGCTGCTGACCGGTTTCGCTGGAGATGTAGTCGGTGCGCAGGGTCGCGCTCATGCCGTCCAGGATCAGGGCCCGGTGCACGACCACCCGGCGGATCGAGAGCCACTCCTTCTCCCGGGCCACGGCGGCCGCGGTCCGCATCCGGTCGCTCAGGTCGTTGTCGCCGGCCAGCTGGCTGGCCGAGTCCCGGATGGTGAGTACCTGGTTGATCAGCTCGTCGTAGGACTGCAGCGCGTCGGTGATCTTGAACTTGCCGTTGAGCACCTGGCTGCGGGTGCCCGGCAGGTCACCGAGGCCGTCGTCGATCTGACCGAGCAGGCTCTGCAGGCTGACGGGCAGGTCCGTGAGGTCGGACCGCTGCTGCGAGTAGGGACCCTTGGCGTCGTCCACCCGGGAGGCGACCTCGTTGTAGAGGGCGGTGTTCTGCTTTTTCTCCTCAGACTCGCCCTGACCCGCCTGTGGCGGCGCCACGCCGAGCAGCAGCACGGCTGCGGTCCGCTCGTCCTGCAGGCCGTCCACCAGCTCACCCGAGTGACCGATCAGCTCGGCGAGGTCGCCGGCCCGGTTGGCGTCGCTCAGGGCATCCAGGTGGTCTACCAGACCGCTGGTGCCCACGACGACCGTGGCGATGGTCGGCACGATCATGATGAGACCGAGCTTGGACCAGATCGGCATGTCGCGGAGCCGACTTG
The DNA here is from genome assembly GCF_048060415.1 of Micromonospora sp. LOL_024. Taxonomy (NCBI): domain Bacteria; kingdom Bacillati; phylum Actinomycetota; class Actinomycetes; order Micromonosporales; family Micromonosporaceae; genus Micromonospora; species Micromonospora sp. LOL_024. The sequence continues at coordinate 42,280 of NZ_JBHMIS010000028.1, forward strand.
CCGGCCGGCTCAGACGCGACAGGAAGGAACCTGCCGTCTTCGGCCGTTTGCTCACGTCACCGCCCTCGTGATTGCAGCGTCCGCGTTGCCCCCGGACAACGCCCAGCAGCCGACCCGGCGGGTCAGACCATCCGAGATTCCATCACGTGACTCCGGAAAGAGAAAGCCCAGGTTGGCCCCAGCCGGAGGAGTAATGAGATGTTGATGCAATTTGATCGCGATCCGTCCACCAAGAGTCACTGAGCGTGACGAGCATCCCGCAACGAGTTGTCGCTCTTGTCGGGCCTCGCGGCTCCGAAAAGTCGTACATAGCGGGGACAAACGGGCCGCCGCTGCTCTGTTTGGACGATTTTTACTAGAATGGCGGTTACCCACCGTTACCACACTGGAACGGCCAGATCGACGGGGAGTCGCCCGGGTCGTGAGACGCCAGAGCGGCTGTCGAGGTGATCGACCAACTGGCCCGCCACGGTCGGGCGGACATCCCGGTCTATGCGATCAACGAGGACCGCAAGGTGGCCACTCGGCGCTCGGACCTGACCACTTCGCCACTCTTCGTGGCCGAAGGGATCTTCACCGCCGAGATCGTCGAGGAGTGCCGGCGACACCGGGCTCCTCGCCGCCGGGCACCCGCCCACTGAGCCGTCGACTCAAACCAGCAGCTTCGCGTACGCCGGCTTGATCACCTCGTCGATGATCCGCAACCGCTCGTCGAACGGGATGAAGGCGCTCTTCATCGCGTTGATGGTGAACCACTGCAACTCCCGCCAGCCGTAACCGAACGCATCGACCAGCAGGGCCATCTCCCGGGACATCGACGTGCCGCTCATCAGCCGGTTGTCGGTGTTGACGGTGACCCGGAACCGCATCTCCCGCAGGAGCCCGATCGGGTGCTCCGCGATCGACGTGGCAGCACCGGTCTGCACGTTCGACGACGGGCACAACTCCAGCGGGATCCGCTTGTCCCGCACGTACGCGGCCAGCCGCCCGAGCTTCGGCTCGGCACCGACGGTGATGTCGTCGACAATGCGTACCCCGTGGCCGAGGCGGTCCGCGCCGCACCACTGAATCGCCTGCCAGATCGAGGGCAGCCCGAACGCCTCGCCGGCGTGGATGGTGAAGTGGAAGTTCTCCCGCTGGAGGTACTCGAAGGCGTCCAGGTGACGGGTGGGTGGGAAGCCCGCCTCCGCACCGGCGATGTCGAAGCCCACCACACCCTGGTCGCGGTGCCGCACGGCCAGCTCGGCGATCTCCTGCGAGCGCGCCGCGTGCCGCATCGCGGTCAGCAGCGTGCCGACCCGGATCGGGGTTCCTGCCTCGGCGGCAAGGACACTGCCCTCGGCAAAGCCGGCCAGCACCGCCTCGACCACCTCGTCCAGGGTCAGGTTCTGCTCCAGGTGCTGCTCCGGGGCGAAGCGGACCTCCGCGTAGACCACACCGTCGGCGGCCAGGTCGAGAGCGCACTCCCGAGCCACCCGGCGCAACGCGGAGGCGGTCTGCATCACCGCGACCGTGTGGGCGAACGTCTCCAGGTAGCGCTCCAACGAACCCGAGTCGGCCGCCGCCGAGAACCAACGCCCCAACTCCGCCGGATCCGTGGTGGGCAGGTCGTGGCCGACCTCCGAGGCAAGCTCGACGATCGTCGCGGGACGTAGACCGCCGTCCAGGTGATCGTGCAGCAGCGCCTTCGGTGCCCTGACGATGTTCTCGTATCCGATACTCGCGCCCATCACCGCTCGCCCCGCTCGCAACCCATGCCCCGACCCTAGTCCGCGCCGCCCGGCCGTCGACCGTGGACCCGGCCGTGCACCTGCCTAGACTCGAGGCGTGAGGCAGCCGTGATGGATACCCGCGTCGTCGACCGGCTGCGCTGCCCCGTCTGTGACGAACCGCTCGCCGAGGCCGCCACCGGCGGTTCCCGGGCGTTGCGGTGCCCACGCCGGCACAGCTTCGACGTGGCTCGACACGGCTACGTCAACCTGCTCGCCGGCCGTACCCCACACGGCGGGGACAGCACCGAGATGGTCATCGCCCGGACGGAGTTCCTGTCCGCAGGCCACTACGACGTGATCTCCACCGCGCTCGCCGACGTCGCCCGCCGCGCCGTTCCCGACGGGGCGTACCCGCTGGTCGTGGATGCTGGAGCGGGCACCGGCCGGCACCTCGCGGCGGTGCTGGCGGCGCTGCCGGAGGCGGCCGGTCTCGCCCTGGACGTCTCCAAGCCGGCGCTGCGCCGGGCCGCCCGCGCCCATCCCCGCGGCACCGCGGCGCTCGCCGACACCTGGGCGCGGCTGCCGCTGGCGGACGCCTCGACGGCGGTGCTGCTCAACGTCTTCGCGCCGCGCAACGGCACCGAGTTCCACCGGGTGCTCGACCCGACGGGACGGCTGCTGGTGGTGACCCCTGCCGCCGATCACCTCGCCGAACTGGTCGAAGCCCTCGGCCTGCTACGGGTCGACCCGGCCAAAGCAGACCGGGTCGCCGCCAGTCTGGGCGGGCACTTCACCGAGGAGTCGGTGGCCGTGCACCGGCGGGTGCTGACGTTGACCGGCCCGGAGGTGACCACCCTGGTCGGCATGGGCCCGAGCGCCTGGCACACCGACCCGGCCGGGCTGGCGGCCCGGATCGCCGCCCTGGGCGAGCCGGTCGGAGTGACCGTGGCCGTCCGGCTCGGCGTCCACCGGCCACGCTGACCGCTAGGTGGAGAGGTCGACCTCTTCCCAGCCCGGCGGCTCCTCGTGGTACGGCCCGCGCAGAACTACCGCCCACTCCAGCGCCCACCGCCGCTGACCGATCGCGTTGGCGTCGACCAGGCCCGGCAACGGCCGACCGACCCGGTCCACCTCCAGGTACGCCCAGTCCAGGCAGTAGTAGAGGTCCAGCAGGGCCGCCGTGTCAGCCGGGTGCTGCGGCGCGGTGAGGATCCGGGAGCGCCACTGCCTGAAGGTCTCCCCGTCGGCGATGTTCGGCAGCCGCTCCACCAGCCGATCGTCGGTCGGCATGGTGGGATCGAGCTGCTTGGTAAGGCCGAGCACCCAGGCCAGCGAGAACAGCGCGTCGTGGTGCAGGACGAACGACCGGTGGTCGCCCTTGGCGCCGGTGACGAACTGGAACTCCGGCCCGGTGACCATCTCCAGCAGGTGCGAGGCGAGCAGCCAACTCATCGCGGCCTGGGGCGGCAGGCCGAAACAGCGGGCCAGGATCAGGTGCAGCACCGCGATCCGTGCCTCGATCTCCGCCGTGGAACGCAGCTCGATCTCGTCCCCCGGCTCCCAGACCAGCGGGAACTGTCGCGGTGGCAGGGGCAGCCGCAGCCGGGCCAACTCCTCCAGGCTCGCCTCTCGCACCTCGCGGGGATCGGGGGCAGGCACGATCACGGCAACATCCCTGTCTGCTCACGACGTCTCGGCGCCGACGGTCCCCCTGGCCTGCGAGAATAGCGGTCCCGAAGGCTGGGCACCATGGGATCTGACCAGGGTTTCGCTACTCGACGCGTTCGATCACCAACGGCACATCGACCGGCGGGCGCGCCGCGACGGTCACCGCTCGGGCGGCCTCCGCCAGCGCCGACGGGATCCGCTCCGCCTGCTCCGAACGCAACTCGTAGAGAGCTTCTCCGGCCCGGACCGGATCGCCGGGCCGCTTGTGCAGCAGCACCCCGGCCGGCACGCTGACCCGGTCCTCCTTGCGGGCCCGCCCCGCGCCGAGCCGCCACGCGGCCACCCCGATGGCGTACGCGTCCACCGCCGCCACGTAACCGTCCGTGTCGGCGCGTACCACCTCGACCTCGGCCGCCGCGGGCATCGGAGTGTCCGGGTCTCCGCCCTGCGCGCGGATCATCGACCGCCAGGCGTCCATCGCCCGCCCGTCGCGCAGCGCGGCTGCGGGGTCGGCGTCGGGCAGCCCCGCCGCGCCGAGCATCTCCCGGGCCAATGCCAGGGTCAACTCCACCACGTCGGGTGGTCCACCCCCGGCCAGCACCTCGACGGACTCGGTGACCTCGATTCCGTTGCCGATGGCCAGTCCGAGCGGGGTGGACATGTCGGTGAGCAGAGCGACGGTCCGCACACCGTGCGCGCCGCCCAGCTCCACCATCGTCCGGGCCAACGCGCGGGCGTCGTCGACCGACTTCATGAACGCGCCGGAGCCGACCTTCACATCCAGCACCAGGGCGCCGGTGCCCTCAGCGATCTTCTTGCTCATGATCGAGCTGGCGATCAGCGGGATGGCCTCGACGGTGCCGGTCACGTCGCGCAGCGCGTACAGCTTGCGGTCCGCCGGAGCCAGCCCGGACCCGGCGGCGCAGATCACCGCGCCGACGTCCCGCAGTTGGGCGGTGAACTCCTCGTTGCTCAGCGCCGCCCGCCAGCCCGGGATCGACTCCAGCTTGTCCAGCGTGCCGCCGGTGTGCCCGAGCCCGCGACCGGACAGCTGCGGAACTGCCGCCCCGCAGGCCGCCACCAGCGGGGTGAGCGGCAAGGTGATCTTGTCGCCGACCCCGCCGGTCGAGTGCTTGTCGACGGTCGGCCGGGTCACCGAGGACAGGTCGAGCCGCTCACCACTGGCGATCATCGCGGCCGTCCAGCGGGCGATCTCCGGGCCGGTCATCCCGTTCAGCAGGATCGCCATGGCCAGTGCCGACATCTGCTCGTCGGCAACCACCCCCCGGGTGTACGCATCCACCACCCAGTCGATCTGCCCGGCCGACAACACACCCCCGTCCCGCTTGACCCGAATAACATCAACAGCCGCAAAACCACTCATCTTCGAGTCCAATCACTATTCACACAGCCGGCAAGCCGCTAACCGACCGCCGCCCGTCAGACCGACGACGTACACACCGCGAAGACGGGGCTAACCGTTCCCGCAACGGACGCACGGAGCGTGCGACGCACGGGCCGGGGCCTGCCGTGCCCGGTGGAGGGATCAAGCCTGACCGCCCGGAGCCGGGTACGGCAGGCCCCGGCCCCAACCGCAACCGGTCGAGCTCAACCCCAGCGAACCGGAATCTCCGACGGCGGCTCGCCCTCACCCGCCCAGAAAATCGTGCCGGACACGTCCACCACCACCACCCGGGGCGTACGCGCCAACCCCCAGCCGATCGCCTCGCCCGGATCGTCCCAGCTCGGCCCCTCTTCCAGCACGCCGGTCTCGGCGCCGGCGTCGTCACCGGCCGAGCGCTCCCAGTAGGCCGTCCAGATCTGCTGGCCGCCCGAGAGGTCGGGATGCACGAAGACGGTGCCGCGCCCGCGCCAGGCGGCCAGCCGGTCGGGCACCACCGGCACCGGCCGCTCGCCGGTGACCGCCTCGATGTCGGCCACGTCGAAGGCGTGCGGCAGCAGTTCGGCCATCCGCAGCGGCCCGTTCCTCGCCTCGACGAGACATTCCGGCCCGCCCTGTTCCCAGAGCAACTGCCGGCAACGCCCGCACGGCATCAGCGGCTCACCGGTGGCGTCGACGCAGGACAATGCGACGATCCGGCCCCCGCCGGTGGCGTGCAGCGAGGAGACCACGCCGCACTCGGCGCAGAGCACCACGCCGTACGCCGCGTTCTCCACGTTGCAGCCGACCACGACCCGGCCGTCGTCGACGAGTGCCGCCGCCCCCACCGGAAACTTCGAGTACGGCACGTACGCGTGCCGCATCACCTCGGTCGCGGCGGCCCGCAGCCGTGCCCAGTCGATCTCCATGGTCCGCTCCCCTGGGTCAGCCCTTGATGTACGGCTTGCCGTCGGCGGCCGGCGCCCGCACCCGGCCGACCAGCCCGGCCACGGCCAGGATCGTCGCCAGGTACGGCAGCATGGCCAGGAACTGGCCGGGGATCACACTGTTGATCGCACCCAGATAGGTGGCCAGCTGGTCGGCGAAGCCGAAGAAGAGCGCGGCAAGCAGCGCTCCGGTGGGGCTCCATCGGCCGAAGATCAGTGCCGCCAGGGCGATGAAGCCCTTGCCGCCGATCATGTTCTTGGTGAACGAGTAGAGCGCCAGCGTGTACGAGGCACCACCGATGCCGGCGACCGCCCCGGCCAGGATCACGTTGCGGTAGCGCAGCCCGAGCACCCTGACGCCAAGGGTGTCCGCCGCCGTCGGGTGCTCGCCGACCGACCGGGTGCGCAGGCCCCACCGGGTCCGGAACAGGGCGATGTGGATCACGAGCACCAGCAGCAGGGCCAGGTAGAGGAAGATGTTGCCCCGGAACAGTGCCGGCCCGAGCACCGGGATGTCCGACAGCAGTGGGACCTCCCAGTTACTGAACCGCGGTGCGCTGTTGTAGCGGGCGGCGTCGGTCTGCATCAGCCGCTCGTAGAGGAAGCCGGTGATGCCGAGCGCCAGCAGGTTGAGCACGATGCCCATGACCACCTGGTCGACCAGGTAGCGGATGCTGAACACGGCCAGCAGCAGCGAGATGAACGACCCGCCGAGCGCGGCGGCGACCAGCCCCACCCAGACGCTGCCGGAGATGCTGCCGAACAGGGCACCGCTGAACGCCCCCATCAGCAACTGCCCCTCGATGGCCACGTTGACCACGCCGGAGCGCTCGCAGAGCACGCCGGCCAGCGCACCGAAGATCAGCGGCAGGGCGAGCAGGAAGGTGCCCCGCACGATGTTGACCAGCGGCATGAAGTTCTGCCCGGTCGGCGCGGCGGAAACCTGCCAGCACAGGAACGACACCACGAAGGCGACCAGGCCGACGGCGATCGCCGGGACGAACCAGCGTTTCGGTAGCCCGACGAGCATCGCCGCACCGCAAGCCAGCGTGATCAGGCCGAAGACGACCGCACCGACCGTGCCGTTGACCTCCAGCGCGGCGCCGGCCGCGTCCTCGCTGAGCGTGAATCGGGCCTGCTCGCCGGTGGCCAGCGCCCCGAACAGCACCGTGGCCAGCAGACCGAGGGCCAGCAGCACCAGGCCGACCTTGCGGGTACGGGTCCAGAAGCCCTCGTCGACCGGCGCGACCGCGACGTCGGAAACGGCCATGGTGGACATGCCTCACCAGCCCTTCGCGAGGCTCGTCTGCGTCCGGGCGGCCCGCGCCGCCCGGAGTTGGAAGATCGCCTTTACCAGGGCCGGCGCAGCGATGAAGATGACGATCAGTGCCTGGAGCACGGTGACCAGCTCCAGCGAGATCCCGGAGTACGACTGCATCCGGTTGCCGCCGGCCTGCAACGCGCCGAACAGCAGTGCGGCCAACGCCACGCCCCAGGGTTTCACCCGGCCGAGCAGGGCGACGAGGATGCCGTCGAAGCCGATCTGGGCGACGACCAGGGGGGTGAGTGCGGCGGCGGTGGTGCCCAGCACCATCTGCGAGCCGCCGAGCCCGGCCAGCGCCCCGGCGAAGACCATGACCAGCACGTACGTGCGGGTGACGCTGATGCCCGCCGTCCGGGCGGCGTCCGGGTTGGCGCCCACCGCCCGCAGCTCGAAGCCGAGCGTGGAACGGTTGAGCAGCCAGGCGACCGCCCAGGTGGCCAGCACGGCCACGATGATGCCCGCGTGCGCCCGCAGCCCGTCACCGAAGAGTCGCGGCAGTTGGGCGGAGCCGTCCACCGACCGGCTGATCGCGTCCGTCCGGTTCGGGTCCTGCACCCCGTTCTGCACGATCAGCCAGGTCAGGAAGTAGACCGATACGTAGTTGAGCATGATCGTGTTGATCACCTCGTGCGCGCCGGTCCGCGCCTTCAGGATGCCCGGGATGAAGCCCCAGACGGCGCCGCCGAGCGCACCGGCCAGCACCGCGACCAACAGGTGCAGCCCGGGTGGCAACGGCAGCAGGAAGCCGGCCAGCGCGGCCAGGATGACACCCATGGTGGCCTGCCCCTGGGCACCGATGTTGAACAGACCGCCTCGGAAGGCCAGCGCCACCGAAAGGCCGGTGAAGACCAGCGGAGCAGTGTAGGTGAGGGTCTCCGAGATCGGGCTCAGCGCAGAGTTGAAGCTGTTCGCGGCCGGGTCGAAGACGGAGCCCTTGAACAGGTTCGCGTACGCCTCGCTGACCAGCGTCCAACTGGCATTGATCGCGTCCGACGGGCGGGCCGTGATGTAGGCGTAGGTGGCCAGCACGTCCGGATCAGACACGATCATCAGGATCGCGCCGACGATCATCGCCAGCACCAGCGAGAGCAGGGTCACCGTGAACGTGTTGGCGGCCCACAGATTCTCCAGGAACAACCGCCCGAGGGTGGGTCGCTGCTCGGGCCCGCCGGGCGTGGCGGCCGACTCGGCACGTTCGGTGTTGCCGAGCGCGGTCCGGCCCGCCTGCTCCTCACTCGCCGGTTCCTTGTCCGGGGAGCCCGGCTGATCCGGGTCGCTCATGCCGGCACTCCGCTACGCTCCGTGCCGCCATGAGGCACCACCGCACTGAGCCTGATGATTCGCTCGCTGCGCACGCTCATGCCGGCACTCCGCTACGCTCCGTGCCGCCACGAGGCACCACCGCACTGAGCCTGATGATTCGCTCGCTGCGCACGCTCATGCTTTCCCGTCCTCGCTACCTTGACCCTCGGGGGCCGCAGCCACGCCGTCGGTGGTGGCCGTCGCGGCGCGGTCGGTGGTCGCGGCCGTGCCGCCGCCGGACACGGCGTCGGCGTCGGTGGTCGCCGCCTCGTCCAGTTCGGTGATCGCCACGCCGCCGCCCCCGGCGGCCGACGTGCGATCCGGGGAACCGCCCGGCGCGTCGGGGCTGATGCCCGCCATCAGCAGGCCGATCTCCTCGCGGGGGATGTCCGGCCCCACGATGCCGATGATCCGCCCGCGGTACATCACCGCGATCCGGTCGGCCAGCCCGATCACCTCGTCCAGTTCGCTGGAGACCACCAGCACGGCGGTACCGCTGTCGCGCTCGTCGATGACCCGGCCGTGGATGAACTCGATCGAGCCGACGTCGACGCCCCGGGTGGGCTGGGCGGCGATGAGGAGCTTCAGCGGCCGGGACAGCTCCCGGGCCACGATCACCTTCTGCTGGTTGCCGCCGGACAGGGTGCCGACCAGCGCCTCGGCCGACGAGGTACGTACGTCGAACTGCTCGATCCGCTCCCGCGCCGACCTCATGATCGCGTCCGGGCGCAGTGACAGGCCCCGACCGAACGGCGGCCGGTCGTACGTGTCCAGCACCAGGTTCTCGGCGACGCTGAACTCCTTGACCAGGCCGTCGACGCTGCGGTCCTCCGGCACGTAGCCGACGCCCGCCTGGAGCACCTTTTTGGTCGACCAGCCGTCGACCCGCTGGCCGGCGAGGCTGACCGTGCCGGCGAGCACCGGCCGCAGCCCCATGATCGCCTCGATCAGTTCGGTCTGACCGTTGCCCTGCACACCCGCGACGCCGAGCACCTCTCCGGCGCGTACGGTCAGGTCCACGCCGTCCACCGCACGGACCTGCCGGTCGTCGTCGACCACCAGACCGGAGACCTCCAGGACCGGTTCGCCCGGGGTGGCCGGGGACTTGTCCACGGTGAGCCGGACGGTACGGCCGACCATCAGCGCGGCCAGCTCGTCGCGGCTGGCCTCGGGCGACGCCGTGCCCACGGTCCGGCCGCGCCGGATCACGGTGATCCGGTCGGCGATCGCCTTGACCTCGCCGAGCTTGTGGGTGATGAAGACGATCGACTTGCCGGCGGCCTTGAGCGACCGCATCACGGCGAGCAGCTCCTCGGTCTCCTGCGGGGTGAGCACCGCCGTGGGCTCGTCCAGGATGAGCAGGTCGACGTCACGGGTGAGCGCCTTGACGATCTCCACCCGCTGCTGGATGCCGACCGGCAGGTCCTCGATCACCGCGTCCGGGTCGACCCGCAGGTTGTAGCGCTGGGACACCTCGGAGACCTCGCGCCGGGCCCGGCGCCGGTCCAGGAACCCGGCGATGCCGCCGCGCACCTGTTCCGCGCCGAGCATGATGTTCTCGGTGACGGTGAAGACCGGCACGAGCATGAAGTGCTGGTGCACCATGCCGATGCCGGCCGTGATCGCGTCGGCGGGGCCGCGCAGCTTCAGTGGCTCTCCGTCGACCAGGATCTCGCCCTCGTCGGGCTGGTAGAGCCCGTACAGCACGTTCATCAGGGTCGACTTGCCCGCGCCGTTCTCGCCGAGCAGGGCGTGGATCTCACCAGGCTCCACCGTCAGGTCGATGTGGTCGTTGGCGACCAGATCACCGAACCGCTTGGTGATGCCGCGCAGTTCGAGTCTCAGCGCAACCTCCTGAAGTGCGAAGCGATGGTGCAGCGTAGCTGCTGGCGAGCCAGGCGCGGCGTCGGCCGGACCGGTGGCGCGGACCGGCCGCTGCGGTGCGGCGGGTCTCCCCCCGCGCCGTAGCGGCCGGATCAGGTGTGGCGTGGCTCGCCGGCCGCTCCCGTGATCGTCCCACCGGGAGCGGCCGGCGGCGGGTCACTTCGGCTGGGCGGCCGACTCGACCTTGACGCTGCCGGCGGCGATGTCCGCCTTCAGCTTGTCGACCTCGGCCTTCAGCTCGGCCGGAACCTTGCTGTCGAAGTCGTGGTACGAAGCGATCGAGACACCCTCGTTGGCCAGGGTGCCGACGAAGCCCGGGTCCGCCTGTAGCTGCTCGCCGCCGGCGGCCTTGAGCACGGCCTCCTTGACCGCACCCGGGATGTTCTTCACCACCGTGGTGATGATCGCCGGGCAGTTCGGGGTGCTCTCGCAGCCGTCGACGTCCACCCAGATCGTGTTGTACTTGCCACCGGAGGCCTGGGCCGCGCCGGTGGTGCCGAGGCCGGCGCCGCCAGCGACCGGCATGATGATGTCCGCGCCCTGGGCGACCAGCGTGTCGCTGACCTTCTTGCCCTCGTCCTGCTTGACGAAGTCGTTGGTGAAGGAGCCGTCCTGGGTCTCCTTGTTCCAACCGAGGACCTGGACGTTCGCGCTCTTGGCCTGGTTGTAGTAGGCGACGCCGTCGGCGTAGCCGTCCATGAAGATGGTCACCGGCGGGATCTTCAGGCCGCCGTAGGTACCCACCTTGCCGCTCTCGCTCATACCGGCGGCGACGTAGCCGGCGAGGAAGGCGGCCTGGGCGGTGTCGAACTGCATCGGGTATACGTTGGCCACCCCCGGCGCGGCGTCGACGATGCCGAACTGCTGGTCCGGGTTCGCCTCGGCGATCTTCTTGGTGGCGTCGCCCATCAGGCCACCGACGGCCAGGATGAAGTCGCAGTCCTGATTGACGTACTGGGTGAGGTTCGGCTCGTAGTCCGCCTCGGCCTTGGACGCGACGTACTTGATGTCGATGTTGCTGTCTTCCGCCTTGGCCTCCTCCAGGCCCTTCCAGGCGGAGGCGTTGAACGACTTGTCGTCGATGCCGCCGACGTCGGTCACCATGCAGGCGCTGAACTTCTCGCCGCCGGAGCCGGCGTTGTTGTCCTCATCCGGGGCCTCGCCACAGGCGGCGGCGCTCAGTACGAGCCCACCCGCCGCGATGATCGAGGCGATCCGCATCCCACGCACCGAGCGCAAGACGTCTCCTTCCCATTGCGCACCGCGTGGTACGCGGTGGCAGCCATTGAGCCGGCCTGCGCAGAGCCGCCGGCGTCCCACGTTACGGGAGCAGAGCGTACGCCCCCGCCCACCTGCTGACCGAGAATCGTGCAGGACTGTTGGAGGCCTGTTACCGCCACGTAATGCTTGGGTGGGGCAGGTCACCCAGCGGGCCGGCAGGTGGTCGGACAGTTGCCGTCAAAGTCCCTGCCGGGCATCAGGCGAGCGTCCTGGCGATCATTGCCAGAAGACCGCCACAGCTGCGTTGACCAGGGTCAATCCGACGATGGCGAGGAAGTGCCCGCGGTTGACGTCGGACCGCTTCCGGGAGAAGAAGACCATGACGAAGATCAGCAGTGCGATGACCAGCTTCGTCACAATCTTCGCCGGTGCCGGCTCGTCGCCGTCGCGTAGTGGCGCGCTCAGGCCGATGCCGGTCAGCAGACCGATCACCGAGCCCCAGAGCATGGCCGGGTTGATCCGGATCTTGCCGGAGACGTACTGGGCGATCGCGCCGCCGAGCAGCAACGCGAACCCGATCAGATGGACATAGAGAAGGATGAGTCGAAGTGCTTCCACGCGCCCCATCCTGCCCCATCAACGACGGTTCGTAGTAGAGCCCACCCCGCCAGGTCTCCGCGCGCCACCCCAGCCCCCTCCCGCCGATCTAGGGCTAATCGCCGCAAGTTGACCTTCAGCGACGACGATGAGCCCTAGATCGGCGAGGGTCAGCCCTTCGTGCCGCCGGCGGTGAGGCCGGAGACGAGGTGTTTCTGGGCGAAGAAAAAGACCAGGCCGGCGGGGACGGTGACCAGGACGGCCGCCGCCGTCAGGTACTCCCACTGGGGGTTGAACTGCGGCACGAACTGCTGGAGCCCGTACGCCAGGGTGAACTTGTTGTCTGTTTGGATGAAGGCCGACGCGTACGCCACCTCGCCCCAGGCGGTGAGGAAGGTGTAGAAGGCGGTCACCGCCACGGCCGGGCGGGCCAGCGGAAGCACGATCCGCCAGAAGGTGGCGAACGGCCCGCACCCGTCCAGCGCCGCCGCCTCGTCCAGCGAGGTCGGGATGGAGTCGAAGTAGCCCTTCAACATCCAGGCGCAGAACGGCACAGCGATGGTCAGGTACGCGATGACCAGTGCGGGCATCGTGTTGATCAGCCCGAGCCGGGCCATGATCGTGTAGATCGGCACGATCAGGATGGCCACCGGGAACATCTGGGTGACCAGGAAGACCATCATCAGCGTCCGGCGCCCCGGGAAGTTGAACCGGGACACCGCGTACCCGGTGGTGGCCGCCAGGAAGATGCCGATGCTCATGGTGAAGGCCGCGACGATCACCGAGTTGAGGAACCACCTCGGGAAGTTCGTCTCGGTCAACACGTAGCTGTAGTTGGCCAGGGTGGTGTCCCGCAACAGGGTCAGCTCGCTGCTCTGGATCGCGTAGCCGGGCTTCAGCGAGGAGAGCAGCACCCAGGCGATCGGGCCGATCGCGATCAGCGAGGCAAGGATCAGCGTGCCGTGCAGCAGGACGGACATGGCCGGGCTTCGTCGGCTGCGGCCGGGTCGCTTCGTCGCCCGGGTTCTCGCCCCGGCCGGCCCGGTGACGGCGGTCGCCGTCGGCGGGGTGGTGGTCGTCTCGGGCATGGTCACCACACCTCGCCTTGCTTGCGCAGGGCCCGCCGGTAGAAGACCGAGAACACCAGCAGGATCGACAGGATCAGTACGCCGTACGTCGAGGCCAGCGAGTAGTTACGGATTCCCTCGAACGCCGCCCGGTAGGCGCCGGTCACCAGGATCTCGCTCTGCCCGGCCGGCTGCCCCTCGGTGACCAGGAAGATGATCGGGAACATGTTGAACGTCCAGATGGTGCCGAGCAGCACCACTGTCATGCTGACCGGCCGCAGGCCGGGCAGGGTGATGTTCCTGAACCGCTGCCAGGCCGAGGCCCCGTCGATCTCAGCTGCCTCGTACAGCTCGCCCGGGATGGTCTGCATGCCGCCGAGCAGCGCCACCATCATGAACGGCACGCCGAGCCAGATGTTGGTGACGATGGCGGTGAGCAGTGAGGTCCACCGGTCGGAGAACCAGGAGACCGGGTCGATGCCGACGGCCGAGAGCAGTGCGTTGGCCAGGCCGAAACGCTCGTTGAAGATGAACTTCCAGGCGAACGCGCTGACGAAGGCCGGCACCGCCCAGGGCAGGATCAACAGCACGCGGTAGAGGCTCCGGAACCGCATCGGCCGGTTGATCATGGTGGCCAGGCCGAGGCCGAGACCGAAGTGGAAGGCCACGCAGACGAACGTCCAGATCAGCGTGGTACCGGTCCACTGCCAGAAGTCGCCGACCTCGCCGGTGAGTACCCGGACGTAGTTGTCGATGCCGACGAACTCCCACTTGTTGGGGTTGTCGGCACAGACCTCACCACCGGTGATCGATCTGGTGCAGATCTCGGCGGCCTGGTTGGCCTCGGTGAGGCTGGTGAAGGAGAGCCAGATCCCGCGGAACAGCGGGTAGAAGATCAGAACCGCCAGGACGATGACGACGGGCAGCACCATCGCCCAGGCGTACCAGTGCTTCTCCCAGCTGCGGCGCAGCCGGGAGGGTCGAACGGATCGGCCGGGGGGCGTCGACGGCGCCGGATCGGCTGTCACGGTGGTCATCAGCTGCGCTCCATGAGGGGAGGTCCGGCAGGGCCCGCGACCGGAGACGGTCACGCGACCCTGCCGGGTGCCGAGAGGTCACCGGCGTGGGCCGGCGGTGAGGTCAGTTCTCGTACGCGGGAACGACCTCGGCCTTGTACTTGTCTGCGACGGTGTCCAGCGCGGCCTTCGGGTCCTTGTTCTGGATCAGGACCTCGGTGGCCATCTGGTCGAGCGGGCCGAAGAACTGACCGGCCTCGGGGATCCACGGGCGGCCCACACCGGCCTCCACGACCGGCTGGAACGCGGCGACGGTGGCGTTGTTCTTGACCGCGTCGAGCTGGTAGGCGGAGGTGCGGGTCGGCAGCAGGCCGAGCTTCTCCGACAGGAAGGCCTGCGACTCGGCGGAGCTCATGAACTTGACGAACGCGACGGCGGCGTCGATCTTCTCCTGCGGCATGCCGGACCAGATCACGTAGTTGTGGCCGCCGACCGGGCCACCGGCCGTGGCCGAGCCGGCCGGCACCGGGGCGACACCCAGGTTCTCCAGGCCGCCGAAGTCCGGTGCCTGCTGAACGTTGTTGACCTCCCACGGGCCGTTGATGATCATGGCGACCTTCTTCTCCTTGAAGAGGGTCATCATGGTGCCGTAGGAGTCGTTCGCGGAGGGCTTGACGGCCGCACCGCTGTCGATCAGGTCCTTTGCGATCGCCAGCCCCGCCGCGTTCTCCGCCGAGTTGATCACAATCTTCTGGTTGGCGGTGTCGACCAGGTCGCCGCCCTCGCCGTACATGAAGGGCAGGAGGAAGTAGCCGGCCGGGTTGACGTAGACGCCCTCGGCGTCGGTCTTCTCCTTGATGGCCTTCGAGGCGGTCTTCAGCTCGGCCCAGGTCTTCGGGGCCTCGCTGATGCCGGCCTTGCTCAGCAGCTCCTTGTTGTACATCAGCGCGAGGCTGTCGGTGACCTGCGGAACGCCGTAGGTCTTGCCGTCGTACTTGTTGGAGGCGAGCGGTGTCTCCAGGAAGTCGGCGGAGTCGGCGAGCAGCTCGGAGCCGTCCAGCGCGTAGAGGTAGCCCAACGAGGCGAACTCGGGCACCCAGGCGACCTCGGCCCGCAGGATGTCGGGCGCACCGCTGTTGGCCTGGGCCGCGGTCTTGAACTTGTTCTGCGCCTCGCCGAACGGGACCGACTGATAGTTGATCTTCACGTTCGGGTGGGTCTGGTTGAACTTGGCGATCAGCTCCTGGAACGCCGGACCCTCGTTCTTCGGGTCCGAGGTGTCCCACCAGGTGAGTTCTGCGGTAAGGGATGCGGGGTCAACCGTGGGCTGCTCGTCGGCCGCCTCGTCCGTGCCACCGCACGCGGCGACGGAGAGGGCGAGTGTGGCAGCGGCGAGTACGGCGATCCCCTTGGCTGTGCGACGCATGTTCGCTCCTAAGTTGCCTGCCGGGTAACGGCGGGACATTAGCAAGATGTTTCGTTCCTCGAAACCCCTTGCGAACATCCCTGCAACAACCGCATCTCATCCGCAACTTCAACAGCCGACAACCAGCCATTTTCTACGCCTATCGCCTCGGCCGAGGTGGCTTACCTCCCGCATCCGGCCACTATCCGCAGCCAGCCGGACCACCTGACGTACCGGCTACGGTCATCACGGGCAAGCCGCAAAGGCAGGCTGCCGACCCCACTGCTCGATCCTGCAAATTCTTACTGGGCAATGCGCAAGAACTTGGCGGTGAGCTACAGTGCCGCCATGCGCGCTCGCCTTTCCGACATCGCCCAGCAGGCCGACGTCAGCGAGGCCACCGTGTCGCGGGTGCTCAACGACCGCCCCGGTGTGGCACCCGAGACTCGGCAGGCCGTCCTGACCGCCCTCGACGTGCTCGGCTACGAGCGCCCGGCCCGGCTGCGCAAACGCAGCGCCGGCCTGGTCGGCCTGGTGGTGCCGGAGCTGGACAACCCGATCTTCCCCGCCTTCGCCCAGATCATCGAGTCGGCCCTGGCCCCCACCGGATTCACCCCGGTGCTGTGCACCCAGACACCCGGCGGCGTACGCGAGGACGAGTACGTCGAGATGCTGCTGGAGCGGCAGGTCTCCGGCATCGTCTTCGTCTCCGGCCTGCACGCCGACACCGCCGCCGACCACGACCGGTACCGGACGCTGCTCACCCGCCCGCTGCCGATCGTGATGATCAACGGGTACGCGCCCGCGGTCCCCGCGCCCTTCGTCTCGTGCGACGACCGGGAGGCCGCCGAGCTGGCCGTGGCCCACCTGGTGGCCCTCGGCCACCGGCAGATCGGGTTGATCACCGGTCCCGACCGGTTCGTACCGGTGCAGCGCAAGGTCGGCGGCTACAAGGCCGCGATGGGGCGCCTCGCCGGGATCGGCTCGGACGACCTGGCCGAGCTGACCGAGCTTTCGCTGTTCGGGGTGGAGGGTGGTGAGGTGGCCGCCGGCCGGTTGATTGAGCGTGGCGCCACCGCGATCGTCTGCGGCTCCGACCTGATGGCGCTCGGCGCGATCCGGGCCGCCCGGCAGCGCGGCCTGTCCGTCCCGACGGATCTGTCGGTGGTCGGCTACGACGACTCCCCGCTGATGGCCTTCACCGACCCGCCGCTGACCACCATGCGCCAGCCGGTCGCCGCGATGGCGGTCGCCGCGGTCCGGGCCCTGGTCGACGAGATTAACGGGCACGGCGCCCCGCACTCGGAGTACCTCTTCCGGCCGGAGCTGGTGGTACGCGGCTCGACGGCGGCGGTCCGGCAGGACTCCGTTGCCGGTCCGGGGCAGCAGCGGCCCGTCCCGCCCGCGCTCCCGGTTCCCGCGTGACCTCGGCCGCACCGGTAGCGTCCGTCCCTCATTCTTGCGCAAGAATTGCTTGACTCTTGCAATGGCGGCGCGGCATCCTTCTCAGACATCCGCGTGTCCCATCACGCCCACGCCGGATGCCGCCGTCCCGCACCACAGAACGGGGATAACCCGATGACCGTCAGCACTCCCTCGCCGCTGACCTCCGACACCGACTGGTGGCGATCTGCCGTCGTCTACCAGGTCTACGTCCGCAGCTTCGCCGACTCCGACGGCGACGGCATCGGTGACCTGCGGGGCATCCGGGAACGCCTGCCCCACCTGCGGGACCTGGGCGTGGACGCGCTCTGGCTGACCCCCTTCTACACCTCACCGATGGTCGACGGGGGCTACGACGTCGCCGACTACCGCGACGTCGACCCGATGTTCGGCACCCTCGGTGACTTCGAGGAGATGATGACCAGGGCCCACGCGCTCGGTCTGCGGGTCATCGTCGACATCGTGCCGAACCACACCTCAGATAAGCACCCCTGGTTCACCGCGGCGCTGGCCGCCGCCCCCGGCTCGCCCGAGCGGGCGCGCTACCTCTTCGCCGACGGCAAGGGCCGGCACGGCGAGCAGCCACCGAACGACTGGGAGAGCATCTTCGGCGGGCCGGCCTGGACCCGGGTCCCCGACGGCCAGTGGTACCTGCACCTGTTCGACCCGGCCCAGCCCGACCTTAACTGGCGCCACCGGGAGGTGCGGGCCGAGTTCGAGGACATCCTGCGTTTCTGGCTGGACCGCGGCGTCGACGGATTCCGGATCGACGTGGCCCACGGCATGATCAAGGCCGAAGGGCTGCCCGACGTGGGCTTCAGCTCGATGACCAACGGCCGCCGCCAGTCCGAGCTGCTCGGCAAGGGCCAGTTGCCCTACTTCGACCAGGACGAGGTGCACGACATCTACCGCGCCTGGCGGCCCATCCTGGACAGCTACCCGGGCGGCCGGATGGCGGTGGCCGAGGCGTGGGCCGAGACCCCGCAGCGACTGGCCCGCTACATCGGCCCGGACGAGCTGCACCAGGCGTTCAGCTTCGACTTCCTCGACGCCACCTGGTCAGCCGACTCGTTCCGCAAGGTGATCGACACCGCGCTGGCCGAATCCACAATCGTCGACGCCCCGACCACCTGGGTGCTCTCCAACCACGACCGGCAACGGCACGTCACCCGCTACGGCGACGGCGACATCGGGCTACGCCGGGCCCGGGCCGCCGCGCTGCTGATGCTCGCCCTGCCCGGCTGCGCCTACCTGTACCAGGGCGAGGAGCTGGGCCTGCCCGAAGTACTGGACCTGCCCGACGAGCTGCGCCAGGACCCGGCCTTCCTGCGCACCGGAGAGAGCCGGGACGGCTGTCGGGTACCCATCCCGTGGGGTGGCGAACTGGCCCCGTACGGCTTCGGCCCGGAGGGCAGCGAGCTGAGCTGGCTGCCGGCCCCGGCCACCTGGCGTGCCCTCTCGGCGGCCGCCCAGGCCGGCGTACCCGGCTCCACGCTGGAGCTGTACCGCGCGGCACTGCGGATCCGGCACCGCCACCCGGCGCTGGCCGGCACCGACGGCATCACCTGGCTCGAGACCGGCCCGGGGGTGCTCGCCTTCCATCGGACGGCCGGCGACGCCGCGCTGACCTGCGTGGTCAACACTGGTGACGCGCCGGCCCTGATCGACGGCTACGGCACACCGGTCGTCGCCAGCGAGGCGCTCACCGAGCAGGACGGCGGACACCTGCTCCCCGTCGACGCGGCCGTCTGGTTCGAGCGGGGCTGAACGGGTAAGCCCGCCATCGACCTGGCCGTTCGGCGTGCTCCGCGCCGCCGGGCGGCTAGGCAGACAACCCCTGTGGTGGGGGGTGCACGGTGACGGGCGCCCGGGCGACCCCCGGGCGCCGGTCA
>NZ_JBHMIS010000029.1:0-58501 GCF_048060415.1 Micromonospora sp. LOL_024
GCCGGACATTCTTCGATTCAGGGCCACCCCTCACGGGGGTGGCCCTGAACTCGTCTCCAGACACCAAACCCCACCAACCCCGGCCCCGGAAACGACAACCCGCAGGGAACGGCCCCGCCGGCGCGAGGCCGGCGGGGCCGTGACGGGGCGGGTGCCCGGCGGGTGTCAGGACGGCTCCTTGGCGCAGATGAAGCGAGGCTCCGCAGAGTAGGTCCAGGAGAACCTCTCCCGCTTGACGGTCTTGCCGTCCTTCTTGATGACGCGGAAGGCGTCCTGGGCGAAGCCCTGGCTGCCATTGGCGGGAATGCAGGTCGGTCCAGGATCCAGGTAGACGGTCTTCGGTGAGGTGATGTTGCGCCGAGGACCGTACTCCGTCTTCACGCTGTCCCAGATCTTCGTACTCCAGATCGACACCGTCACCGAACTACCGGTGTACGAGGTGTCGATCAGGACGCCGTGGTCGGTGTTGTTGCGGAACTTGAAGTCCAGGTTGGGCCAGAAGATGGTCGACTCGATGACCGCTGGGTAGCGGCTGAAGTAGTACGAGTGCGGCTTGTGCTCGACGTCCTCCAGGCCCGCGTAGTAGGTGGCGTTGAACAAGGTCGTGGTGAACTGGGACGTGCCGCCACCGACACCGGGCACCAGTTTGCCGTCGAGGATCACCGGCGCGTCGCGGTAACCCTGCGCGTAACCGCGCTCGCCGGTGTGGTCGTTCAGCGAGAACGTGTCGCCGGGCAGCACCACGGTGCCCTTCACGTCGTTGGCGATCGTCACGATGTTCTGGCTGCGGGGCGACGAGAGCCCACCGGTGAAGTTCGTGGTGAAGGAGGCGATCTTCTCCTTGATCCCCAGACCGCCGAGCTTCTCGGCGGTGAGCTTCGGCTGTGCCGGTTTGAGGTCGGCGGAGACCGTGCGGCCGTCGGTGCGAGGTAGGACGGCGAGCAGCTCCTCACCGAGCCTGCTGGTGTCCACCTGCTGTCCGGCCCGGCCGTCGCTGATCTTCGGCTTGCCGCCGGAAATGCTCATGGTGGCGTTCTTCGCGGCGACCTCGACCGAGTCGAACTTGTCGCCGAGAGCGGACCGCAGCTGCTTGACGTCCACGCTGGGCGTGAGCTTGCCGGTCTTGTCCGCCTTGAAGCGGAGGCCCTTGGCGATCGCCGCCGGCGGGATGGTCACCGAACCCCGGGCCGTGGTCAGCTCGACCGGCGCCGCTACCGCGGGCTCGGCCAGCTCGGCGACCAGGCGATCCACCTCGTCGGCCGTGGTCGCCGGGTGGCTCTCCACGAGCGGCACCGTCACCGGCTGCCCACTGAGCCACCCCTCCTTGACAACCTGTGCGGAATACTGCGGATCGATCGTGAGGCTCGGCTTCGGGTAGCGGACCTTCGGCTTGGTGCCGGAGAAGGTGATGGCCGGCATGGTCATCTTTCGGCCCTGATCGCCGACGAGCTTCTCCAGCGCGGCCTCCAGCTTCGGCACGTCGACCGAAACGACCGGCTCGATCTCCCGGGAGCCGACCAACCGGTCCACCGCATGGGCGCTCGTCGCCGCCGCTGTCGCGACGGTGGCGTCCACGTCGACCGTGAGCCCCACCTCGGCCGGGTCGATCTCGGCCGTCTCCTCGCCCACCCGGACCTGAAGGGGGGCGGCCAGCTCGGCCGCACGGCGTTCCAGTTGGGCCCGCAGTTCCCGCGCCGCATCCGTGCGGCTTCGCCCACCGAGTTCGGTACCCAGCACGCTGGTGCCCCGCGGCACGTCACCGGCGTACGCCCAAATGGTCCCCGCGCCGACCGAGGCGAGCACTGCGCTTGCCGCACCGGCGGCGAGCAGGAGCCGGAACCGACGGGATCGGAAGCGCCGACCGTCCGGTGGTACGGGGCGCACCGGTTCCTCCACCGGCCAACTGACCGCCTCCACCTGGACGGTGGGCCGGTCGTCGGCGGGTGGTGGGCGTTCTTCGCCGTACAGCGTCACAACTACCTCTTAGGGATATTCCGCATTCGGGAGCCGGGACCCCCACTCCGGGAACCAACTACGGTAGCCAACGCGACGGCCGTCGGGGAGTCCGAGTTCGTGGGAACTGCCGTATGCGTCCGTTCGGTCCGGCACGAGCCCCGAATGATGGCTCCCGGTAGTGGTGGGCTGCCTGGTTGTCAGCGACGCGCCGGGCGGAAGGTGAGCAGGGTCATCGTCACGGTGGCCACGGCAGCGGCGGCAAGGGCGCAGCACAGTACCCCCGTGACGCTGCGTGGTGCGACCAGCGCCGCGCTCGCCGCCAACCCGAACGTCGTCAGCCACAGCGGTGCGGCCGGCCATCGAGCGGCAGTGGCCACCCGGTCGTTCACCAGCATGAACACCACCGCGTACAGGGCGCCGGTGGCGGCGAACAGCGGCGCCAGCCCGGCCATGTGCAGGTAGTCCGCACCGCCGGCGAGCCGGAAGGCCAGCTCGCCGCCGACGGTCGAGGCGGCCACCAGGATCGCGCCGCAGGCCAGGATCAACACCAGGGCCGTCAGCCGGGCCCGGCGGTCGCCGCGCGCCAGCCGGGGCAGCACCAGCAGCGTGACCACCTGCGGCGCCCAGAGCGCACCCTTGGTGAGCACCGCGCCGACCGCGTACGCGCCGGAGGTGGACCCCGGCAGCAGTTGGCGGGCGAGGATCAGATCCGCGTACGAGATGGTGAGCATCGCCAGGGTCGCGCCACAGGCGGTCATCACCTGCCGGGCACCCAGCACTCCCGGTACGCCGTTGGGCACCATGGCCCCGGCGACCGGCCCGGCAGCAGCCCTCCCGGCTGCTGCCGGCCGGGCGAGGCGAGCCAGCAGCGGCAGGGCGAGCAGACCGGTGAGCGCGGCCAGCAGCAGGCAGAACGCCGGTTCCAGACCGAGCACGAGCCCCACGACCAGCCCGCTGTAGCGGCCGGTGGCCAACACGGCCATCGAGACGGCCAGCCGCAGGAAACGCTGGTCACCCTGGAGTTCACCGAGCCACCGCCCGCCCAGCACGGTGGCGAAGGTGGTCGCCGCGAGCAGCAGGGTGAGCGCGACCGGCAGCCGCAGGGCCATCGTGAGCACAGGTGCGGCGGCGAGCGTCACCGCGGCGGTGAGAACGGCGGTCCGTAGCCCCAGTCGGGCAGAGTCACCGCCGCCCCAGCGAGCCCGGTGCGCGGCCACCGCGATCTGGAGGCCGTATCCCGGTACTGCCGCGATCGCGGCCAGCGCGAGCACCGTCGCGAGCGCACCCAGATCGGCGGCGCTGAGTCGGCGCGCACCGAGCACCGGCACGACGTACGCCAGCGCGTTGGTCACCAGGGTGGCGACGGTGACGGCGGCGCCGGCCGCGCCGAGCCGTGCCCTCGTGGCGTCCCTGCCCGTCTTCTGCGTCATGCCACTCCGCGTGGTGTCGGCCAAAGGGCCAGCCGGTGGCGATCGTCCGGGTAAGCCAGAGCTTCGCCCGCCGCGTCGGTCGGCCGCGTCCCGATACGTGAACCCGGTGCTGTTCCGCCCCGAGTGACCCCCGGGCGGCGGCCCGCACGCCCACCGCCTTCTGCCATGCCTCATTCCGGCTTCAGGGCCGGATTTCCGATCGCGATCTCGTTGGTGCAGAGCGACACGTCGGTCCCGGCCACGGCCAGCTCCACCGTGTCCCCGCCGCCGACGATGCGGAAGAAACGCTGGTTGAGGCCCTTCCTGACCGGGAACTCGGCGCTGCCGGTGCCGAACCGTAGCGTCGCCGTGCCGTCCGCCGAGCTGAGGTAGCCGATCCGGACCACCCAGTGCCAGTCGTCGCGCGGCTCGTCCAGCGGCATCCGTGCGGTCTGGCCGGTGGTTACCAGGTAACCGCAGCCTTCCTGGGGGCCCGGCTGGATCGTGCTGCCCACGATCGTGGCGACCTGGATCCGGCCCAGCGAGTCGAGCACAGACACGTTGTCGGCCTCGTCCACGTAGGTGGGGCGGGCGCCGAAGGCGCGGAAGAACCGGGACTGCAGGTTGTACGGCCAAGAGAGGTCCGGCACGACGTTGCTCGGGACCGGGCCGTCGAAGAAGACCGTGTCGGGTGGCGCGCTGGCCATCTCGATGCGGACGGTGTCTACGTACGACCTGCCGGACTTGGCCGCCCATTTGTCGCTGTACCCGGACGTGGTCCACACCGTGCCCAGGCAGACGGCCACCAGCACCAGGGCGAGCATGACGTGCACCGCCTCCCGGTAACGCTCCGGCAGCGGACCGAGCGGCCCCGGCGAGGGTGGTTCCGCCGCACCGTGCGCCGCTGCCGTGGTGGCCCGCGTCGTGGTGGCCTCGGGCTTCGGTGAGTCGGTGTCGGGTGTGGTCCCGGACGCCGGGTTCGGGTCGAGGTCGTCGGGGGCCTCGGCGTGGATGACGCCCGGCCGCGACACCACGAGCGCCGGCTGTGTCGATCGGACCGGTGGTGGCGCCGGGACGACCGGTGCGCCGATCGGTTTCTGGACGAGATCCGGTGTCCCCGACAGCGCACCGCCGGCCGGCGGTTCGGCCTCGTCCGGCGGTTCGATCTCGGCCGGGACACTGGATGGCCGGGCCAACCCGACCACGGTGACCCCGAGACAGATCGCCGCCACCACGACGGCGTCACTGACGTACCGGGGGACTCCGCCGGCCACACCGCTGAAGGACGAGCCGAGCCGGGTCGCGGCCAGCATGCCCGCCACCAGCAGCAGGTACGCCCCGAGTAGCAGCCAGGCCCGGCCGGCGCGGCGACGACGGCGTACGGTCGCCACGACCAGTGCGGCGAGGATCGCCCAGCCCACCCAGGTACCCAACTCCGGCGGTGCCGCGACCGGTGCGCCGTCCCCGGCGCCAAGCCACTGCCACGGCCCGCCCACCAGCCCGGCGACCACCGTGGACCCGAGCATCTGGGAGAGGAATGAGAACACCTCACCGGCCGAGGTGGGACGCCGCAAGGAGGACTCGGAAGTGCCCAGGTAGGCGGCGAGGAAGCCGAGTGACAAGACGGTCAGCAGCAACCACGACGGCCACCAGCGGCGCACGGTGGACCAGATGGTCCGGATCGGGCCGCCCTCGGCGTAGAGGGCCGCGGTCAGCAGGAAGACCAACGCGACGACCAGGATCGCCTTCTCGAAGAAGAAGAGGCCCAGCAGCACGGAGAGCGCCAGGGCCACCAGGTGTCGCCTACGCCGGGTCTGCACATAGCCGACCTGCGCGCCGACCGCGAGCACCATCGCGATCTGCATCGGCAGCACGTTGACGCCGACCGCCCACCAGGAGGTCGCCTCCAGTGTCAACGGGCTGAACATCAGCGCACCGAGCGGCAGGAGCAGCAGCCAGGACGGTTGCAGCAGCCTGCGCAGCAGCCGGAGGAAGGTGATCCCGAGGATCGTCTGACCGATCGCCATCAGCAGCACGTACGGCCAGTAGGCCATGCCGACGTGTTCGGTGACGAGCCAGGTGAACATCCGTCCCCCGGGCATGAGGTGATTGTTGTAGAGGGAGAGGAGATGCTCGACGGTGAGGTCGGACTCCGCCGCCTGGGTGATCATCACGTAGTCGTCGGCCGCGAGGAAGCCGCGGGAGGCCACCTGGGCGCGCCACAGCACACTGAGTGCGATCATCGCCAGGGCCGCCGCCCGGATCCGATCGCTGCTCAGCCAGCCGCTGACCCGGCCGGGCGAAGTCGCCGAGCCTGCCCCCGTCGATGCCATGGCGGGAAGACTGCCACACCGGCCACCGGGCCTCCCATCAGGTCAACGGATGGTTCGCCGGTGGCCGGGGCGCTCCGACGACGGCCGCGTACAGTGGCCGCCACCAGCGCGGCCGGCCGCCGCGCGCCGGCAGTGGTGAGGTCGACGGATGCGGGAACGGCTGGTGCCGCACGCGGTGGCCGCCGCCGTCACGGCGGTGGTGCTCGCACCGCTGGCCAATCCCGGGTACGTGCTGCGCTACGACATGGTCTTCGTGCCCCGGTCGGCGTTGAGCTGGGAGATGATCGCGCCGGCCACAGCGCTGCCCCGCGCCGTTCCGCAGGACGCGGTGGTGGCGCTGGTCGACCAACTCGTGCCGGGGTGGCTGTTGCAACGGCTGGTACTGGTGGCAGTCATCTACCTCGCCGCGCTCGGTGCTGCCCGTCTGGTGCCGACCGGGCGGCTGTCGGTGCGGGTGGTGGCGGCGCTCGGGTACGCCTGGTCCCCGTACCTTGCTGAGCGTTTGCTGATCGGCCAGTGGGGACTGTTGGTCGCGTACGCCGCACTGCCCTGGCTGGTGCGCGCGGCGATCGGGGTGCGGGCGGCCGAGCGAGGTGCCATGCGCCGGCTGCTGCTGGCGGCGGCGTCGGCGGCGATCACGCCCACCGGTGGGCTCCTCGCCCTGGTCGTGGTGCTCGTGCTGCTGGTCGGGCGGTACCCGGGTGCGGCCCGTGCGGTGCCGACCGGAGTGGGCGCGACCGTGCTGTTGAACGCCCCGTGGCTGGTGGCCGGGCTCGCCAGCGCCGGAGACGGCCGGTCCGATCCGGCCGGCGTGGCGGTCTTCGCCGCCCGTGCGGAGAACTGGGCCGGGCCGCTGGTGGCGCTCGCCGGTACCGGCGGCATCTGGAACGGGCAGGCCACCCCGGCTTCGCGGAGCGGCTGGCTGGTGCCGCTGGCGACGCTGCTGGTGCTGGTGGTGGCCGGCTACGGTGTACCGCTGCTGCGGCGTCGCTGGCCGGGGTCGATCGTCGGCCGGCTGGGGCTGTTGGCGGTCGGTTCGTGGCTGGTGGCGGCGCTCGGCGTGCTCCCCGGCGGGGCGACGTTGCTGGGCTGGCTGGTCGCCGGTGTGCCCGGTGCCGGGCTGCTCCGCGACGGCCAGAAGCTGCTGGTGCCGTACGTGCTGGTTCTGGTGGTCGCCGGGGCGCTCGGGGCGGAGCGGCTCGCCGGGTGGCTCGCGGTCCGGTTCGACGAGCTGACCGGACGAGTGTTGCTGGCCGGCGCGGTGTTGCTGCCGCTGGTGTTGCTGCCCGACCTGGCCTTCGGCGGTGCGGGACGGCTTCGCCCGGTGGCCTGGCCGGCGGACTGGGCGACAGTGGCCAGGCTGGTCGGCCAACGGCCCGGTGAGGTTGTTTCACTGCCCTTCCAGGAGTACCAGAGCTACGCCTGGAACGGCGGGCAGGTGGTCATCGATCCGGCACCGCGGTACCTCGGGGTGCCGGTCCTGATCGACGACACGCTGCGGGTGGACGGCGTCGCGGTCGTCGGGGAGGATCCCAGGGCCGCCCGGCTGCGTGAGCTGCTCGACGCGGGCGAACCGGTGGCGGCGGCCGGCCCGCGCTGGGTGCTGGTGCAGCGGGCCGCCGGCCCGATCCCGGACCGGGCCACGCTGGCTGGCCTGCGACCAGCGTATCTGGGTGACGAGCTGACCCTGTACGAGAATCCGGCGTGGCGGCCGTCGTCCACGCCGAAGGGACCGGGTCCGGTCGGTCTGGCCCACCTGCTGGCCGCAACTCTGGTGCTGGTGCTGGTGCTGGTGCTCGGGTTCTCGGGCACTGTGCGAAGGTGCTACCGCGTGGTAGCGTCCCGGCACGCGAGTCCCGCGGAAGGAGAAGGTGGATGAAGAACCTGCCCGCGTTCGTCGCCGTCGGGGTACTCGGGGTCGTGCTCGGCATGCTCGGCAGCGTCGGTCTGGCGAGCGCGCTCAGCCCGTCCGCCAAGGAGGCCGCGAACTCCAAGGTGAGTGAGCAGACCGAGGCCCCGCTGTACGGCACGCGCTGACCTCGAACGACCTGGAAGGCGCCCGCGAGACGCGGGCGCCTTCCGTGCGGTCGGTCGAAAGAAGTCGAGGCGGGCGCCTTGTCGGTCAGCTGGCCCGGGCGGTCGCCTGCTCCACCAGCTGGGCGAACCGCGCTCCGGTCGCCGTCCAGGTGTAGCGGGCCGCGTGGGCCAGCGCCGCCTCGCCCATCGACTTGCGCCGCACGTCGTCGGCGAGCAGCTCGCGCACCACCGAGGTGAACTCTCGTTCGTCGTCGACCAGCAGGCCGGTCTCGGTGTCGACCATGGCCTCGGCGACCCCGCCCGCGTAGCGGAAGGCGACCGTGGGTGTGCTTCGCGCGGCGGCCTCCACGATGGTCAGACCCCAGCCCTCCTTGAGCGACGGGGTGAGGGCGAGCCAGGCCGAACAGAGCAGGGCGTGCTTCTCCTGCTCGCTGACGAAGCCGGCGAAACGTACCCGGTCGCTGATCCCGAGGGAGGCGGACAGCTCGCGCAGCGGCTCCTCCCACCAGCCCTGCCCGGCCACCACCAATTCCAGGTCGGGTAGCTCGGTGACCAGTGCGGCGACCGTCCGCAGGGCTATCTCCACCCGCTTGTGCGGCACCAACCGGCCGAGCACCAGCAACGACGGGTGCGTGGTGCGCGGTAGCGACGGGCCGGTCACCGGGGGCGTGCCGTTGGGCACCACGTCGATCCGGTCGGCGGCCACCCCCAACGTGGTCAGCTCGCCCCGGCTCGCCTCGGAGACGGTGACGTAGCGGCAGCGCCGGTAGAGCCGCACCGCCAGCCACGACTCGATCCACCAGCCCAGCCGGCTCATCCACGGGCCGAACACCACCGGCCACTGCTCCCGGTGCACGTGGTGCACCAGCGCGATGACGGGCCGTCCGGCGTGGAGCGGAGCGAAGAACGGCACGCCGTTGCAGACGTCCACGACCAGATCCGGCCGACCCAGACCGCGTCGGCTCAGCGGGCCCAGCCCGAACCGGCCGGCGAGACAGGTCAGCGCCGCGCGCAGGTACACGGTCATCCGTGAGCCGCGCCGCAGCACGTCCACACCGGAATCGGTCGTGCCGGCCGGACCGGCGTTACCGTGGGCGGCGCAGAGAAGAGTCACCCGATGACCGACGGTGACCAGCTCGGTGGCGATCCTCTCGAGGTACACCTCCGAGCCGCCGCCCTCGGGATTGGTGGTGTCTCGCCAGTTGAGGAACAGGACATGGCGGGAGGGGGTGCCGGAGTTGTCCACGCTGCTCCTACCGGTGAGTAAGTGAGCACGATCGCGCCACCCTAGGGCGGTCCGACCCGCGCGCGCAATGGGCAGATTCGGCAGCGACGATCCGAAGGAGGCCCGCCGGACGGGGGTTTGCCGACGGGCCGAAACCTTGGCAGGGTGTGCAGCGCAACCGAATGCGATGCCCGGTGCCTGGCGCCCGAACTCGTCGCGGCCGGAGTTGTGACCTGCGGTGGGACGTCGTACGCAGGGGTGACGAGGAGGTGAGGCGGCGGTGGTTGCCGACCGTCCCGCGCCGGCGCGGGCCCTGTCCCACCGGTCGCCGGTGGTGCTGCTCAGTTCCGCACTCGTACTGTTGCTGGCCGGTTGGGCGGCGGTGGCGTACGTCCAGGCCGAACGGAGCACACCGACCTGCGTCGACCAGGTGCGGCTCCGGGTGGTGGCCTCTCCGGTGATCGCGTCGGCGGTCGACCGCGTTGCCCGGGCCAACGCAGGCAGCCAACCCTGTGTCTCCGTAGAGGTGCAGGCCCGGCCGTCGGCGACCGTGGCCCGCGAACTCGCGGACGGCGGCGATGTCGCGGACGGCGGCGATGTCGCGGACGCCTGGCTGCCCGAGTCGACGTTCTGGCTGCGCCGGGCGCGAGCCTCCGGCGCTTTCGAGGTGCCCGGGCAGGGCACCTCGGTGGCGAGCACCCCGGTGGTGCTGGCGGTCGACGAGCACGTCGCGCGTCGATCAGGTTGGCCGGACAAGCGGCTGACCTGGGCGTCGCTGCTCGGTACCCGGGCAGGTCCGGTCCGGGTCGGGCTGCCCGATCCGGCGGTCGACCCGGCCGGTGTCGGTGCCCTGCTCGGCGTCCGGGTGTTGGCCGACGACAACGGAGACTCGGCCGCGACCGTGGTGGCGACGCTGCGTGGCCTCGCCGAGCGGACCTTCAGCCCGGCCGGTACCGCCGGTGCGCTGACCCCGAACCGTGAGCTGCCCGGCCGGGCCGACATCGTCGCCGCGAGCGAACAGGCCGTCCTCGAACACAATGCCCTGGCCGCCGAGGGCAAGCTGGTCGCCGCGTACCCGGAGATCGCCGTGCCCTGGCTCGACCTGCCGTACGTGGTGCTGCCCGGCGCGCCGGACCGCCCGCGTGACGCCGCCACGACATTCCTGGCCAGGCTGCTCGCCGCGGAGGCACGGGAGGTGTTCACCGGCTACGGGTTCCGGACCACTTCGGGCCTCCCACCGGCGCTGCCCGATGACGACCGGCTGCTCGCCGAGGAACGCCGGCCGGTCCCGCTGCCGGCAGAGGAGACGGTCAGCGACGTGTTGACCGGCTGGAGCGGTGTGCAGCGCAGCGCCCGGATCCTCACCCTGCTCGACATCTCCGGGTCGATGGCGGCGACGGTGCCGGACGGCGGGACCCGCCTCGACGCCACCGTCCGGGCCGCCCGGGAGGGGGCTGAGCTGCTGCTGGCCAACAGCGAACTCGGAATCTGGGCGTTCGCCACCGAGGTTGACGGGGACCGGGACTACCGCGAGGTCCTGCCGGTGGCCCCGCTGGGCGGTCAGCGTGAGAAGTTGGCGGAGGCGCTGGCCGGCCTGCAGGTCAAGCCACAGGGCGGCACCGGGCTCTACGACAGCACCCTGGCCGCGTACCGCGACGCGCGGCGCAACTGGACGCCGGGCCGGATCAACCTGGTGCTGGTGATGACCGACGGGCGAAACGAGGACGGCGACAGCATCGGGCGAGCCGACTTCCTCGCCGAACTCCGGCAACTGCAGGAGCCGCGCCGTCCGCTGCCGATCATTCTCATCGGTCTCGGCGGGGCCATCGACCCCGACGATCTGAACGCGATCGCGAAGGTCACCGGCGGACGGGTCTTCGTCACCGAACAGCCCGGTGGTATGCGGCGCATCTTCTTCTCCGCCCTGGCCGACCTGAGCTGCCTGCCCCCGCAGTGCCGCCGATGAGCCGGGTGCTGGCGCGGCTGCGTCGCTCGCCCGGCACGCCGCTGACGTTGCTGCTGCTCACCGCGATCGCCTTCGGGCAGCGGCCCGGGCAGGTCACCTTCGACACCAAACTGGATCTGGCCGCCAACCCGATCCACTTCATGGCCCGCGCGCTGCACCTGTGGAACCCCGAAGCCACCTCGGGGGAGCTGCAGAACCAGGCGTACGGCTACCTGTTCCCGATGGGACCGTTCTTCGCCGTCGGTCAACTGCTGGCGGTACCGCCGTGGATCACCCAACGGCTGTGGACTGCTTTGCTGCTCGTCGCCGCGTTCTACGGACTGCTGCGGCTGGCCCGAGCCCTGAACATCGGCACCGAGCCGACCCGGTACGCTGCGGCGCTCGGCTACGCGCTGGCCCCCCGGATCCTCACCGAGGTCGGTGCGCTCTCCTCCGAGACACTCGCCGCCTCGATGCTGCCCTGGGTGCTGCTGCCCCTGGTCACCGTAGGTCGCATCGGGTCACCGCGACGCGCCGCCGCGCTCTCCGCGCTGGCCGTTCTCGGCATGGGTGGGATCAACGCGGCGGTGGTGCTGCTGGCCCTGATGCTGCCCGGTGTGTGGCTGTTCACCCGCCGCTGGGACGGGCCGCACCTGCGGCTGGTCGGCTGGTGGTGTGTCTGCGTGGTCGGGGTCTGCCTGTGGTGGATCGTGCCGCTGCTGCTGCTCGGCCAGTACAGCCTTCCGTTCCTGGACCACATCGAGTCGTCCACCACCACCACGGCGGTGGCCTCGCTGTTCCAGGCGGTACGCGGCACCAACCAGTGGGTCGCGTACATCGTGCAGGGCGAGCCGTGGTGGCCGGCGGGATGGCTGCTGATCGACCATCCCGTGCTGATGGCGCTCACCGCGGTGGTGGCGATGATCGGGCTGGCCGGGCTGGCCGGCAACCTGCTGCCTGAGCGACGGTTCCTGGTGGCCGGTTTCCTCACCGGGCTGACCCTGCTCACCATCGGATATGTCGGTGCGTTGGACAGCCCGTTCTCCGAGATCGTCCGCGACCTGCTGGACGGCCCGCTGGCCCCGTTCCGCAACGTGCACAAGCTCGACCCGGTGTTGCGACTGCCGCTGATGCTCGGCTTCGCGCACGGCGTCGACGCGGTAGCCACCCGGATGCACAACGCGCTGACCCGACGCCGGCCCGGCATCCGGTTGCGTCCGCTGGTCTTCGTGCCGGTGCTGCTGCTCGTGCTGGGGGCCGCCGCGCCGGCCTGGTTGGGGCTGCTGCGCCCCGGCCCGGGCTGGTCCGACCTGCCGCCGCAGTGGCGTGCCGCGGCGACCTGGCTGGCCGACCGCGACGCGCTGGCCCGCACCCTGGTGGTGCCCGGTTCCGGCTTCGGGCAGTACGAGTGGGGACGGACCGTGGACGAACCGATGCAGGTGCTGGCCGGCGCGCCGTGGGCGGTGCGTCACCAGGTGCCGCTCGGCTCGGCCGGCAACACCCGGATGATGGACACCGTCGAGCAGGTGCTGGCCAGCGGCCGTGGCTCGGCCGGGCTGGCCGACCTGCTCGCCCGTTCCGGCTTCCGGCATCTGCTGCTGCGCAACGGCATCGACCGGGTTGCCCAGGCTGACGCGCCGCCGGTGGCGGTGCTGCGCCGGGCGTTGGCCGACTCGCCGGGCATCGCCCGGGTCGCTGCCTTCGGCACCACCGACGCGCTGTCCCGTACGCTCGGCAGCCCGGTGGACGACGGCAACCGCTCCCTACCGGCGGTCGAGGTGTACGAGGTGCAGCGTCCGGTTCCGATCGCCTCGGCGGTGCTCACCGCCGACGTGCCGACGGTCAGCGGTGGCCCCGAGTCCCTGCTGCCCCTGCTGGAACAGGGGGTGGTGGAGCGGGACCGGCCGGTGGTCCTCGCCGGCGACCGGGACGACTCTCCGGACGCCGTCGGCGGATCGTGGATCGTCACCGACGGTCTGCGTCGCCGGGAACGCGACATCGGTCGGGTGCGGGACAACCTTTCCCAGACGTTGACCGCTAACGAGACGGGACGGCAGGGACGGGTGGCCCTCGACCTGCTGCCCTTCGCCGCCGATCGGCACCAGACCACCGCGACCTACCAGGGCGTCCGCGAGGTTACGGCCTCCTCGGCGGTGAGTTTCGTGGACACTCTCGGTCCGGCCGACCCGTCGCACCTGCCGTTCGCGGCGGTCGACGGGGAGTACGCCACCGCCTGGCACTCGGCGCCACTGGCCGGTCCGATCGGTCAGTGGCTACAGGTGGACCTGGACACGCCGCGTCAGGTGGAGAGCGTGCGCCTGGCCTTCGTCAGCGATCTCGCGGTGGGCTGGCCGGTGGGCAGGTTCCGGATCACCACGGACCGGGGTTCGGTGGACCACGAGGTCGCCCCCACGTTGGGCGGTCACTCGTACTACACGCTGCCCGGCGCGACCAGCCGGGTGCGGGTGACGGTGCTGGAGGTGGCCGACGGTCACCTCGACGGCGGCGTCGGAATCCGCGAGCTGTCCATTCCGGACACCGAGCCCCGCCGCGCCCTGCGCGTACCGGCCGACCTGCCGGCCGACCTGCCGACGGCGGCGAGCTGGGTGTTCAGCCGAGGGCCGGCCGAGCGGCCGTCGTGCTACCCGACCCCGGCGAGCGGCGTGGACCCGGGGCCGGGCGGCGGCTCGGGCGGAGCCGGGGCGACCACGCGGGCGGCCGGTACGGTGATCCGCTGTGACCGGTTCCTGGCCCGGGTCGGTGAGGAGCCACTCGGCCTCGACCGGCTGTTCCGCAACCCGGCCGCCGGCACGTATCGGATGGAGCTGTCAGCGGTGCCCCGGCCGGGTGGGGAGCTGCCGCTCACCGGCACGAAGGTGACAGCGACCTCCTCCTCGCGCCTCGGCGGTGACCCGGCGGTGGCGGCGCACGCGGCGATCGACGGTGACCCGGGCACGGCCTGGCTCGCCGACACCGGCGACCTGCGTCCCACCCTTGTGCTGAGCTGGTCCGGGGAGCGCCGAATCGACCGGCTGCGGTTGCGTGCCACCCGGTCGCCGGTCGGTTCGCTGCCGCAGCGGGTGGAGATCCGCACCGCGGACCGCGAGGTGGAGGTGCCCGTGGACGCCGACGGGACGGTCCGCTTCCCAGCGGTCCGGACCGACCGGATCGAGATCGTGGTGCGGGAGACCGAGTACCGCCTCGCCGATCAGCGCGGCAACGGCTGGCCCGCCACCGCCGGTGTCGCCGAGGTGGAGATCCCGGCGCTGGCGAACCTGATGAGCCCGATCGACGCCGACACCCGGCTGGTCGAATCGTGTGGCGACGGACCGACCGTCGAGCTGGACGGTGTCCGTTACGAGACCTCGATCACCGCCGACCTCGCGGACGTGCTGGCCGGGCGGCCGGTGCCGATCCGCGTCTGCGGCGAGGGCGGCGCGGTCCTGGACCTGCCGGCGGGCGGACACCGGCTGGCGACCTACCCTTCGGCGGGCTTCCTCGTGCAGGACGCGACCCTTCGACCGGACGCCGACCGACCTTCCCCGCCCCGATCTCGGGCGGTCACGGTGCTGGACTGGGCGCCCACCGACCGGACGGTGCGGGTTGCCGCCGGGGAACGGGCGTTGCTGGTGGTGCCGGAGAATGCCAACGCCGGCTGGACGGCCACCCTCGACGGGAAGGTGCTGACCCCCTCCCGGGTGGACGGATGGCAGCAGGCGTGGGTGCTGCCATCCGGCAGCGGCGGGGAACTCCGGCTCGTCTTCGCACCCGACGAGGCGTACCGGGGTGCGCTGGCGGTGGGCGCGGTCCTGGTGCTCGGGGTACTGGCCCTTGCCGCCTGGCCGGTGCGGCGCGGGTCACGGCCGGACCCGGGCAGGGGGTACCCGATCCCGGCCGAGGCTGCGGGCTGGGCGATCGGTGTGCTGTTGGTGGTGCTGCTCGCCGCGTTGGGTGGGGTGCTGCCGGTGGCCATCGTGCTGGCCGCGATGCTGCTGCGGCAGTTGGTCGTGCGGGCCCTGCCGGTGGTGGTGCTGGGTGGGCTGACGGTGGCTACCGCGACCGCCGTCGCCGGTCGGCTGCAGGGGCACGGGCAAGACTGGGCGTACCGTTCGTGGGTGCAG
Organism: Micromonospora sp. LOL_024; assembly: GCF_048060415.1. NCBI lineage: Bacteria > Bacillati > Actinomycetota > Actinomycetes > Micromonosporales > Micromonosporaceae > Micromonospora > Micromonospora sp. LOL_024. The sequence goes on from NZ_JBHMIS010000029.1 coordinate 15,027, forward strand.
GCGGCCATGCTGGTCGCGATCGGCGCGGTGGTTGCCGCGGTGGTGCCGGTCCCCGGTGTGCGGTCCGAGCCGGCCATCCCGCATGATGTGACGCCGGGCACGTCCGGCGAGCCGTCGACGGCGGCGTAGAGCCAGGGCGAGGACGGGACGGTGGCGCGGTGACGACAGCGGACGACCGGGCGCTTCGGGCGCTTCGGGCGGGTCGACGTAGGTTCGCCACGCTGAGCCGTTCGGTGACCCTGTTCCGGGCGTTCCTGGTGGAGCAGACCGATCCCGACCACTTCTACGGGCTGCTGGCCGCCGACTCGGTACGCCAGGTCTGCGGTTACACCGCGTTGGACGGCCGGACGGTCCTCGACGTGGGTGGCGGGCCGGGATACTTCGCCGCCGCGTTCCGCGCGGCCGGTGCCCGATACGTCGGGTTGGACCCTGACGTGGGTGACTTCTCCGCCGCCGCCGGTGAGTCGTCGGCGGGGATGCTGCGGGGCAGCGGCACCGCGCTGCCGGTCCGCACCGGAAGCGTGGACGTGACGTTCTCGTCCAACGTGGTGGAACACGTCGCCGAACCACCCTGGATGCTCGACGAGATGGTGCGGGTGACGCGGCCGGGTGGGCTGCTCTTCGTGTCGTACACCCCCTGGCTGTCGCCGTGGGGCGGGCACGAGACCGCACCCTGGCACTACCTCGGTGGCGAGCGGGCCCGCCGCCGCTACGAACGGCGGATGGGACGAGCGCCGAAGAACCGGTTCCGCGAGACGCTCTTCCCGGTCTCGATCGCCGACACGTTGCGCTGGGCCCGGTGCAACGTCGACGTCGACGTGCTGGACGCCCTGCCGCGCTACCACCCGTGGTGGGCGCGGTGGGTGATCAAGGTGCCCGGCGTTCGGGAGGTGGCGGCTTGGAACTTCGTTCTCGTACTGCGCCGGACCGGGGCACGACAGCCTGGCGCGGTAGCGGAGAAACAAAGCTGACCGGGGGTCGCATTGCTATGTGACCAGGTAGTAACCTCGCGGCAATCTCACCGATCGACATCGACGAAACTGAGCTCCTCAGGGAGGAAAACATGAAGCACCGCGCCGTGGGTGCCGTGCTGTTCGGCGGCGGCGTACTGCTCCTGGCGCTCGCCGCCGGGCTGGTGTTCGTCGTCAAGCCAGCGATGACCAAACTGCCCTACGACCTGGATCCGGCGACCTCCGTGGCCGAGGCCAAGGGCGCGACGTTCCTCCAGATCACCGATGGTGCGGTCGCCATCAACCAGGCCGATCTCGCGTCCACCGTCCAGGTGACGCCGGAGCGGGACAAGACCGCCGCACTCAGCGGCGACCTCGCCGGCGACAGCGTGGTCTGGCGGGTCGGCCAGACCGTCGAACGGACCGACACCAAGGCGCTGGTCAGCGCCTACGGCGCCGAACTGGCGCTGGATCGGGTCTCCGGCGCGGCCGTCGAATGGAACGAGCAGTTCCTCGACGAGAGCGGCAACCCGGAGAAGATCTCCTTCGCGGGCCAGGTGTACAAGTTCCCGTTCGGTTCCGCGCAGGGCAACTACGAGGTCTTCGACCGGGACCTGCGCCAGACCCGGATGGCGGAGTTCAAGGGCACCGAGGACGTCGACGGCCTTGAGGTCTACCGCTACGAGCAGATGATCACCGACGAGAAGCTGCCGCTGGCCGCCGACCGGGTGGCCCTGCTGCTCGGTGCGCTGGCTCCGGGCGCGAACGCGGGGGACGTGGTCTACAGCAACACCCGTACGGTCTGGGTCGACCCGGTCACCGGTTCCTACGTCAACGTTCGTGAGCAGCAGAAGAAGGTGCTGGTGCCGAACGTCGGCACGCCGGTGACGCTGCTGGACGCGGATTTCTCCTACAACGAGGAGACCGTGTCCTCATCGGTGGAGCGGGCCAAGGAGAGCCGTGGCCAGCTCAACATCCTCGGTGTGTTCGCGCCGCTCGGGCTCGCCGTGCTGGGTCTGGTGCTGCTCATCGTGGCGTTGCTGGTCTCGCGCGGCCGTACCCCCGCCGCCGTGGCCGCCCGGCCGGGCGCGGACGCGGCACCGGCCTCGGACCCGGCGCCGACCCGCGTCGACCAGCCCGTGGTGCGGGACGACGAGCGGGCGGCGGGGCTGTTGACCGACGAAATCCCGCCCGCGTCGACCAACTGGAAGTCCGACGAGCCGACGGTGCCGAGCCAGCGGCCCGCCCAGGACGAGTCGGAGAAGAAGTGACCGGCTGAGTAGCCGAACCGTGTGCGGAGGGCGGGCCCGACGGGTCCGCCCTCCGGCGTCGGCACACCTGACCGACGAACTCAGAGTCGGGCGAGCGCCCGACGTAGCGGGTCGAGCCCGAGCGCGCCCAGGTCGAGCGCCTGCCGGTGAAACTCCCGGAGGTCGAAGTCGGCGCCCTGGCGGACCTTGGCGTCGTCGCGGGCCTGGAGCCAGATCCGCTCGCCCACCTTGTACGACGGCGCCTGCCCCGGCCAGCCCAGGTAGCGGTTCAACTCGAAGCGCAGCATCTCGTCCGGCACCCGGCAGTGTTCCCGCAGGAACTCCCAGCCCAGCTCCGGTGTCCAGCGCTCACCCGGATGGAAGGCGAACGGGTTGTCCTCGGGAATTGTCAGCTCCAGGTGCATCCCGATGTCGACGATCACCCGGGCCGCCCGGAACGCCTGACCGTTCAGCATGCCGAACTTGTCGCCCGGATCCTCCAGGTAGCCCAGCTCGTCCATCAGCCGCTCGGCGTACAGCGCCCAGCCCTCGCCGTGACCGGGAACCCAGCAGAGCAGCCGCTGCCAGCGGTTGAGCAGCTCTGCCCGGACAGCGGTCTGCCCGATCTGGAGGTGATGCCCCGGGACTCCCTCGTGGTAGACGGTGGTCACCTCACGCCAGGTGGAGAAGTCGGTGACGCCCTGCGGCACCGCCCACCACATCCGGCCCGGCCGGGCGAAGTCCTCGCTCGGGCCGGTGTAGTAGATGGAGCCGTCGCTGGTGGGTGCGATCATGCACTCGATCCGCCGGACGCGCTCCGGAATGTCGAAGTGGGTCCCGTTCAGGTCGCTGATCGCCCGGTCGGCCAGCTCCTGCATCCAGTCGCGGAAGGCGTCCTTGCCCCGGATGGTGCGGGTCGGGTCGGCGTCGAGCGCGGCCACCGCGTCGTCGATGGTGGCACCGGGGCCGCAGATCTGCGCGACGACCGTCCGCATGTCGGCCTCCAGTCGGGCCAGCTCCGCGAACCCCCAGGCGTACGTGTCGTCGAGGTCGACCCGGGCGCCGAGGAAGTACTGCGCGGCCAGTTCGTAGCGCTCCCGCCCGGCGGCCTGCTTCTCCCGGCCGCGCGGGGCAAGCTCGGTGCGCAGGAACTGGCCGAACTCGGCGGTCGCCGCAGTGGCTGCCGCCGCACCTCTGCGCAGTTCGGAACCGAGCGAGCCGTCGGCGCCGAGCCGCTCGACCAGCCCGTGGAAGATGTTGTCGCCATCCGGGTTTACCCAGATGTCGCACTGCTTGGCCACCTCAAGCAGCTGCGCCCGCGAACTGATCCGCCCGGCGGCGGCCGCCTCGCGCAGCGTCGTCTTGTACGCCTCCAGCGCGCCCGAGAAAAGGTTGAGCCGGCTGGCGATGTTGGCCCGCGCCTCGTCGCCGTCGGTAGGCATCAGATCGAAGACCATCCGGATCTCGTGCAGTCCACTGGTGATGACACTGACCTCGCTGGTCGTCTCGCCGGCGGCGTAGCGGTCGAGTTCCAGGCCCAGCCGCTCCTGCATCGCCTCCCGGGCGGTGCGCTCGGACTCCGTGTCCGGCTGGGTCGCGTCGAGGTCGGCCAGGGCACGTCGGGCCAGCTCGGCGCGGGCGGCGTACCCCTCCGGTGAAAGATCGTCCAGCCGGTCGTCGTGGCCGGCGATGCCGACGTGGGTGGCGCCGGTCGGGCTCAGCTCTGCCCAGTCGGCCACATAGCGGTTCGCGAGGTCGTCGATTCGTCCCACGCTGCGTACCCTACGCGAGGCGGCCGTGCCGGTGGTGCGCGTCGCCCACGGGTCAGGGCAGCAGGTCGGCCGGGCCCAATGGAGTGGTTTTGTGGTGCGCGACACGATGCCCGAAATTCGCACGACAATATCCTGTCCCAGGAGCAGAGTGTCAGGGGTGACAGCGGATTTCACCCCTGACCGGCCGGCGCTTCGGAGCTGGCTGCCCGGCTTCGTCGCCCTTGCCGCGATCTGGGGTTCCAGCTTCCTGTTCATAAAGGTCGGCGTCGCGGAGCTGCACCCGCTGCACCTCACCCTCTACCGCGTCGCCGCCGGCGCGCTGACCCTGCTCGTGGTGCTCGTCGTGCTGCGGGACCGGCTGCCTCGCGATCCGCGGGTCTGGGGTCACCTGACGGTCATCGCCGGCTTCGGCGTTGCGTTGCCGTTCACCCTCTTCGGCTACGGCGAGCAGCGGGTCGAGTCGATGCTTGCCGGCATCTGGAACGCCACCACCCCGCTGGTCGTGCTGCCGCTGGCGGTCCTGGTCTTCCGCACCGAACGACTGACCGCACGCGGCGCGGTCGGGCTGGGGCTCGGCTTCGCCGGGGTGATGGTGGTGCTCGGCGTCTGGCAGGGCATCGGCGGGGCACACTTCATCGGCCAGGTCATGTGCTTCGGCGCGGCGGCTTGCTACGGCCTCGCCATCCCCTACCAGAAGAAGTTCATCGCCGGCCGGAAGCTGTCCGGGTTGTCGCTGTCAGCGGCCCAACTGGTGGTCGCCACCATCCAACTCGCCGTCGTGGCGCCGATCGTGGCCGGCCCGCCGCCGTTGCCGACCGCGCTGTCACCCCGGGTGCTCGCGGCCGTGCTGGCGCTCGGCGCCCTCGGCACCGGGCTGGCCTTCGTGATCCACCTACGCAACATCAGGATCGTGGGGGCGTCGGCAGCGTCCACCGTGACCTACCTGATCCCGGTCTTCGCGGTGCTGATCGGGGCCGTCGTGCTCAATGAGCGGCTCACCTGGCACCAGCCGGTCGGCGCGCTGATCGTGCTGCTCGGCGTCGCCGTGTCGCAGGGCCTGATCGGCCGGCGGGGTCGGCGGGTGACACCGGCTGTGGGCGCTGCGGCGGCACCCGTCGTCGAGCCTGCCGTCCGCTGAGCGGGTCCGGGGCGGGCCCAGGGCAACGTCAGGTCTGCGTCCAGGCGACCAGGTCGCCGGCCGACCAGGTGTTGACCACGCGGTCGGCGGGGACGCCGCAGCGGGCCGCCCGCTCGCAGCCGAAGCGCTGCCAGTCGAGCTGGCCCGGGGCGTGCGCGTCGGTGTTGATGGCGAACAGACAGCCGGCCTCCAGCGCTCGCCGGATCAGCCGCTTCGGCGGGTCCTGCCGTTCCGGGCGGGAGTTGATTTCCACGGCGGTGTCGTGCTCCACGCAGGCCGCGAAGACGGCGTCAGCGTCGAAGGTGCTCTCCGGGCGGCTCCGTGCGCGGTGCCCCCGATCACCCGGTCCGGTCACCCCGGTCGGCCGGGACAGCACCATCCGGCCGGTGCAGTGGCCGAGGATGTCCAGGTTCGGGTCGGCGACGGCAGCCAGCATCCGGCGGGTCATCTTCGCCCGATCGTCGTTCAGCCCGCTGTGCACCGACCCGACCACCACGTCCAGCCGGGCAAGCAGCTCCTCGTCCTGGTCGAGCGAGCCGTCGGCGAGAATGTCCACCTCGATCCCGGTGAGAATGCGAAACCCCTCCGGCAGCGCCTCGTTCAGCTGTGCCACATGGTCGAGCTGGCTGCGCAGCCGGTCCGCGGTCAACCCCCGAGCCACCTTGAGTCGGGGTGAGTGGTCGGTCAGCACCAGGTACTCGTGGCCCAACTCCACCGCGGCCAGCGCCATCTCCTCGATCGGAGACCCGCCGTCGGACCAGTCGGAGTGGGTGTGGCAGTCGCCGCGCAGGGCGTCCCGCAGGCCGGCGGCCTCGGCGTCCAGGTCGGTGCCCTCCGTCGCGACCAGCCGGCGAAGGTAGACCGGCTCCTCGCCGGCCAGCGACTCGGCCACACAGCGGGCGGTCACGTCGCCGACCCCGGCCAACTCGGTGAGCTTGCCGACCCGGGCTCGCTCGGTCACCTCCGCGCTCGACATCGCGGCCAGTGCGCTCGCCGCCGACCGGAAGGCGCGTACCCGAAAGGTGGCCTCGTTCGCGCGTTCCAGCAGGAAGGCGATCCGGCGTAGGTCGGCGATGGGATCGCGGGTCATGGGTTGCAACCTACGCGCCCGCGCCGCCGGGCGCGGGACGACCGGCGGCGCGGGGACGTTGTGGGTACGGGGGTCAGGTGTACGGCAGCCGCACGAGTGAACGGTCGCCGACACCGAGGGTGGTGGAGTTGTTCCCGATCGCGGACCAGACCTCCACCCGCACGGTGCCGCCGCGCAGGTTGCCCAGGGCCCCGGTGGTCGAGTGCAGTCCCGCCGCCTGCGTGTAGTGCTCCCAGCCCGGCACCGGGTCGGTGGCGAAGTAACGGTACGTCTCCACCCGCTCCCAACTGCCGTCGCCGGTCAGGTCGTACGAGATCCGGGCCTGTACCCCGTTGCCGACCGACTGGCCGGCGTCGAGGAGGAGGTCGAACGCGGTCTGGCCGCCGTTGTGGTTCAGGTTCAGCCCGGTCGCGGTGAACGTCACCGGATTGGTCGGCGTGCCGTCGTGGTTGGTGCCGCCGGCACTGGCCACCGTGCTGGTGCCGGCGGTGCCGGCCGCGCCCAGGCCACCGCCGGACAGCAGGTAGCGGACCGGCGCGCTGGACGGCGGGTCGGTTGGTGTCGGAGTCGGGGTGGGCGTCGGGGTGGGCGTGGGCGTCGGAGTGGGCGTGGACGTCGCAGTCGGGGTGGGCGTGGGGCTGGGGCTCACGCCACCGCCGCCGCTGCCGCCGGTCCAGGTGTGCGCACCGCTGGTGGCGGTACGTCCGGCTGCCACGTTCAGGTGGGTGCCGTCGGAGAACCGTACGCTCAGTGGCGAACTGGAGATGTTGCTGGCCACGTAGGTCCGGGCCCCGTTGCGGTTGAACACGGCGGCCAACGGGTGGTTGGCGGTGATCCCGGTGTCGACCCGGCCCAGGGCGGCCAGGTTGCGGACCCAGTGGAAGGTGTGCGCCCGGCTCTCGCCCTCCTCAGGTGGGTAGCCAGGGTTGGCACGCAGCTTCGTCAGCGCGGCGTCGGCGTCGCCGAGCGCCAGGAACTGCCAGTGGATGTCCTGCCACACCGTCGGCTCACCGCCGTTGTTGCGGACCAACTCCGCGTACTTGGTCGAGTTGTAGTTCGGGTGGTGTCCCAGGTAGAGGTGGCCACCGGTGACGGGCAGCAGGTTGATGCCCTGGATCATCTCCGGCTCGGCGCTGAACCAGGTGGCGTACGCACCGCCGTCGCCCCAGACCATGCCCACGTTGGAGTGCCCGAACGCGGCGGGGAAGTTCTCGTCGTCGACGTCGAACCAGTACTCGTGGATCGCCGCCGCCTGGGTGGTGTAGAGGTAGATGCCGGCGTCGCGTACCGCGGTGTTTCCGGTGGCCTGCCCCCACTGGATCAGGGCGTTGGCGAAGTTCATCCCCTCCGATGACGACTCCTGGTTGTTGCCGCTGGCGAACGCGCCGTGCCCGGCCGCCCAGTCGTGGCCGGCGTAGATGTCGAAGTCGCGCAGGTACGGGAAGCGGGTGTCCGCCCGGTCGTAGTTGTTGGCGTCCCGGATCAACAGGTCGATCATGCCGCCGTACTGCTCCTGTCGAGCCCAGGCGGGGTCGAACTTGGCCAGCGTAGCGGCGGCGGCGATGTAGTAGCCGTAGTGGAAGTGGTGGTCGTTGAGTTCCTGGTCGGAACCGTACGAGGCGGGGTAGCCGATCAGCGTGCCCCACCGCTCGTCGTAGTAGAAGAGCCGCTCGGTCTCGCCGGGTGAGGCGGTGAGCCAGTCGTTGAGCGTGGACCTGATCACGTTCAGCGCCGAGGTCCGCGTCTCGGCGTCGCCGACCAGGTCGGCGATCTCGGCGATCCGGGCCGCCCGGCCCAGCCCCTTGCCGGTCCAGTAGGTGTCCCCACCGCGTTGGTCCATCGGGTCGCTCCGGACCGCCGCCAACTGCTGGCGCAGCGTGGCCAGGTCGGTGCCGGTGCCGGTGGCGACGGCGGGCAGCTCCGGCAGTACCCCGTGGAACTGCATCGAGGTGCGGAACTCGCCGACGCCGGTGACCACCTTCATCCGGCCGCGCGCCGACGGGTAGGTCGGCGTGATCGGGGTGACGCCGGCGAGAGCCTTCCACTGGTGCGGGTAGAGGCTGACCACCGTCCGCGTCTCGCTGCCCTCGCGTGGCGTGGTGGTGAAGGTGTAGCGGGTCTCCACCCGGTTGGTCGCCTGGTTGTACGTGTAGCCGACGCGGGTGCCGGTGACGTGGGCGTGGGCGTACTGACGGTAGGTGGTGGCGAGTTGGGCGCGGGCCGCGCTGTCGCCGGTGGCCGGCAGCAGCGCGACGGAGAAGTAGCCCCGCCCGGCGAGGGAGGACGCGATCCGGTTGCCGCTGACGGTCCAGTTGGCGCCGGTCGGCGCGTACGCCACGTAGTCGTGGCCGCGGACGGTGAAGCCGATGGTGGATCCGGTGTTGGACCAGACGGTGGGGGTGCCGCCCGTCGCGTTGATCACCGCGTCGCCACCGCTGCTGCGGAAGTACGCGAACGGCAGACCGTGGCCGATGGTGGCACGCAGGGTGCGCGACCCGTCGCTCCAGTAGGGGGTGACCGTCCAGTCCGTCCAGTCGTCCACCAGCACGTTGGGAGCGCCGAGCCCGGCCACCGCGACCCGGATGTCCTCGACGTACGGGTACTTGAACTCGCCGACGCCGGTCGCGGTGCCGGTGATGGTGGGCGTGGAGGTGGCGGAGAGGCCGAGACCGTCGGTGACCGGCTGGTACGCGACCGGGTGCGCGTGCAGCGGCTCGCTGAAGGTGCAGTTCAGCCGCTTCCAGAGCAGCGAGGACCACCAGTCGTTGGTGGGTACCGGACCGGGTGGGGCGGTGCTGGTGGCGAATTGCCGGGGGTTGGTGGTCAGGTTCCCGCAGCCGCCGGGGAGCGGGCCGACGGGGGTGGTGGTGTAGCTGCCGGCGCCGACCGGGGCGGCCTGCGCCGCGGATGAGGTGGTGGCGGCCATGCCGCCGAGGACGAGGGCCGCGGTGGCGGTGGCGGCCAGGAGCCGGTGGTGGGGGCGGCGTGGGACGGGAGGTCGCATCTTTCCTCCATCGCGTGCCGGTCCGGCCGCGCCGGTCGGCGCACGCTTCGTCGGTGTTGTCAGAAAAGTCCGAGAGAGCGCTCTCTCAGTAGTTCACCGGACGGTAGTTCACCGGCAAGAACTGCGTCAATCTTTCCGACTGATGAAAGCAGATGACGCGACACCGTCTGCCGACGCGCCCGCGACACACCCGCTAGCCCGCCGGTGGCCTCGCCGGACAGCCGTGCTCACGGTGCCAGGCGGCGACCTCGGCCGCCGGCTCGCGGTTGCCGCCCCTGCGCCACGAGTCGAGGTACGGCGCCGGCCAGACGACGCCCCGACGGATCCACCAACCGTCCTCGCCCAGACACGGCGGAGAGATGCCGAAGTGCAGGTGACAGACGTTGTTGGCGTTACCCGTCCGGCCCAGGGTGCCGAGCTGCTGACCGGCCCGCACCCGTACCCCCGGATCGATGCCCGGAGCGATCTCGGTCAGGTGCGAGCCGTAGTAGCGCACCCCGTCGTCGCCGAGCACCGACACCGACAGGCCACCGTTGTACGGCCCCTGCGGGCCCCGCTTGTCGTACCGGTCACGGCGGCTGACCTCACCGACCGTACCGTCGGTGACCGAGACCACCGGCTCGCCGCAGTCGGCGAAGATGTCCGTTCCCGGATACGCCGAGTGGGTCGGGTGGTAGGCCACCTTCGTCGCGCGTACCGGAAAGACGTGCGGCAACCCCTCCCGGGTCGGCGCCGGCGCCGCCGTCGCCGCCAGCTGACCGGCGGTGCCCGGCGTCGTACCGGTCGCGGCCGGCGTACCGGTCGCGGCCGGCGTGCCGGTCGCAGCCGTCGGGCCGGAAGCCGGCTGCGCAGCGCCGGCACCGCAGCCGCCGGCCGCGAACACCGACACCAGCAGCAGCGCGGACGCCCGGCGACATCCGATCGTCAGCGAGACCACCCGGACATCCTGACAGACTGGGTACGGTGGACGGACATCCGTCCACACGTGGGAGGAGTACGGGCACCGATGATGCCGTACAACCCGTCGGGTCTCTTCCCCGCCGGCCGGCCACCCCGCCCCACCTACCGCGAACCCCACCCGGTGGGCGGCGCCAGCGTCGCAGTCGGTGCCGTAGGGGCGGCCGCCTGGCTGGGCCTCTTTGGCCTGCTCGGGCGCAGCCTCGCCGGGTACGCCTGGTGGACGCTGCTCGCCGGCGGCCTGGCCGGGCTCGCCGCTCTGGTGCTGGTCCGGTACGGCGACCGAGGGGCCGCCGCCGGGGTCGCTATCGTCACCGCCGGAGGTTTGAGCATCGCCACCGCCGCGGCCCTCACCCGGTGGGTGACCAGCGGAGACTGGCCTCTCTGGTAGCTCCACCGGCGACGACTGCGGTGCGTCGTCGTGCACGCACTGAAACCCGTCTTGACTGGATCGCCGTAACTCGGCACTCTCCCGGTATGGCCTGGACCACTCCGCGGACGGACCCCGACCGGAGCCGCCGACGCCTTCAGCTGCTGGCACAGTTGGCGGATGCGCGCTCGGTGCGCGAACGTGAACGGCCGCAACGGGCCCGCAGCGAGCAGCTGCGCCAGTTGATCGCCACCCGTCGTCGGCTGGCCGGCTGAGCGCCGCGTAGATCCTCCCCCAGGAATGACCGGCCCTTCGGGGCGTTGACCGGTCGCCTGCCGACCCGACCGGCTAACCTGCACGCTTAACGGGTCGGCGTGTGATGTGCCGAGGCAACTTGGGGGAACCGTGTCGTACTTCGCTGCGGCCGTGCTGCGCGAAAAGCGCGGCTGGACGGCCGCCGAGCTGAATCTGCGGGGCACCGCAGACGTCGACGAGGTCGCCGATCGACTGCGCGACGCCGCTCCGGACGCCTACCTGTCGCTGCTGTTCGTCGAGGCGGACGACACCTACCTCGTCATCCTGCGGCTCGACGAAGGCGAGGACCTGCGGGTATTCGGCTCCGACTCGGCGTACGCGGAGGAGTCCCGGTTGGGTGCCCTGCTGGTCGGTGACCTCAAGACGTCGGTGACCGGACTGGACGATCCGGAGGAGCCGCGCCCTGCCGCGACGGGTGGTGACGACACCGAGCAGCCCGCCGTCGATCCGGAGGCGGACCCGGTGGGCGAGGCGGACCTCCTCACCGACCTGGGCATCCCCGCGCAGCGGCTGCTGTCGCTCTGCGCCCACGAGGGAATGATGCCGGCCGACGTCACCGCCGAGATCTGCCAGGTGCTGGGCTGCGTCGACGAGGTCGAGGAGCTGCGTGAGGTCTGAGCCGGCAGGCGGTGCTGGGTCGGCCGACGTGACCGACCCGGCGCTGGAAACGGTGCGGCCGGATCAGCCCACGCCCGGCTCGCCCGACCGGGCCGGGCCGCGGGCGGACGAGGGCGTGGCCGACCCGACCGGCACCGGCCGGCGGAAGCGTCACGAACTCTGGATGCGCCGGGCCATCGAAGTCGCGGTGACCGGCCCGGACGCCGCCGCACCGCCCTCGGTGGGCGGTGCGTCCCGCCCGGCCGTCGGCACCGCGACGACCGCGGGTGGTCCTGACCTGTCCGGCGACGTGCCGGTGGGTGCGGTGGTCTACGGACCGGACGGCCGCGAGCTGGCAATCGGCCGCAACGAGCGGGAGCTGACCGGCGACCCGACCGCGCACGCCGAAGTACTCGCGTTACGCGGCGCGGCCCGGCGGTTGGGGCGCTGGCGGCTGGACGGCTGCACCCTGGTGGTGACCCTCGAACCCTGCACCATGTGCGCCGGCGCAACAGTACTGGCCCGGGTCTCGACCGTGGTCTTCGGCGCCTGGGAACCGAAGACCGGCGCCGCCGGTTCCCTCTGGGACATGCTGCGCGACCGCCGGCTCAACCACCGCCCCGAGGTCTACGGCGGCGTGCTGGAGACCGAGAACGCCGCCATCCTGCGCGCCTTCTTCCGCTGAAGATCTTCCCGTCGATCTAGGGCGTATCGCCGTGACTGGATCTCCTTCGGCGACGATTCGCCCTAGATCGACGAGCAGCGAGAAGCGCTTCGATGATCGACGAGGGGTCGTAGAGGTCGGCGGCGGTGGCGTAGTGCACGAGCCAACCCTGGCGCTGGAGCCAATTGTGGCGGGAACGGTCGCGCCTCAGGCGGTTGGCGTCGAGGTGAGACGAGCCGTCGTACTCCACCGCGATCAGATGGTGTGGGTCGCCGAGGTCGAGGCGGTAGCGGAGGCGGCCGGCCTGGGGCACAGGAAACTGCGGTACGAAGCCGGTGATCCCAGCGTCGTGCAGTATCAGTCGAAGTAGCGTTTCCTGCCGGCATTCCGCCCGACCGTCGGCGAGAGGCACCAGCTCTCTGGCCTGCCGTACGCCCCGCAGGCCGTCGTGACGCGCCACTTCGGCAAGCAGCTCGGCGCTGTCCACGGCCCCGGCGAACAGGGCGGCATCGAGCACGGGCAACGCCTGCCGACGAGGCAACGTCCGGGCCAGGTCTACCGCACACCGGGCCGGCGGGGCGCAGGGAAGCCCGAGTACCCGGATGACGTGGTCAAGCGGGAGTACGGACTGGTGTGCAATCACCCCTCGACGCTGTGGAAATGGGGTCGTCGCCGGGGCAAGCACGTGAATCTTCTGGCTTTGAGCGACACCGAAACCGTGCAGCTGTGCGGCGCTCTGGAAGCCCAGCACCACCAACGGTGATGCGGCGCGCAGCGCACAGCGCGCCCGACTCAGGAGCCCTGGCTCGTCCGGTCCGGGGACGTAATAGCCCTGGTGTACCCGGTGCAGGTAAGTCGTCCGGCTGGCCCGCCACCGGATGGCACCGGCGGAAAGCCCCTCATCGCGCAGCTGGCTGAACTGCTTGGGAGGCAGGCCCATCGGAATCTGCCGGGGAAGGGCCGCCGCCTGCGCGTAGAGATCCATGGCCGGTCACTCTGCCCACCAAGCCCTTCCGCGCTCCGCCCCGTCCGCGCGCCCTGTGGACAACCAGCACCCCTGTGGAAAACCCCCACCCCCACCCCATACCTGCTATGGACGGCGCCCTCGCCTCGTCGATCTAGGGACTATCGCTGTCGTTGGAGATCAACTAGCGACGATTAGCCCTAGATCGACGAGGCGGGGTGAGGTCGGGCGCTCAGCTCAGGTGGTGATGGTGTCCAGGGCGATCTCCACCATCTGGCTGAACGTCTGTTCGCGCTCCTGGGAGGTGGTCTTTTCGCCGGTCTTGATGTGGTCGCTCACCGTCAACAGCGTCAGGGCGCGAGCCTTGAACCGGGCGGCGATGGTGTAGAGCGCCGCCGACTCCATCTCCACCGCCAGCACCCCGTACTCGGCGAGGCGGTCGTAGAGGTCCGGCCGGTCCGTGTAGAAGGCGTCCGCGGCCAGGATCGGCCCGACCCGCATCGCGACGCCGCGCCGCTCGGCCACCTCGACCGAGGTACGCAACAACCCGAAGTCGGCGACCGGGGCGTAGTCGATCAGCCCGTCGAAGCGCATCCGGTTCATGTTCGAGTCGGTGGACGACCCGATCGCGGCGATCACGTCCCGCAACTGGAGGTCCTCGCTGAGGGCGCCGCACGAGCCCACCCGGATCAGCGACTTCACGCCGTACTCGTTGACCAGTTCGTGCGCGTAGATCGAGGCCGACGGCATACCCATGCCGGACCCCTGCACGGAGACCTCGACGCCGTTCCAGCGGCCGGTGAAGCCCAGCATCCCCCGGACCGTCGAGTAGCAGTTCGCGCCTTCGAGGTAGGTCTCCGCGATCCACTTGGCCCGCAGGGGGTCACCGGGCATCAGGACCCGCTCGGCAATCTCGCCCGGCTTCGCGCCGATGTGCGTACTCATGGCAGAGATCCTGCCAGGCCGGCCTGGCAGGGACCGGTTCGGTGTCGGAACCGGTGGTCCTGTACCCTCGTCGGCGGTGGCGTGTCCGAGCGGCCTAAGGAGCACGCCTCGAAAGCGTGTGAGGGTTTACGCCCTCCGAGGGTTCAAATCCCTCCGCCACCGCTCCTGAACAGCGAGAACGCCCGGCACGGTCCGTGAGGATCGGCCGGGCGTTTCCGTTTCCGGGTGGCTGATCAGTCGAGGACGGCCCATTAAGGCAATCCGGGGTGAGGATGCAGGGTCAGCAGGGGCCGTGGCCCTCGACGAAGAGGCGGTGTGCCCAGTCGGCGTACCCGGCGATGACCTTGCGGACCGTGTGACCGTCATGCAGGAACAGGTAGGCGCGATCGCCGTCGCGGGCGAGTAGTCCGTCGAAGCGGTGTGTCCCCTGTGGGGCACGCAGTTGGCTTACGGACGGATAGCTGGCCTTGACCTCGGCGAGTGGCGTGCCGGCCGCGATGCCCTCCGGGGTGCGGACCGGGTCGTCGGCCCAGAGCAGCACCAGCCGGTCGTCGATGAAGATCGGGCTGATCAGGGCGTGCCCGGCCAGCGTCGGACCGCAGGCGTCTACGTCGGTGCGGAGTATGCCGCGCCTGGTCAGCTCGCTCTCCGTGTCGCCGAATTCGACGTCGGTGAGGCCGTCGCGGTCGACGACGGCGACCGTCGCGACCGGTTCGGGCACGGCGATGTTGCCCGGTGGCACGGGCCCGCTGGCTGAGATCGAGGCAGCAAAGAGCAGTGCGGCGATGAAGCCGAATTGTCGCAATTTCATGGAATCCCCCAGTCCCCAACGTGACGGGGGCCAGGAGGTTATTGCCGGGCTTCCCATTCGTCGGCCAACTCGTCCCAGTAGTCGGCGCTCAGCCCGCGTCGCCCGTGCGCGAGCCACCCTTCGGTGTTCCGCTCGACATGTAGGCCCAGCTCGGCGAAGGGGTCGATCCACTGGCCCGGTTCCGCGCCCAGCTCGGTCAGCGCCGCGTTGATCGGCCACTCGGGGCGCGGCCCGTCGAACGCCGCGTCGAAGCGCGGTCCCCAGGCCAGCGTGCCGCCCACCCAGACCGCCGCCGCCTGGTGCCCGGCCCCGCCGACGAACTCCGCCTCGACGTACGCCAGTGGGCCGCGCCGGGACCAGTGGGCCAGCACCTCGGTCAGCGTGGCGGAGAGGACGAGGGTGAAGGGCTGCTCCGGGCCGGGTTCGTCGGCCGCGTAGTCCGGCGGTGTGCCGATCAGCTCCTGCACCAGCTGCGGCGTCAACGGGAGTAGGTCGAAGTCCTGCCGGAGCGCGCCGAGGACGGCATGATCCAGCTCGCGGGTCTCCTCGCGCAACAGCCCGGCGTCCGCGATGACCGCGCTGAGCTGGTAACTCACCCCGCGTCCACAGCCTGTGGATAGAACATGTGTACGACGGAAGTCAGGTCTTGTCGACTTCGGTGACGAAGGCGCGCCAGGCGGCCGGGGTGAAGACCAGCGCCGGGCCGGTCGGGTCCTTCGAGTCGCGTACGCCGACCAGGCCGGGCAGGTTGCCGGCGACCTCGACGCAGTCGCCGCCGTTGCCGCTGCTGCGGCTGCTCTTGCGCCACCGGGCGCCGTTCAGCCTCGTGGCTGCGCTGAACTCCATGACTGCGCCACCTCCCTGATCAGGTCGACCGACTGCCAGTGCGAGAGCGTCTCGCCGCGCACGTTCTCCCACGCGGCAAGTATCGCCGCGATGTCGGCCTGTTCGCTAACCACTTGACCCTGGAGTTGGTTGTCGAGGTAGCCGGCGATGCGGTGGTCGGCGGCGGTGGCCAGCACGAACGGGCCGTTCAGTCCGGCGTATTCGCCCACTGTGGACGGCACCACGTGCACCCGGATATGCGGCTGGGTAGAGGCGTCGGCGAGCGCGAGCAGCTGCTCACGCATGGTGGCCGGGCCGCCGACCGGGCGACGCAGCACCGCCTCGTCGAGCACGACGGTGAGCTGTGGCGGCTCCTCCCGGTGCAGGATCAGCTGGCGGGAGATGCGGTGGGCGACCAGCCGTTCCACCTCACTGCGGGGGATCAGGCCGCCGCCCGTGAGTACGGCGCGGGCATACGCCTCGGTCTGGAGCAGGCCAGGTAGCACCAGGGGTTGGTACGAACGCAGCGTTGTCGCCTCGCGTTCGATCTCCTGCCAGGGGCGGAACCAGACCAGCGCACGACGTCTCGAAATGTCCGGCCAGATGTCCGAGACAGTCTTGCTCAGCGCATCTGCCGCCGTCAGGCGATGCCGGGCGTGCGGTATCCGGTCTTCGAGCAGCCACCGGCTGACCGTCTTCGGGTCGACGCCGACTCGTTCCGCGAGCGATTCGATCGTGAGCCCGGTGTCCCGCAGCGCCACCCGGAGCGCATGGTTCGTTGCCTCTCCCATCGGATGTCTCGAATATTCGGTGACCATACCGATACGCGATGTAGTTGTCTCGTCACCTGCGTCAAATTGGGGTATCGACGGCGTGGCTTGTTCCGGTTCATCCCCCTTGACCGGCGGTCACGTGCGTCGGGGGGCCGCCGTCCGGGCGAGCATCCACGGCGGCCCCCATCCACTCACTCGACGCGCTGTTGAGCTGACCGCACAGACGGTTCAGTCAGCCGGCGACGCGGAATCGGGGCGACCTGTGCCAAACCACACCACGAGCCTGCCGGCGGCCGATCCTCGGTTCAGACACGCCGTCGGGCGGGGTGCCGTCGGATTACATCCGTGCCGTCGACCTGACCCGTGCCAATGCGGTGGCTCGATCGTGCCGGGGGAGATGTTTCTGCTGACCCGCGCGGCGTCCCCGCAGTTCGTCCGCCCGATCACCATCCGGGTCATCCGGCACCGCACCGACCGGACCACCTACGACGGGTGGACCTGGATCGAGTGCTACCAACTCGACGCCCCGGGGCGAGACGGTCGAGCGCCGCGAGCTGTTCGTGATGCCGGCCGGCCTGATCCCACCCGCTCCGGCTGCATCGGCTTCGGCCGGTGCCGCCGGGACGGTCCGCCGATGAATCGCCGTCGCCCGGAACACGCGCCGTCCCGCCCGACGTGGCGCTGCCGGAGCTGCGGTATCGCATGGCCGTGCAGCGCGGCGAAGCTACGGCTGCTGGGTGAATACCGGGATGATCGGACCGCACTGCTGGTGCACCTCGCGACGCTGTACGCGGAGGCCACCGCGCAGCTCGATGACCCGACGTCGGCGGTCGGGCTGTTCGACCGCTTCGTGTCCTGGGCGCGTGCGCGGGGGTGAGGAGGCTGTCCGCCTACGGTCAGCGGGAGCCGGACCGGGACGGACCTGCGGGGCGGTGGTCCGACCGGGAGCCGCCAGCGTCGCCGGCGGCTCCCGTCCCCGTATCGTTTAGCGGGGCCCTGCTCAGCCGGCTACTGCGATCTGCTGCGGTGGGTGCTTGCCGGACCGGGCGACCAGGATCACGGCGGCGGCGATCCCCAACCCGGCGACGCTCAGCCCGAGGACCAGCCAGGACGGGCCGACGGGGTAGTAGTACTCGCCCGGGGTGAAGGCGCTGTGCACGGTGAGCAGGCCGCCGTCGTCGTCGACGCCGCCGGCGCGGAACACCCGCAGGGCGTTGCCGTGCAGGGCGACCGTCGGTAGCGCCAGCGCCAGCAGGGCGATCCCCCAGAGCCCACTCGCGGTCACCCGCCGTCCGGGCGGTGCTGCTGCCATCCGGTACGCGACGGCCGCCGCGACCAGCCAGCCGACGACCAGCCCGACGGCCGCGCCGCCGACGACCAGGGGCAGGAATGCGGCGGTCCGCATCGGCCCGGCGTCGACCGAGACGCCTCCGCCATCATCGGCGATGAGCCCGTGTACCTGGATGACCAGGCCGTCCGACTCGGCGTCGAACTGCGTGCCGCGCAACGGGACCTCGGTGGTGGTCCCGTCCGCGCCGACGGTGACCCGAAGCCCGGAGACCGCGGTGAGCTCGGAGACGGACCAACCTTCGTCGGCGAACCGCTGCCGGACCTGCTCGCCGTCCCACGTGGCTGCGACCCACTCCGTCGCGTTGGTCCGCGTGGCGTGCCAGTTTGTCTCCACGCGGTACTGGCTCGGCTCGCCCACTCCGCCGGCCAGCTGCGTCAGTCGGGCCACGCCGGCTTCGTCGGGCAGGTCGGCGAATGTCTGGGCGCCGAGCCAAGAGCCGGCGGCGGCACCGAAGCCGCCCATGGTCAACGCGGTGAGCAGCGCCGCGATCGTCATGAACGGTCGGCCGGCCGGCAGCCGGAACCGCAGCCGCAGGCCGCTGGCGATCAGATGCATAGCTTCACCGGTACGCGGGCGGCGCTGCCCCGGTTCGGCCATCTCCAGCAGCGTGGTGATCACCTCGGTGCCGTGCCGCCGCCGGTGCCGACGCGGATAGGCGAGCAACAGCGCGCGGTAGCCACACTCCAGGCGGTCGTCAGCGGTCGGCCAGGCGGTGGTGCTGCGGTCGGGGGCTGGCCAGGCGCCGGTCATCTGGTCACCAGGCCGAGGGTATGGGCGCTGACCGTGCCGAAGATCAGTGCGCCGCCGAGGCGCTTGCCGAGCTGGACCTCTGCCGCCGTGGCGTGGCGGCGGAGGCGCTCGATCTGGACCTGGAGGGCGGCGGCCCCGGTGTCGCTGAGCCGGTAGTAGCGGCGTAGCCGCCCCTCGACGGCCTCCTCCCGGTCGACGGTGACCAGGCCCTGCTCGGCCAGCCGGTCGAGGGCGCCGTAGAGGGTGCCCGGTCTCAGCTTGACCTCGCCCGCAGACAGTTCGTCGACCGCCCTGATCACCCCGTAGCCGTGCAACGGCTGTGCGGCCAGGGCCGTGAGGATTAGAAAAGTAGGTTCCTGCATGCGGTCGATGCTACGGTCACCGTTATATACCGTCTACCGTTCATTGCGGGTAGTGGTCACCCCTGCGTCCACAGACTGTGGATGGAACGTGTGTACGACGGGTGGGCAACCAGGATTGCCCGTCGGGTGCAAGGATGACTCCGATGGTGCCCGAGACGGTGCCACCACGGGGCATCTGTCACATCCGGAAACCACATAGAGCCCGGCGCAAACGCGCCGGGCCGGTCGTCGCCGGGCTGCTTCCTCGTGCCCATCAGCACCTCGACCGGCCTGATTCCAGGCCGGTCACCCCTCAGGGAGCAAGCATGCAGGAGAATCGTTCACACCGCCGCCAACTGTTCCGGGCCGCAGCGGTCACCGCCGGTGCCGCCGTCACCGCGCCGGTGCTGGGCGGCATCGCGCCCGCCCAGGCCGCCGCCCTCGCTGCGACCGGCGCGATCCCCTGGGTCGGCCCGGCCGGCTCGGGGGCCACCTTTGAGGTGAACGAGAACCTGGGCGCTCAGGCGGCCATCAATGCGGCGCTGGGCACGGGCAGCCGGCGTGCCGTGTACGTCGCACCCGGCAACTACAACCTGAAGGCCCCGGTGGTACTTGGTGACAAGCAGGCCCTGATCGGTGCCGGCCCGCTGGTCACGATGCTGACCGCGGCCTCGGGATTCAGCGGGGCGGCCCTGGTTGTCAACCCGTGGTCCGGTGCCCAGGCCGCCGCGACCCGGCAGTGCGTGACCGACATCGGACTCGACGGGGCGAGTCGGGCGGCCAACGGGGTCAACTTCCAGATGAACACCGCGCCTGGTTCGTTCGGGCCGGACCCGGCGCCCTGGCTGACGCGGGTCTTCGTCACCCGGACCACCGGCGACGGTTTCCTGTTCGGTGGCACGTACGCGGGTGGGCAGCGGGAGTTCAAGATCACCGACTGTCGGGTCGAAAACGCGGGTGGCTGGGCATACAACTTCCAGGCGTCGGACGGATTCATCAGCGGCTGCTCGGCCCAGGGCTGCAAGGGTGGCGGTTACCTCCTCGGCGGTGGCAACATCAAGATGTGGGGCAGCAAGGCGTACGGCATCGGCACCGCGACGGATCCCGCTCCCGCGTTCCGGATCGATTCCTCGCGCGCGACCGTCGTCGGCTGTGAAGCCCAGGACACCGCGGGCAACGGTTTCGAGGTCCTCGCCCCGAACTCCACGCTCTCCGGCTGCACCGCGGACTCGACGGGGATCGGCAGCAGCGACACCGGGAATGAGAACTCGGCGGGCTTCTACGTGGCCGCGTCAGCGGTGAGCGTGGAGGGCGGCTCCTTCCAGCGGGCCAACGGCGGCGCGAAGTGGATCGTCTCCGGGGCGGGCATGCGGTCTGCCCTCTACGTGGCCGGCGGCGCCGACTATCTCTCCGTACGGCTGGTCACCGGGCCGAACCGGCCGGCGCCGTTCCAGAACCTGATCACCGGTACGGTCGGCGCCAACTCGTCGGTCTCGGTCCTCGGCTGACTCCGGACCCGCCGGTGAAGGACATCGGGTAGCGACGAAGGAGGGCCGGTCCCGTCGGGGGCCGGCCCTTTCGTGGTGCTGCTCAGGTGAGCGGAGGATACGAGATTCGAACTCGTGAGGGTGTAAACCCAACACGCTTTCCAAGCGTGCGCCCTAGGCCTCTAGGCGAATCCTCCGCCGATCAGGATACAGGTCTCCACCGACCCGCCCACCCCACCACCCCCTGAAGATCCACGGTGGGTCGGGTAGGCTGGAGCCACCTCCCGTGCGGCGGTATCTCGTGAACCTCCCCAGGGCCGGAAGGCAGCAAGGATAAGCGAGCTCTGCCGGGTGCACGGGGGGCCTTTTTGTCTCGTGCCCACGCGGGCCCGCCCCTGCGGCGGCGTTGATCGACTCCAGGTCGCCGACGTGGGGGTGTCCCGAGCATCGTGATGCCGCCATACCCGCGGAACGGAGTTGATCAGCACTGGACTGCGCCGCTCCGGCGGCGGGGTGGGTGGTCAGGCGGGGCGGGGCGGCGCAGAATGGCTCGGTCGAGAGGAGGCGGGACGCCGTGACACTGGCGCTCTACCGCAAGTACCGCCCGCGTACCTTCGCCGAGGTCATCGGGCAGGAGCACGTCACCGAACCGCTGTCGCAGGCGCTGCGCAGCGGGCGGCTGAACCACGCGTACCTCTTCTCCGGCCCGCGCGGCTGCGGCAAGACGTCCAGCGCCCGCATCCTGGCCCGCTCGCTCAACTGCGAGCACGGCCCCACCCCGGAGCCCTGCGGCACCTGCGACTCCTGCCGATCGCTCTCCGGCGACGGAACCGGCTCGATCGACGTCATCGAGATCGACGCGGCCAGCCACGGCGGGGTGGACGACGCCCGTGAGCTACGCGAGAAGGCGTTCTTCGCGCCGGCCAACAGCCGATTCAAGATCTACGTCATCGACGAGGCGCACATGGTCTCGTCGGCCGGCTTCAACGCCCTGCTCAAGCTGGTCGAGGAGCCGCCCGAGTA
Source organism: Micromonospora sp. LOL_024 (assembly GCF_048060415.1). Taxonomy (NCBI): domain Bacteria; kingdom Bacillati; phylum Actinomycetota; class Actinomycetes; order Micromonosporales; family Micromonosporaceae; genus Micromonospora; species Micromonospora sp. LOL_024. Next base: position 36,404 of record NZ_JBHMIS010000029.1, read on the forward strand.
CGTCAAGTTCATCTTCGCCACCACCGAGCCGGAGAAGGTCCTCGGCACGATCAAGTCGCGGACCCACCACTATCCGTTCCGGCTGATCCCGCCGAAGACCCTCCGGCCGTACCTTGAGCAGCTCACCCAGGCCGAGGAGGTGCAGGTCGATCCGGCGGTCTTCCCTCTCGTCGTGCGGGCAGGTGGTGGCAGCGCCCGGGACAGCCTCTCCGTGCTCGACCAGCTCATCGCCGGTGCCGGCCCCGAGGGCGTGACCTACGCCCGGGCCGCCGCACTGCTCGGCGTCACCGACGCGGCGCTGATCGACGAGATGTGCGACGCCCTCGCGGCCGGGGACGGCGCCGCCGCGTACGCCACCGTCGACCGGGTCGCCGAGGCCGGGCACGACGCCCGCCGGTTCGCCGCCGACCTGCTGGAACGCCTGCGTGACCTGATCGTGCTCCAACAGGTGCCGGACGCCGCCGGCAAGGGCCTCATCGACGGGCCGGACGACCAGATCGAGCGGATGGCCGCCCAGGCCCAGCAGCTCGGCCCGGGCACCCTGTCCCGCTGCGCCGACATCGTGCACGACGGCCTGGTGGAGATGCGGGGCACCACCGCGCCCCGGCTGCTGCTCGAACTGATCTGTGCCCGGATGCTGCTGCCCGGCGTCGACGACACCACCGGCGGGCTCCTCCAGCGCCTCGAACGCATGGAACGCCGGCTCACCCTCGCCGGCACCGATGTGCCGCCGGCCACCGCCGACTCCGCACCGTCCACCAACCCCCCGACGGTACGCACCCAGCCTCCCGCCGCGGCCGCGGCTGCCGCCGCGACCAGGGCCGAAACCGGCGCGGTAGCGCCGGCTACCGCCACCGGCGCGCCCGCACCCGGTGCCCGCGACGGCGCGCCGGCGCCGGCCGTTTCTGGCGCGGCGAGGGACGGTACCGCCAGGACGGGCGGTGGGACGGACTCGGGCTCCAGCGTCGGCACGAACGGGCCCCCCGGCGGACCTGGTCCTTCGAGCCGATCGGGGGGGAGTCAGGACGGTGCGGTCGCCGGGACGGCCCCGCCCCGGCGACCGGTACCCGCATCGGCCGTCATGCCCGATCCGGCGACCCCGGAACCGCCCCGCCCCGGTGCGGTGACCCAGGGCGTGCTGGACGCGGTCGCGGTGCGGCGGGTATGGCCGGAGGTGGTCGGCAAGGTGAACCGGAGCAACAAGCGGATCGCCGCGCTGATGCGCGACGCGGTCGTCCGCGACCTCGACGGCGACACGCTCGTGCTCACCGTGAAGTCCGGCGTGCTGGCCCGGATGATGTCCGACCACGCCCAGGTGCTCACCGACGCGCTCTACGAGGAGTTGGGCGGGCGCTGGCAGATCCGGTGCGAGGTGGCCGGTGAACGTGGCGGGATTCCGCCGGGCAGCCCTCGCGTCCCGTCCCGTCCCGCCCTTGATGCCGACCCGGACGCCGCCGGTGCCGGCCGGGGCCCGGACACCGTCGGCCCGACTCCGGTAACCGGTGCCGCCCCGAGCGCGGGCGGTTCCGATGGCTTCGAGCCTGCCCTTGCCCCGTCCACCCGGACTGCCAGTGTCAATGCGGGTGCTGGCGACGCGGGCGATGCTACCGCCGCCGCGGACACCCAGGAGGACTGGCCGGAGCCGGCCCGCCCTGGCGGTTCCGCATCGACCCCGGCCGCCCCTGCCGGGGGTGACCTGGACGGCGGGTGGCCGGAGGCGGCTCGCCCCGGAGGTTCGGCTGCGCCTCCCGTGGTTTCCCCGGCGGACGGGGCCGGCGTGTCGACGAGCGGCCGGGCCGGTGCCCCGGTGGGTTGGGCCGGTGCTTCGGGTGGTTCGCCGGGCAGGTCGGGGGCGGCCGTCCCGCCGCAGCAGGGCGCGGTGACCAACGGCACCGGTGGCGCCCCGGTGAGCAGTGCGATCGCGGCGGCTCGGGCGGCGGCGGCCGGCCGGGGTGTGCGTACCGCTCAGGGGGCGCGCCGGACCGCGGACGTCGAGTTCGCCGGCGAGCCGCCGTACGATCCCGATTTCGACGGCCCGGTGCGCGATGGCGTGGGACGTCCCGGCGGCGTCCAACGGACTGCCGTTCCTTCCTACGAAGGCTTCGACCCGGGCGACGAACCGCTCGACGAGATCATCGACGAGAAGACCGCCCGCGAGTCGAGCGAGGAGCAGGCCGTCCGCCTCCTCCGCGAAACCTTCGGTGGCGCCGAGAAGATCACCGACTGATCCCGCCGTCGATCTAGGGCAGTTCATCGTTTCTGGAGATCGACTCACGGCCATTCCCCCTAGATCGGCGTGTGAGTGCGGCGGGGGAGTGCGGTGGCGGGGGTGGGGTCGGTGGGGAACGTTAGGGTGGCGGCGGCAGCGTAGGCGAGTTGAGGGAGTCATCGTGCGGCCTGGTGGACAGCCGAACATGCAGCAGATGCTGAAGCAGGCGCAGAAGATGCAGCAGCAGATCGCCAAGGCGCAGGCCGAGCTGGCCGAGGCCGAGGTGACCGGCACCGCCGGCGGCGGCCTGGTCACCGCCACCGTAACCGGTTCCGGTGAGGTCAAGGGCATCAGAATCGACCCCAAGGCGGTCGACCCGGACGACGTGGAGACGCTGGAAGATCTGGTTGTCGCCGCGCTGCACAACGCCGCCGAGGCGGCCCGGGAGCTGACCGAGCAGAAAATGGGCCCGGTCACTGGCGGGATGGGCGGCCTCGGCCTGCCCGGGTTCTGAGCTCCCGGATGTACGAGGGCGCGATCCAGGATCTGATCGACGAGTTGGGGCGGCTGCCGGGCGTGGGCCCGAAGAGCGCCCAGCGGATCGCCTTCCACGTGCTGTCCGCCGATCCGGCCGACGTCAACCGGCTGGCCGGGGCGCTGCGAAAGGTCAAGGAGCTGGTTCGCTTCTGCACCAGCTGCTACAACGTCGCCGAGTCCGACCAGTGCCGGATCTGCCGCGACCCGCGCCGTACCGGCGAGGTGATCTGTGTGGTCGAGGAGCCGAAGGACGTTGTCGCGATCGAGCGGACCGGTGAGTTCCGCGGCCGGTACCACGTACTCGGTGGGGCGATCAATCCGTTGGAGGGCATCGGGCCGGACAATCTGCGGATCCGCGAGTTGCTGGTCCGGCTCGGCGGCGGTGAGGTCCGTGAGCTGATCCTGGCCACCGATCCGAACACCGAGGGCGAGGCGACCGCCACCTACCTCGCGCTGATGGTGAAGCCGATGGGGATCGCCGTGACCCGGTTGGCCAGCGGGCTACCGGTCGGCGGTGACCTGGAGTACGCCGACGAGATCACTCTGGGCCGGGCCTTCGAGGGACGCCGGGCCGTGTGACGGTCGAATGGTCGGGTGGCACCCACGTCCGCTGAGCCCGGTGGGGCAGTCACGTGCGACGCGAGGGAACGGACGCGGCAGGAGCGGGACAGCCGGCATCGCCTGCTGTCTGACGCCGCCCAGGCCGTGAGAGGCGCCGGCCGGTGGTATGACACTGGCGCTAGTAAGCCGTTCAATCGATGTAACAGAATGATCTCGATTGTATGAGTCTGTTGTGGGGGTTTGTCCGTTAGCTCGAAGGTCCGTGTTCCCAGTGCCAGGCACTAAGGACACGATCCGGTACCAAGAGCTTCCCGCGCCGTTTCCGGCCGGTCCGAACGGGAGCTATGGTCACGGCCATCGGTGACCCTGTCACCACGTTGTCCGTACCCCCTAGGACGAGGTGAAGCACCATGCGTGCATCCAGGCCGAAGGTCGCTATCGCGGCCGTGGCGGCCGCGGCCCTCGCGGTAGCAGGCTGTGCCGAAAGCGACCGTGAAGGTTCCAGCGGTAGTAGCAAGGACACCCTCGTCTTCGGCGTTGCCGGAGACCCGAAGGTGCTCGACCCCAGCTTCGCCAGTGACGGTGAGTCGCTGCGCGTCGCCCGTCAGGTGTTCGAGACGCTGGTCCGCCCAGAAGAGGGCGGCACCAAGGTCAGCCCCGGTCTCGCCGAGTCCTGGGAGCCGGACGCCGCCGGCACGACCTGGACGTTCAAGTTGCGTTCCGGTGTGAAGTTCCACGACGGCACCGACTTCAACGCCGAGGCCGTCTGCGCCAACTTCGACCGCTGGTACAACGCCAAGGGTCTGATGCAGAGCCCGGACGTGACCGCGTACTGGCAGGACGTGATGGGTGGCTTCGCCGCCAACGAGGACGACACGCTCGGCGAGAGCCTCTTCAAGTCCTGCACCGCCACCGACCCCACCACGGTCAGCCTGGCCTTCACCCGGGTCTCCAGCAAGATCCCGGCAGCCCTGATGCTGCCGTCCTTCTCGATCCACAGCCCCACGGCGTTGCAGGCGCACGACGCCAGCAACGTCTCGGGCAGCGCGGACGACATCACGTACCCCGCTTACGCGACCGAGCACCCGACCGGTACCGGTCCGTTCAAGTTCAAGGCCTGGGACGTCCCGAACAAGACGCTGACCCTGGAGCGGAACGAGGACTACTGGGGCGAGAAGGCCAAGCTGAAGAGCCTGATCTTCAAGACCATCTCGGACGAGAACGCCCGTAAGCAGGAGCTGCGTTCCGGTGGCATCCAGGGTTACGACCTGGTCGGTCCGGCTGACGTCGAGCCGCTCAAGGGCGAGGGCTTCAACGTCCTGACCCGCCCGGCCTTCAACATCCTCTACCTGGCGATCAATCAGAAGGGGAACCCGAAGCTGGCTGACCTGAAGGTCCGGCAGGCGCTGGCCCACGCGGTCAACCGTCAGGCCCTGGTCGATTCGAAGCTGCCCCCGGGTGCCCAGGTTGCGGTCAACTTCTTCCCTGACACCGTCGAGGGCTGGAACGGCGACGTCACCAAGTACGAGTACGACGTCGAGAAGGCCAAGACGCTGCTGGCCGAGGCCGGCGCCTCGGACCTGACCCTTCGGTTCCACTACCCGACCGAGGTCACCCGGCCGTACATGCCCAACCCGAAGGACCTCTTCGAGCTGGTCTCGGCGGATCTCCAGGCGGCCGGCATCAAGATCGAGCCGATCCCGCTGAAGTGGAGCCCGGATTACCTGAACGCCACCACCTCCGGCAACAAGCACGACCTGCACTTCCTCGGGTGGACCGGCGACTACGGCGACGGCTACAACTTCATCGGCACCTTCTTCGACCGGCAGAAGGACGAGTGGGGCTACGACAACCCCGCCCTGTTCGAGAAGTTCAGGCAGGCGGACACCACCGCGGACCCGGCGGCCCGGGTGGCGCTCTACAAGGAGATCAACGCCGACATCATGAACTTCCTGCCCGGTGTGCCGATCTCGCACTCGCCGCCGGCGATCGTGTTCGGCAAGGACGTGACCGGGGTCAAGGCAAGCCCGCTCACCGACGAGCGGTTCGCCACCGCCGAGTTCAAGTCCTGATCTGAAGCACAGACCGCGGGCGGGCGCTGTACCACAGCGCCCGCCCGCGATCGGCAACGCACCCCTACGAGGCCGCCGTGTTCCGGTTCATCGTCAGACGCCTGCTCCAGCTGATACCCACGCTGTTCGGGCTCTCCATTCTGCTGTTCATCTGGCTCCGCCGGCTGCCCGGCGGCCCCGAGACCGCCATTCTCGGCGAGCGGGGCACGCCCGAGATGCGCGCCGCGATCCGCCGAAACCTCGGCCTCGACGAGCCGATCCTGATCCAGTACGGCCGGTTCGTCCGACGGATGATCCGCCTCGACCTGGGCACGTCGATCTCGACCAAGCGCGAGGTGACCACGGAGTTCATCCAGCGCTTCCCCGGCACCGTCGAGCTGACCGTCACCGCGCTGGTGATCGCTATCGGTATCGGCATTCCGCTGGGCTACCTGGCCGCCCGCCGACGCGGTCAGTTCCTCGACCACGCTTCCGTCGGCGGGTCGCTTGTCGGCATCTGCATCCCGGTCTTCTTCCTGGCGTACATCCTCAAGGCGATCTTCTCGGAGAACCTCGGCTGGTTCCCGTCCAGCGGCCGGCAGGATCCGATCCTGGGCGCGACCCGGATCACCAACTTCTTCGTCCTTGACGGGCTGATGACCCGGGAGTGGGACGCCGCCGCCGATGCGCTCATGCATCTCGTGCTGCCGGGGGTGGCGCTGGCCAGCATCCCGTTGGCGATCATCGTCCGGATTACCAGGGCCAGCGTGCTCGAGGTGCTCAACGAGGACTTCGTGCGCACCGCAGAGGCGAAGGGCCTGACCGAGAACGTGGTTCGTCGCCGGCACGTGCTGCGCAACGCGATGCTCCCGGTGGCGACCTCGATCGGTCTGCTCACCGGCGGTCTGCTCTCCGGCGCGGTGCTCACCGAGACCGTCTTCGCGTTCAGCGGGATCGGTGCTTTCCTCGCCGACGCCATCAGCCAGCGCGACTATCCGGTCCTGATGGGCTTCATCATGATCATCGCGGTGGTCTACGTGCTGGTGAACCTGCTCGTCGACCTCTCGTACAGCCTGATCGACCCGAGGGTGAGGGTCCGGTGACGATCATCAGCGGGAAGAAGCGCGAGAAGATCGACCGGCTCGCCGAACTCGCCGCCCGGGAGGAGGAGCGAGGGGTCAGCCTCTGGCAGGACGCCTTCCGCCGGCTGCGACGTAACCCGGCTGCCATCGTCGGCGCGGTCATTCTGGCCATCTTCGTCCTGGTCGCGGTGATCGGCCCGTTCTTCGTGCCGTACGGCCCGACGGACACCATCGGCATCCGCGAGGGTGTGGTTCGGGTGGGGCAGGGCCTGATCCCGGGGCACTCGGCCGAGCACTGGCTCGGCTACGACCACCAGGGCCGGGACGTCTTCAGCCGGATGGTCGTCGGAGCCCGGCAGACCCTGCTGGTCGGCGTCGTCGCCACCATGATCGGTCTGGCCATCGGCGCGCTGATCGGTGGGGTCGCCGGCGCCGCCGCCGGCCTCGGCGGTCGCTGGGGCCGCTGGCTCGACACCACTCTGATGCGCTTCATCGACATGCTGCTGGCGCTGCCCAGCCTGCTGCTGGCGGTGAGCGTCGCCGCGCTGCTCGGGCCGAGCCTGACCACCGTGATGATCGCGGTCGGCATGGTCTCGGTGCCGGTCTTCGCCCGGCTGCTGCGCGGCTCGATGATCGTGCAGTCCAACAGCGACTACGTGCTGGCGGCCACCTCGCTCGGTGTACGCAAGTCGAAGATCGCGCTGGCCCACGTGCTGCCCAACTCGCTCGCCCCGGTCATCGTCCAGGCCACCCTCACCCTGGCCACCGCGATCATCGAGGCCGCCGCGCTGTCCTTCCTCGGCCTCGGCAACCCCGACTCGGCCACCCCCGAGTGGGGCGTGATGCTGGCCGACGCCCAGCAGTGGATCGGCATCCGACCCGCGCTGGCCATCTATCCGGCGGTCGCCATCATCATCACCGCACTCGGCTTCACGCTGCTCGGTGAGGCGATGCGTGAGGCGCTCGACCCGAAGCTGCGGAAGTAGGTTCTCTCCATGGCACTACTCGAGGTGGACGACCTCTCCGTCACCTTCGCGCGACGCGGTCAGCGGACCGTACGGGCCGTCGACGGGGTCTCCTTCTCCGTCGACGCGGGAGGCGTGGTCGGCCTGGTCGGCGAGTCCGGCTGCGGCAAGTCGGTGACCTCGTTGGCGATCATGGGGCTGCTGCCCAAGCAGCCTGGCCTGCGGGTCGGCGGCAAGGCGATGTTCGACGGCACCGACCTGCTCCGACTCGACGACCGGTCGCGGCGGGACATCCGGGGTCGGGACATCGCGATGATCTTCCAGGATCCGCTGTCGTCGCTTAACCCGGTCGTACCGATCGGTCTCCAGGTGACCGAGGTGCTGGCCCGGCACCGCGGCATGAAGGGTGACGCGGCTGCCAAGGAAGCCGCCCAACTGCTGGAAAGGGTGGGCATCCCCGACCCGAGGCGGCGGCTGAAGGAGTACCCCCACCAGCTCTCCGGCGGGATGCGCCAGCGTGCCCTGATCGCGATGGCGGTGGCCTGCCAGCCCCGGTTGCTGATCGCCGACGAGCCGACGACCGCCCTGGACGTCACCATCCAGGCGCAGATCCTGGAGTTGCTCAAGGACCTGGTCCGCGAATCCGGCACCGCGCTGGTGATGATCACGCACGACCTGGGCGTGGTGGCCGGCATGTGTGACACGGTCAACGTGCTCTACGGCGGTCGGGTGGTGGAGACCGCGCGACGGCGTCCGCTGTTCCGCGAGCCACGGCACCCGTACACCGTGGGGTTGCTCGCCTCGGTGCCGCGCCTGGACGCCGGACGCGGAGAGCGGCTCAACCCGATCCCCGGATCGGTGCGGGACCTGTTGCCCTGGCCGGAGGGTTGTGCCTTCGCTCCGCGCTGCACCCGCCAGCTGGATGTCTGCGTCGACGAACCGCCGGACCTGGTGCTCACCCACGACGGTCGTAGCTACCGTTGCGTCAACCCCGCCCCGCTGCCGGGCCTGACGCCCGCCGAGGAGGTCCGGAAAGTGGTTCCGGGACAGGCCGAACCGGGTTCGGTGCCGACGCAGGCGGTTCCCGACGACCCGCCGGTCGTACTGGGCCTGGCCCCTGCCCCCAGCGAGGAGGAGACGCCGTGACCGGGGACGACATCCTCGTCGAGGTACGAGACCTGAAGGTGCACTTCCCGATCAAGCGGGGGGTGCTGTTCGACCGGACGGTCGGCCACGTGAAGGCGGTCGACGGCGTCGACCTGCGCATCTCGCGTGGCAGGACGTACGGGTTGGTCGGCGAGTCGGGCTGCGGCAAGTCCACCCTCGGGCGGGCGTTGCTCCAGCTCACCCCGCCTACCGCTGGGGAGGTCAGTTTCGACGGGGTCGAGTTGACCAAGCTGGCACCCGGCAAGCTGCGCACGATGCGCCGTCGGATGCAGATGATCTTCCAAGATCCGATGTCCAGTCTCGACCCCCGGCAGAACGTCGAGTCGATCCTCACCGAGGGCCTACAGACGCACGGCATCGGCGGTGACCGGAACGGCCGGCGGAAGATCATCGCGGAGACGCTGGACAAGGTCGGTCTGCCGCGCTGGGCGCTGTCCCGCTACCCGCACGAGTTCTCCGGTGGCCAGCGTCAGCGCATCGGCATCGCCCGCGCGCTGGTGCTCGGGCCGGAACTGATCGTCGCCGACGAGCCGGTCTCCGCGCTGGACGTGTCGATCCAGGCCCAGGTGGTCAACCTGCTGGACGAGTTGCAGGACAACCTCGGCCTCACCTACCTGGTGATCGCGCACGACCTGGCGGTGGTCCGGCACATCTCCGACACGGTGGGCGTGATGTACCTGGGTGCGCTGGTCGAGGAGGCGCCGAGTGATCGGCTCTACACCGAGCCGCTGCACCCGTACACCCGGGCGTTGATGTCGGCGGTGCCGGTACCGGATCCGGATGTGGAGGACCGCCGTGAGCGGATCCTGCTCGCCGGTGACCTGCCCTCGCCGGCCAACCCTCCGGCGGGCTGCCGTTTCCACACCCGGTGCCCGTGGGCGCAACCCACCCGCTGCGCCGACGAACGGCCGGTGCTGCGGGAGATTGGCGCCAGCCGGGTCGCCTGCCACTGGACCGAGCAGATCGCCCGCGGCGAGTTCCGCCCGCACCAGGTTGGCGTGGAGGCCGTCCGCCCGGCGGGCGAGGGCGAGGAGCCAGACGTCGTCTCCGCACCGAGCGAACCCGGCTCGTTCGTCTGAGCAGGGCGGCTTGGTTCAGCCCTCGGGACGGTTCAGCAGGCCGACGGCGATGCCGTGCACCGTGTCCAGCGCGGCGGCGTCACCCAGCGGCGCCTTGCCGCCGGTGACCACGTACCACTCGTCGGCGTCCTTGTACTGCACGTGGAGGGTGACCTGCCCGTCGGCGAAGTCGGTGCGCAGGGTCAACTCGCCGGTGACCACGCCTACCTCGTCGGTCATCACCCCGCCGGGCCCCGGCACGACGTCCGTGGTCCGGCTCTGCGGACCGGTGGCGCCACCGGCGTCAGCGCTCATCCCGGCACCCGGTACCTGCACCTCGGCGGCGGCGGTGCCGTCGGCGGTCATCCCGGCCGTGGCCGGGCCGGGTGGCGACGGGTTTTCGGTGGCACCGGCGGCGGGACCGTCGGGCACGGTGCCACCGTCGGTGCCGGTTACGGCTTGCTCTCCCATGTGCAGCCCTCCAACATGTCGGCTAGCGCGGCCTTCTCGTCGCTGGTCACCGTAAGCCGCCAATGGTGCTTCACCGCCACCCAGTCACCGGCGTACTGACACCAGTACGACTGGTTCGGTGGTTTCCACTGGGACGGATCCTGGTCACCCTTTGCCCGGTTCGAGGACGCGGAAACCGCGAAGAGCTGCGGCCGGTCGAGGTCGTTGGCGAAGTTGCCGCGTGTCGTGTCGTCCCAGTCGTCGGCACCGGAACGCCAGGCGTTGGCCAGCGGAACCATGTGATCGATGTCCACGCTGGACGGGTCGGTGAAGGACCGCCCGTCGTAGACGCTCTCCCACCGGCCGCCCACCACGTTGCAGCCGGAATGCTGGATGTCCTTGCCGTCGCGCTCCAGCACGGTGTCCCGGACATCGCAGTTCTGGCCAGTTTTGCGCCAGTGTGAGAAATGACTGCGACTGTAGCCCCGCATCGAGTTGGCCTCGGCGACGGTGAGTTGGTCGAGCATCTGAGTGGCGGTTCCGCCGTCACTACTCGGCGGCGCCTCCGGCTCCTCCAGCGGGACGCAACCGGCAGCGCCGAGGGTCAGCACCGCGGCGAGCGCGAGCGCCCCCACGGCGCAGGGTCCTGATCTGGTACGCACAGACGACACCTCTCCAGCTTGCGGTCTTCCGGCGATCCCGCACAGTACCCGGGCGAGGTTTCGGCGTTTCGTGGTGTCTGACAGATGACGCACGGCAGATTGGTACCCATGCCTGAATCCGCGCACGCCCTCCGGCTGCGTAGCAGCGCCGGACGGGGCACTCTCGTCGCCGCCGTGTTCGCCTCCGGGATGGTCTTCCTGGACAGCACCGTGGTCAACGTGGCGCTGCCCCGCCTCGGCGCCGACCTCGACGCCTCCGTTGCCGACCTACAGTGGACGGTGAACGGCTACCTGCTCACCCTCGCGGCCTTCGTCCTGCTCGGTGGGGCGCTGGGCGACCGATTCGGGCGCCGGCGGATCTTCCTGCTCGGCGTGCTCTGGTTCACTCTCGCCTCCGTACTGTGCGGGCTGGCCCTGCGGACCGACTGGTTGGTGGCCGCGCGGTTCCTCCAGGGCGCGGGCGGCGCCCTGCTGACCCCGGGATCACTGTCGCTGCTCCAGGCCAGCTTCCATCCGGACGACCGGGCGAAGACCATCGGAGCGTGGTCCGGCCTGTCCGGCGTCTCGACCGCGCTCGGTCCGTTCATCGGCGGCTGGCTGATCGATGCGCTCTCCTGGCGGTGGATCTTTCTCCTGAACGTGCCGTTGGCCGTGCTCGTGGTGCTGGCAACCCTCCGCTGGGTGCCGGAGAGCCGGGACGAGAGCGTCTCCAGGACCCGGGGAGCGCGCCGGTTCGACGTTGCGGGAGCGCTGCTCGGTGCGCTCGGTCTGGCCGGCGTGACGTACGCCCTGGTCGACGCGCCCAGCCGGGGCCTGCGCTCGCCGGCCGTACTGGCGGCGGCGGTGGTCGCGCTGCTCGCGGCGGTGGTCTTCGTGCTCGTCGAGCGGCGGCGCGGCGAAGCCGCCATGCTGCCCACCGGCCTGTTCGGCAGCCGGCTGTTCTCGGTGCTGAACGTCTTCACCGTGCTGGTCTACGCCGCGCTCGGCGGGTTCACCTTCTTCATCGCCGTCTACCTGCAGAACGTGCTCGGCTGGTCGGCGCTGCTCACCGGCCTGGCGCTGCTGCCGATGACGGTGCTGCTGCTGATCGGCTCGCCCGGTGCCGGTGCGTTGTCCACGAGGATCGGACCACGGCTGCCGCTGACGGTCGGCCCGGTCCTGGCCGCCGCCGGCCTGTTGATGCTGCGTGAGGTCTCACCAGGTGCCTCGTACTGGAGTCAGGTGCTGCCCGGTGTGGCGCTGTTCGGGGCCGGGCTAACGCTGGTGGTGGCACCGCTGACGGCCTCGGTGCTGGCGGCGGTCGAGGACCGCTTCGCCGGGGTGGCGAGCGGCTTCAACAACGCCGCCTCCCGGGTCGGCGGCCTGCTGGCGGTGGCGGCCCTGCCGCTGCTGGTCGGCCTCACCGGCGCCGGCTACGAGCAGCCCGCCGAACTCACCGCCGCCTACCGTGGCGCGCTGCTCTGGTGCGCCGGACTGCTGCTGGCCGGCGCGGCCATCGCCGTCCTGCTGGTCCACCGTCCGGTCCGTCGGCCGCCGCCCGGCCAGCCCTGCCACTCGATGCCGGTCTCCACCCCGCGCTAACCCGGATGCAAGGGGGCCCCTTGATAGCAACGCCCACCGCGGCGTTGCTATCAAGGGGCCCTTCCCTGCAGCTCAGCGGCGGGCGCGGTTGACGGCGCTGGAGACCGCCTTGATGGAGGCGGTGACAATGTTGGCGTCCATGCCGACGCCCCAGACCGTCCGCCCCTCGACCTCGCACTCGACGTACGCGGCGGCCTGCGCGTCACCGCCGGAGGAGAGCGCGTGCTCGTGGTAGTCGAGCACGCGTACGCTCACGCCGGCCGAGCCGAGCGCGTTGACGTACGCGTCGATCGGGCCGTTGCCGATGGCGCTGACCGAGCGGGGCTGCCCGGCGACGGCGACCTGGGCGGTGATCTCGACCTTGCCGTCGGCGGTGCCGATGGCGTACCCGGCCAGGGTCACCGCCGGGTCGGCCTGGTGGTCGAGCAGGTACTGCCCGGCGAAGATCTGCCACATGGTGGCTGGCGAGACCTCACCGCCGTCGTGATCGGTGACGTCCTGCACCACGCCCGAGAACTCGATCTGGAGTCGGCGCGGCAGGTCGAGCTGGTGCTCGGTCTTCATGATGTACGCGACGCCGCCCTTGCCGGACTGCGAGTTGACCCGGATCACCGCCTCGTAGCTGCGGCCCAGATCCTTCGGGTCGATCGGCAGGTAGGGCACCGCCCAGGTGAACTGGTCGACCGGTGCCCCGGTCGTGGCCGCGTCGGCCTCCAGCGCGGCGAAGCCCTTGTTGATGGCGTCCTGGTGGGAGCCGGAGAAGGCGGTGTAGACGAGGTCGCCGGCGTACGGGTGGCGCTCGTGCACAGGCAGCTGGTTGCAGTACTCGACGGCCCGCTTGACCTCGTCGATGTCGGAGAAGTCGATCATCGGGTCGATGCCCTGGGAGAAGAGGTTCAGCCCCAGCGTCACCAGGTCGACGTTGCCGGTGCGCTCGCCGTTGCCGAACAGGCAGCCCTCGATCCGGTCGGCGCCGGCCAGCAGGCCCAGCTCGGCGGCGGCGACCCCGGTGCCCCGGTCGTTGTGCGGGTGCAGGCTGAGTACCAGGCTGTCGCGCCGCGGCAGGTGCCGGTGCATCCACTCGATCGAGTCGGCGTACACGTTCGGCATGGACATCTCGACGGTGGCCGGCAGGTTGACGATCAGCTTGCGGTCCGGGGTCGGGTCGACCACCTCGATGACCTTGGCGCAGACCTCCAGCGCGTACTCCAGCTCGGTGCCGGTGTACGACTCGGGCGAGTACTCGTAGTGGATCTGGGTGTCCGGGGTGTGGATCTCGGCGTACTTCTGGCACAGCCGGGCGCCGGTGGTGGCGATGTCGCTGATGCCGTCGCGGTCCAGCCCGAACACCACCCGGCGTTGCAAGGTGGAGGTGGAGTTGTAGAAGTGCACGATCGCCCGGTGGGCGCCGCGCAGCGAGGCGAAGGTCCGGTCGATCAGGTGTTCCCGGCACTGGGTCAGCACCTGGATCGTGACGTCGGCGGGGATCAGGTCCTGCTCGATGAGCTGCCGGACGAAGTCGAAGTCGGTCTGGCTGGCCGACGGGAAACCGACCTCGATCTCCTTGTATCCCATCTGCACCAGGAGCTGGAACATCCGGCGCTTGCGCTCCGGCGACATCGGGTCGATCAGCGCCTGGTTGCCGTCGCGCAGGTCGACCGCACACCAGCGCGGCGCGGCCCCGACCTGCCGGGTGGGCCAGCTGCGGTCGGGCAGGACGATCGGGAACTGTTGCTGGTACGGCTGGTACCGCTGGTACGGCATCCGACTGGGACGCTGTCGGGCGATGGGATCGGAGTCAACGTCGGTGGTGCCGGCTGGGTGAGCCATGGCGGAGTTCTCCTGTGGTCATGTGGTCAGCAGCGAAGCCCGGCAGCGATGCCGAGCAAGAGATCCGAGGCAGTGCTGGCGGCGCGGTTCGACTCCGCGACGAGGTGCCGGCCGTCAGGCCTCGTCGCGGCGACCAAGGAGAAGGTGCGCCTGCCACATGACAGAGTGACACTACGTGATGGGACGGCGTCTGGGAAGGTCGGCCCGGACTTTGGGACGAGGCTCGCGCGAGGCGGGCTCAGGCCGGAGAGTCTGCCCAGCTCATCACGAGTTCGGCCAGGGGCCGGCGGTGGCGCAGCGAGGTCTCGTCGGCCAGCAGGTCGGCCGGGAGGCTGAACGGATCGCCCAGTTGGCCGACCGCCACCACCACACACGGTCGCACGTCGCCGGGCAGGTCGAGATCGGCCACCAGGCCGCCTTCATCGAGGTCGGTCAACTGGCGGACGTGCAGTCCCAGCGCGGTTGCCTGGACGGTCAGGTGGGCCACCGCCTGGCCCAGGTCGTACGCCGCGTAGGGACTGCCGCCGTGCCGGTGCGCGGCGAGCAGCAGGACGCTGGCGCGCCCGGCCCACCGCTGCTCGCCCGGCGGCAGGTTGACCAGGATCCGCTTGTAGGTCTCGTCCTCACGGTGCCCCACCGCGAATCGCCAGGGCTGCCGGTTGCCGACCGATGGCGCCCATCGGGCGGCCTCCAGCAGCGTCGCCGTCTCGGCCTGGGTCAGTTCCGCGACCGGATCGAAGGACCGGGGGCTCCAGCGGAACGCGAGTAGCGGGGTGAGGTCGGTCATGCGAAAAGCGTCCCGTATGGGCGGATTTAGTGGCGAGTCGGGGGTGGCAAGGTGTGGGATAAAACACCCGTAACCGGACTTATTGTCAGAAGGTTGCCACGTCCGGCCCGGCTGTGCCGGGTTCTGCTTCGCCCGGCACGGCGCCGCCCGGCACGGACGGGTCCACAGGTGGCGCCGCCATGCCCAGCGGCTCGCCGTCCACCACCGGGCCGGCGAGCTGCACGGTGGTCGGTGCCGGCTCGGGCGGCGCGGCCAGCGTCAGCGTGCCGAACACGGCTCGTACCGCCGTCGGCGTACCGTCGGTGTCGAAGCAGTAGATGCCCACGTCCAGCGGCGAGTTGATCGAGGCGACCGTGGTCTCCACCGAGTAGCAGCTGCCGGTCGCCTCGGGCGGTGCCATGGCCGGCGAGACCGACAGCGGGGCACGCCGGTCGGTCAGCACCTTGAGCCAGTCGGTGAACGGATGCTGCACCCGAGGGTCGAGCCGCCGTGGCAGCGTGTCGTCGCGCTCGCCGAGGCGTACACAACTGGCCGGCTCGGGCCTGGTCGCCGACGGCAGCCCGCACTGGAACAGTCCGTCGTTCGTCGCCGCGAGCGAGATGTCGGCCGTGCCTCCGAGCGCGCCCGCCGGTACGTCGATCCGCCAGCTGTCGTCATTCGCGCTGGTGAAGACGATCAGCCGGTCAGCGCTGCCGTCAACCCGCAGGGTGTACCGGGCGACCAGGTGCCGATCCTGGGCGGCGGCGGCGAGGGCGGCCAGTTCGTCACGGGCCGCATCCAGCGCGGCGGGGCGGGGCGCGGCGCTCGGCTGCCGTTCGGGGCTGGCGGGCGGCGGGGCTGAGCAGCCGGTCAACAGGACGAGCAGCGCGATCGGCGTGGTCAGCGGGCGGGCCGGATGGTGGACGGGGCGCACCCGGCCATTCTGGGTGCTGGACCGGCTTTCGGACACCCCCGGAAAGGGCGGCATCGCCCGCGTGTCGCACACCACCCGCGCCGCGGCCGTCGGCCGGATCGTGGGATCACCTGACCCTGCGGTCAGAGCCGCCCGATACCCTGAGGTCGTCCGACCCGCGCCGCCGGCCACGGTACCGGCGGCGTCGGCACGCGCAGCCCGGTGCCGGCGGCGTCGGCACGCTCAGGGCAACCGGGAGGGAGTGCGCCGTCGTGGCACTCGTGGTGCAGAAGTACGGCGGATCCTCCGTCGCCAACGCCGAGCGGATCAAGCGGGTGGCCGAGCGCATCGTCGCCGCCCGTAAGGCCGGCGACGACGTGGTGGTGGTGGTTTCCGCGATGGGCGACACCACCGACGAGCTGCTCGACCTGGCCAACCAGGTCAGTCCGTTGCCGCCGGGACGAGAACTGGACATGCTGCTCACCGCCGGCGAGCGGATCTCGATGGCGCTGCTGGCCATGGCGATCCACAACCTGGGGTACGAAGCCCGCTCGTTCACCGGTTCGCAGGCAGGCGTGATCACCACCTCGGTGCACGGCCGGGCGCGGATCATCGACGTCACACCGGGACGGCTCAAGGGCGCGCTGGACGAGGGTGCCGTCGTCATCGTCGCCGGGTTTCAGGGCGTCTCACAGGACACCAAGGACGTCACCACGTTGGGCCGGGGCGGTTCGGACACCACCGCGGTGGCGCTGGCCGCGGCGCTGCACGCGGACGTGTGTGAGATCTACACCGACGTGGACGGGGTCTTCACCGCCGATCCGCGGATCGTTCCGAACGCCCGACACATCAAGCACATCACCTACGAGGAGATGCTGGAGCTGGCCGCCTGCGGCGCGAAGGTGCTGCACCTGCGTAGCGTGGAGTACGCCCGTCGGGCGGGGCTGCCGATCCACGTCCGTTCGTCATACTCGACCAACACCGGCACCATGGTCACCGGATCGATAGAGGAGCTTCTCGTGGAGCAGGCGCTGATCACCGGGGTTGCCCACGACCGCAGCGAAGCCAAGATCACCATCGTCGGGGTGCCCGACGAGCCGGGCGCCGCCGCCAGCATCTTCGACACCGTCGCGGGTGCCGAGATCAACATAGACATGATCGTGCAGAACGTCTCCACCGAGGGCACCGGCCGCACCGACATCTCGTTCACCTTGCCCAAGACCGACGGGCCGACCGCCATGGCCGCGCTGAGCAAGATCCAGGAGGGGGTCAACTTCAAGGGCCTGCTCTACGACGACCACGTCGGCAAGGTCTCCCTGATCGGCGCGGGGATGCGGTCCCACCCGGGGGTTGCTGCCGGTTTCTTCGCCGCACTCGGCCAGGCCGGGGTGAACATCGAGATGATCTCCACCTCGGAGATCCGGGTCTCGGTGGTCTGCCGCGACACGGACCTCGACGCGGCGGTCCGCGCCATCCACCAGGCATTCGATCTCGGCGGCGACACCGAGGCCGTGGTGTACGCGGGGACGGGGCGGTAGCGCGGGTGACCGGCCTGCCCACCCTGGCCGTGGTCGGGGCGACAGGGGCCGTCGGAACGGTGATGTGTGAGCTGCTCACCGGCCGCCGCAATGTCTGGGGCGAGATCCGCCTGCTGGCCTCCGAGCGGTCGGCCGGGCGCAAGGTCCACTGCCGGGGCGAGGAGCTGACCGTCCAGACGCTCACCGAGCAGGCGCTGGACGGCGTCGACGTGGCGATGTTCGACGTGCCGGACGAGGTCTCCGCGCACTGGGCGCCGATCGCGGTGAGCCGAGGCGCCGTCGTGGTGGACAACTCCGCTGCCTTCCGGATGGACCGGGACGTCCCGCTGGTGGTACCGGAGATCAATCCTGAGCAGTTGGGCAACCGCCCACGGGGCATCGTTGCCAACGCCAACTGCACCACCCTTGCCATGATCGTCGCGGTCGCCCCGCTGCATCGCGAGTACGGCCTGCGTGAACTCGTGCTCGCCTCCTACCAGGCGGTCTCCGGCGCGGGTCAGGTGGGCGCGGACGTCCTGCACGACCAACTGACCAAGGTGGCCGGCGATCGGCTGCTCGGTTCGCGTACCGGCGATGTGCGTCAGGCCGTCGGTGACGACCTCGGCCCGTTCCCCGCCCCGCTGGCACTCAACGTGGTGCCCTGGGCCGGTTCGTTGGCCGAACTCGGCTGGTCGTCCGAGGAGATGAAGGTACGCAACGAGTCGCGGAAGATCCTCGGTCTGCCCGACCTCAAGGTCTCCGCGACCTGCGTACGGGTGCCCGTGGTGACCGGGCACTCGGTCGCGGTGCACGCCGTCTTCGCCACCGAGATCGAGGCCGAGGCAGCCCGGGGTGTGCTGCGCGACGCGCCCGGGGTGATCGTCGTCGACGACCCGGCGGCCGGTGAGTTCCCCATGCCGATCGACGTGGTCGGCACCGATCCCTCCTGGGTCGGGCGGGTCCGCCGCGCGCTCGACGATCCGCGCGCACTGGACTTCTTCGTCACTGGCGACAACCTCCGCAAGGGTGCCGCCCTGAACACCGCCCAGATCGCCGAACTCCTGGCCAAAGACCTCACCCGCTAGGCGGCGGAGAGGTGGACGCCGTCGCGGCCTTGGCGCTTGACGGCGTAGAGAGCCTGGTCGGCGCGGCGCAGGGTCAGCTCGGGTGACTCGCCCGGGTGGGGGAGGGCCACTCCGACGCTGATCGTCCGGCCGATCCGGCGGGCCGCCGCGGTGAGTCTCTCGGCAACCCGTACGGCCTCGTCGGGGCGGCCCACCTCGATCACCGCGACGAACTCGTCCCCGCCGATCCGGTACAGCTCGTCGCCCTGGCGAAGCGCCC
The DNA here is from genome assembly GCF_048060415.1 of Micromonospora sp. LOL_024. Classification (NCBI taxonomy): domain Bacteria; kingdom Bacillati; phylum Actinomycetota; class Actinomycetes; order Micromonosporales; family Micromonosporaceae; genus Micromonospora; species Micromonospora sp. LOL_024. Next base: position 55,097 of record NZ_JBHMIS010000029.1, read on the forward strand.
CCTCCAACGCCCGGGCAAGGTCAATCAGCACCCGGTCGCCCGCCTGGTGGCCGTAGGTGTCGTTGACGGTCTTGAAACCGTCCACGTCGATCGCCAGCAGGGCGGTTCGCCCGGGAGTCACGGAGGCGATCCGCTGCCCGAACGGGCCGGTGTGCCGCAGTCCGGTCAACGGGTCCGAGCTGGCCTGCTCCCGAAGTCGATCCAGGGTGCGCAGCCGGTCCAGGCAGCCCCACGCCTGGCCGGCCAGCAACTCCATCAGGTTGACCGTGGTCGGATCCGGTCGTAGTAGCCGCTCGTCGGCGACCAGCAGCACCCCACCCCGTTCGGGCGGCCCGAACGGTACCGCCACCAGCGTGCCCACCCCGGCCCGGACCAGCGGCTCGTGTTCGGCGGTGGGTGGGTGGCCGGACTCGCCGAGGGTGTAACCGGCGCCATAGCGGTGCGCCCGGTCGATGATGCTCCCCAGCGCCAGCCGGCCCACCTCGCCCAGTTCGGCACGTACCCGCGTCTCAAGTCCGCCGGGGGCAACCATCGGTGCGCCGAGTCGGGGGCCGCCACGACCGCCGAGCAGCAGAACGGCCGCAGCGAGGGTGGACACGTCCCGGGCCGCCGCGATGGCAGCCCCCATCAGGTCCCACTCGGTGGTGGCGGCGGCCATCGCGGAGGCGTGCCGGAGCAACTTCTCGCTGCGGCTCTCCGCCGGTCCGCCGAGCGCCACGATTCCGGTGCCCAGGCGGGCCGCGACGCGCTCGGCGACCACCTGCCAGGACAGCAGGTCGGCCGGGCCGGTCCACTGCAGGTCGAGTACCCCGATCGCCCGGCCGGCCGGATCCAGCACCGGTACGCACAGCTCGGCGGTGACGTCGGGGCGTACCGGGATGTGGTCGGCGTCGGCCTCGACATCCGGGACGACGGCCGGCTCTCCGCCGGTGTAGACCCGGCCGACGATCCCGGCGTCCGGTGCCACGGTGGCGAAGACCTGCCAGGATCCGGTGGCGGCGACGCAGCGGAGCCGGCCGTGGACGTGCAGCAGGATGGCGATGGTGGCAGGGGTGTAGCGGGCGAGGACGCTGACGGCCGCCTCGCACGCCTCCGTGACGGTCGACGCCATGGGCAGCCGGACCGTCACATCACGAACGACCTTCTGGTGATCCACTCGCACGTCGTTCCAGGTAGGGATCCGTTCCCGGTGGCGCCGGGTCGCTGATCAAGCGTACTCACGCCGACCTGTGAGCAACCTGAATCGTACACATGTGCTATCCACAGGCTGTGGATGTGGCCTGTGGGGCCGCGCGGGGACGGCACCGGCCCGGCAGGTGGCCTCAGCCCTCGATCGACGGGCGGTCGGCGTTGAGGTGGAACGCGCGCTCCTCGGCCTCCTGCCGGGCCACGATGAAGTCGCGCTGCCAGTCCTGAGCGTCGTCCGGGATGCGCGCTACCACGTGCTCACCGTGTACCCGGCCGTCCGCGTCGGCAAGGGTGACCCCGACGACGGTGTGCCCGCGCCCCGGTATGGCGTAGTGGCGCACCGCCCAGCGGGCGGAAAGCTGCGAGGTTTGGCGTCGGCGTCGGGCGCTGGCCGTCATGGCCACGAAGACCAGCAGGACAGCGGTCAGCACGATGATGAAGACGGCCAGGAACGCGATGATCCGCACCCGCCCGAGGCTACCGGGCGTGGTGCCGCCGTGCACCGTGCGGAGACGGGCAGCCCAGGGCCGGTCTCCGTTTCCGAGGATCTCGACCGGCGACCGCCTGAAGCGGTCGGCGGCGGTCCTTCGGTTCGGGAGATGGTGAAACACTTACATCTTGTCCGTTTTATAGCAGATTATGGCTAATCGTGGATAGGGTCGATCTGCCTTCTCGATGGCCGGGAGGGCCTGATCGAGTAGAGGCGAAAAACGTGAGAGTAATTCGGCGAATTTCTGCCACCGGAGCGATAGCGGTCGCCGTCGGTGCCGTAGCGCTGTCCAGCGCGGCCCCGGCGCTCGCCGCGCCCGGCGATGCCAGCGCCCGTGGCGTCGTGGTCGACCTGTCCGCATCCGTGGCCGGTGTTCCCGTGATCACGGCCGACGTGGTCATCGGAAGTGCGACCGCGCCCGCTGGAGGCGGCACGGACACCGACACCGCTCTGGCGATCACCATCCCGGGCGCCGTGGGCGTGACGGCCTCGGGCACGGTCGTCGAGGTAAGCGCAACCCGGGACGAGACGGCTTCATCGGCCAACGCCGAGATCGCCGACCTGGCCCTGGCCATCCTCGGAACCCCCGTCATCGACGCCGAGGTGATCACCGCGGCGGTCAACTGCCCGCAGACCGGCGCGCAGACAGCGGACACCACCCTCACCGGGCTGGAACTATTCGGCGTGCCGATCGAGCTGGTGCCAAACGCCCCCGGCGTCACCGCGAGTGCCGCGGTCGTGGTCCCCGGCCTGATCGACGCCGAACTGGTCGCCACGCTGACCAACGTCGAAACCGTCACCGAGGACGGTGCCGTTGCCATCGCCGTGCAGGCGACCCTGCGATTGACCGGCAGCATCATCGGCGGGCCGCTGCTGGACATCCCCGTCGGCACCGTCATCGTCGCCGAGGCGCGCTGCGAACGCCCGCTCGGCCCTTCACCTACCCCGACGCCGACGCCGACGCCGACGCCGACGCCGACGGCGTCGCCCACCGTTGACCCGACCCAACCACCGACGGTCAGCCCCAGCCCGACCCTTCCCGTGACCGGAACCGACCCGACCCAGCTGTGGTGGCTGTTCGGTATCGGCGCCGCCATGGTGACCCTAGGTGGCATTGCCTCGCTGATCCTGCGCCGGGACAGCGCGTCCTGAGGCAGGACGCCAGCACTCTGAAGTAGCTCACCGCGAGGGGTTTCCGGCCGACCGGCCGGGAACCCCTCGCTGCTCATCCGGGCCGCTCGTCCGCCGTCAGGTCGCCGACGTCCGACGGAACCGGCGGCACGAGAACTGCCAGCGGCGGAACCTGATCGGCCAGCTCCGAGTTGGGCACGGCAGAAAGCCAGGTGAGCTATCCTCACCTGGCTTTCTGCATCTCGGTCGGGGTGGCCGGATTCGAACCGACGACCTCTTCTTACCGTCAGTAACGATCGCTGTCTTGTCGTTGGTTGTCGATTCTTGTCGTTGACCTGCTAGAACATGAGACCGCAGTGATCGTGGTTTGTCGCTGAATGTCGATGCTTGGCAGGGGTTTTCGGGGGGTAAACGGGGGCTTCATCGCCGGTACCCGGTGCCCGGTGCGAGCCGGATCTTGGCACCGGTTGGCGCGCCGGTCCTGGTCCCCGGGCTCGACGATCTGCTGCTCATCCTTCGCAGTGGCGGTCCCGTGCTAGTGTCCTGAGTCGTTAATTCGGCCGCTGATAGTAGGCTGTCGGGGTGGCTGGTCGTCC